>JANXXI010000086.1 GCA_025350695.1 Acidobacteriota bacterium
GCTGATACTGCGGGCATTGCTCTTCTGCTTGATCTGCGCGGGGGTCAGTTGAAAGTGCTCCCCAACCACCTTGATGATTGAATCGATGGAAACTCGGCGATCCTGGCCCGCTACGATGTGCTTTAGAACTTGCGTCGCCATCGCGAGGGTGATTGGACTCTGCGTAACCGAAGAATAGGCGCCAAGCTTGATCAAAGCTCCCTCCAACTCCCGCATGTTGCTTTTGGTCTTTGTGGCGATGAAAACGCGAACGTCTTCGGGCAAATGAATGCCCTGCTCTTCAGCCTTGCGGTCCAAAATGGCGATTTTTGTTTCAAGATCTGGTGGCTGCACATCGACCATCAGGCCCCATTCAAAGCGGCTGCGCAAGCGTTCAACCAAGCCCGAGGTTTGCTTGGGCGGCGAGTCGCTAGAAAGAACAATCTGTTTCTGATGATCGTACAGTTCGTTGAAAGTATGGAAAAATTCTTCCTGCGTCCGTTCCTTGCCTCCGAGGATTTGAACGTCGTCCACCAGCAGCACATCGGCGGTGCGGTAATGTTGGTGGAACTCGCGCATACGGTCAGTGCGGATGCATTGGATCATCTCGTTCATGAAGCGTTCGCTCGAAGTGTAGACCACTTTCATATCACGGAAATTCTCAAGCAAATGGCGGCCAATGGCGTGCATGAGGTGAGTCTTGCCCATGCCGACTCCACCATAAATAAACAGAGGATTATAGCTCTGAGAAGGCCTGGTCGCGACAGCCATGGCGGCGGCATGAGCGAACTGATTGCATGACCCAACCACGAAATTCTTGAAGTTGAATTTCGAGTTCATTTGCGTCATGGGTGCTTGGAATGGTAGGTCGCCGTGAGAATTGTTGTCGGCCGAGGCGCCTCCGTTGAAAGAACCGTTATTGGAACTGGCGACTTCGTAGAGCACGGTTCGGATCGGGAGGTGGAGGCGTTCTATCGCCAGGCGCACCGTTTCCGAATACTCCTGCTCCATCCAAGCTCTGGCCGATTCGTTTGGCACCCGGACGAAGAGGCGTTCACTCTCCTCGCGTTGCAGTAGCGTGTCAGCGAACCAATTCTCGAAGCTTTCTTGGCTTATACTCTTCGCAATTTCTTCTTTGATCCGTTCCCAAATATTCATGCCCATCCATTCTTGTTTGTTGCGTGCACGTTTGAATCGTGTCTCTGTTTTTGCCTCCGCGTCTTCGAAAAACGAATAAGGCTTTCCCACAAGTTTTCCTCAACCTGTGGAAAACATGGGTAGGATATATCTTAAGTGGAATCCCAGTTTCGATACCCGCCGACGGGGGCATCTGCCAATACCCGCAAACTACCAACGCGAGAGTTCAGTCTACCAACCATGGGGCGCAATTTACAAGCTTTCTTTTGAACTATAAACCCTTTATTTTCATATAAATAACATTTAGTATGCAAATTGTTTCAGCGTGATTACTCAATAATACTACAAAAATAGTAAAATGCTTTGTAACAAGTTGTTAAAAAACAATGAGATAGGGGTGAAGTGCTCGTGTAGGCAATGAGGTTGGGTAATGTGGGGTGTTGAAACTGCATGGGGAAGCGTGAGGCGGAAGCCACTTCGGCGGGCGGCCCCGCGGACGGGCTGCTCATAGAGCAGTAGCCCTGACGAAATCCGAGGACTCCTGTCCGGCGTTCGCATCCCCAGTACGATTGGTATTTGACAGCGGCGTGTTTTCGAAGAGAGAATGGGAAGGTCAGCAAGTTGTTGTGGCTGGCACACTCTTTAGCGGGAGTAGCTCAGTTGGTAGAGCGCAACCTTGCCAAGGTTGAGGTCGCGGGTTCGAACCCCGTCTCCCGCTCCATTTCCCCTATAATCATAAAATGCGTTATTTGGTTCTCCTGATGCTGACCGTAGGCGTGAGTGCGGCTGCTGAAATGAAGGGCTACATTTCCGACGCAGCGTGTGGCTGGAACAATGCCCGGCCTGGCAAAGAGGCCAAGGAGTGCGCGCAGAAGTGCGTCAAGGGCGGATGGGACCCGGTGTTTGTGCGCGACGGGGATTTTAACGCCTACAAGATCCCGGACAAGGCGAAGGTGATGGCGTTTGTGGGTGAGCGTGTGGTGGTGACGGGCAAGATCGAGGGCGACCGAGTGACCGTGCAGGGGATCAGGAAACTGGTGGGCAAATAGAAAAGGGGCCCCTCTCGAGGCCCCTTCTTCCTGTTTTAGGTTATTGCTTGTTCCACCATAGATAGGCAATTGGCCAGCCTGACTTGTTGTTGTAGTATTCGACTTCAATCAGATGATTGTCTCCAGTTTGCTGAGACTTGACGACTGCTACGTTAAATCCGTATAAGGTAGGTTGTTGATCCTTCCATGCGTCAAGCACCTTTGCCCCGTCCAAGAACACTCTCATGCCATCAGACGTTACCGTGTTGAAGGAATAGTTGCCGGCGGGTAGGTTGAATGTG
>JANXXI010000087.1 GCA_025350695.1 Acidobacteriota bacterium
CAACTGGCCCCGGGCGTAATCAACACGACCGATATGCGCCTGGCGAAATCGGGCTCATTTTCGATCAATAAAAATTCCCAAATTTCAACCGATGGCGCCGGGCAATACAATAACGAATTTACCCTTGACGGTGTGTCGAACACTCAGGCTGAAGGCGGATCTACAAGGGTCGGCTTCATTCCGCCGGCCGCCGCTGTTGCCGAATTCAAAGTGCAAACCGCCCCGTTCGATGCCAGCGCCGGCCACAGTGTCGGATCAGTAATCAACGTCAGCACCAAGAGCGGTACGAATCAACTGCACGGCCAAGCCGAATGGGCCTTGCGCAACTCCGCCTTCGACGCCCCGAACATTTTCCAGAACCGTGCCGGACAGAAAATTCCTCACTATACGGATAATCGCTGGGGCGCGGTAGCCGGCGGTCCGGTGCTGTTCCCCAAGCTTTACAACGGCAAGAATCGCACGTTTTGGTTTTATGGCTATCAAGAAAACAAGTTCGGGGTGCCCCAGTCGTTTGTCAGCAGTGTCCCCACCGATGCCATGCGCAAGGGCGATCTCTCGGCGCTTCTTGCCATCGGCGCAAGCTATCAGGTGTACGATCCGCTAACCACTACCGCCATCGCTGGGGGCCGTTTCCAACGCCAGCCCATCGCAGGGAACATCATTCCCCCTAGCCGCCTGGACCCCGTGGCCCAGAAAATTCTCCCCTTTTGGCCCAGCCCCAACCAACCAGGAAATCGCGATGGTACTAACAATTATTTCTACACTCCATCGGCACTCGAACGGACGTGGGACCATTTGTTCCGTATCGATCATGCCTTCAGTTCCAACCACCGGGCCTTCCTTCGCGCCCATACCGATTTTTGGGAAGAAGACAAGAATCATGTGTTCCCCAACACCCCTGCAGTCGGCATCGTCCTCAACCGCCACAACAAGGGCTTCGCCTTGGATGATGTGTACGTGATCAACCCCGCGTTCCTCTTCAATTTCCGTTACGGCCTGGAATTCGGCGATTTCATCGAACGTCGCAACAGCCGCGGTTTCGATCTCTCGACGCTTGGATTCTCTTCGCAAACAGTAAACCTGGTCGACAAGACTTTGGCCACTTTCCCCAACGTGCAGGTCGGAAGCCTAACCCAACTTGGCAACTGGGAATCGGGCGATGGGAAGACCTCTTCGCTAACGCATGCCTTTGCCGGAACCTTCACCCGCCTTATTGGAAATCACAACATCCGGTTTGGCGCCGAGTCACGCGTGTATCGCCAAAACCTAGGACGCTTCCCGCTCGATACAGCTCCCCAATTGGCGTTCAACAGCACTTATACGCGCGGGCCTCTCGATACCGCGGCCGCTCCCACGGTGGGTGGCGAATTAACCGCCTTCCTGCTGGGCATTCCTTCCGGGGAACTTGATCGCACGGCAAACTACGCGCAGCAAGACAAGTGGTTCGGTTTCTTCATCCATGATGATTATCGTCTGTCTCCGAAGCTTACTTTGAATCTTGGCCTGCGCTATGAATATGAAACGCCGGTCACCGAACGCTTCAATCGCTCCGTTGCCCACTTCGCGTTTGATCAAGCCAGCCCCGTTGCCGCCCAAGCGCAAGCCAACTACGCGCTCCGCCCAATTCCCGAATTACCGGCCAACCAATTCAAGGTGCTCGGAGGACTGACATTTGCTGGTGTGGGAAGCAACCCGCGCACCTACTGGCAGTCCGACAAGAGGAACTTCATGCCTCGTTTTGGGTTGGCCTACCAATTGGCTCGCCGCACCACGGTGCGTGGCGGCTACGGTATCTTCTTCGATACGGTTGGCGTGAACAAAACGGCCGGCCTTCAAACCGGATTCAGCCAGGCAACACCAATCCAGGCGACGCTCAACAGCGGCGTCACTTTTATCACCAGCACGGCAAACCCATTTCCCACCGGTCTCATCGCCGCTCGCGGAGCCGACGGCGGCCTGTCCACCAACTTGGGTCAAGCCGTGACGTTTTATCCGACAGAGCGGCATCGAGCTTATGTGCAACGTTGGTCGTTAGGCATGCAACAGGAATTGCGTGGCCAATTTTTGTTCGAGGCAACTTACGTGGGGAATCGTGGCACGAAGCTTGGCCTCAATCATCAACTGGATAACACGCCGGCCCAGTATTTGAGCAAGAGCCCCACCCGCGACACCACGACGATTAATTTCCTGAACGAATCGTTCCCCAATCCTTTCCTTGGGACTAATCCCATTTACACCGCCAACACGACGCGCGCGGCTTTGCTGCGTCCCTGGCCCCAGTTTAGTGGTGTCAGTGTGGAACAACCTATCGGCTATTCCTGGTATCACGCCCTGCAGGTGCGCACCGAAAAGCGGTTCTCGCATGATTACACTTTGCAGCTTTCCTACACCTACGCGAAGGCCATGCAAGCGACCGAGTTTCTAAATCCCACTGATACCGTCCCGTATCGAACCATCTCCGATCTAGACCGCACCCATCATCTGGTGATCACCGGAATTTGGGAACTTCCCTTCGGCAGGGGCAAGCGCCTGGGAAGCAATATCGCAAAGCCAGTGAATTTCTTCGCAGGAGGCTGGCAGTTGAACGGAGTAGCCCAGCGTCAAAGCGGCGCCCCGCTCGCCTTTGGCGATGTATGGACTCTGTTCACCGGCAACTCAAAGGATGTCGTTTTGCCGAAAGACAAGCGCAGCGTGGATCAATGGTTCAACGTCAACGCCGGTTTCAATAAGGCATCGGGCGCCCAATTAGCCAACAACATTCGCGTCTCCCCGTTGCGCTTCGGCGGCATTCGCGGCGACGGCCAAGCCCGTTACGATTTTTCGTTGATCAAGAAATTCCCCATCAAGGAATCGCTAAACATGCAGTTTCGCGCCGAGTGCATTAACGCATTCAATCACCCAAATCTATTCGTCCCCAACACTACGGTTACCAGCGGATCCTTCGGGGCCAGCACAAATCAAGATGTCCCGCGCCTGTGGCAGATGTCGCTAACATTGAAGTTTTAGGAGACGCAGAGGAGTAAAAACAATGGGCTCCATAGTATGTAGGATGTTGTTCTTAGCAGCGGCAGGCATCTGCGCCCAGACGAATGAATGGCACGACTTTAATCGGCAACTCGACACTGGCGTGCGTGGCCCTGACGTTGACAAAGTAGAAAAGAACGCCGAGTGGATCAGCAAATACCTTGGAAAGACCTGGCAAAGCGTTGCACAACGCTTCGGGACGAAATTCGTCATGCCGTCATTCCTCGACGGGGGTAGGTTACGTTCGTTAAACACTCCATGGAAATGCGAAGGCGGTAAGGTGGCCATGTTCGATAACGCCGCGTACTGTTCCGCCAGCAACGTGATTTCTTACGATGGCTTTTACCTGGCCGGACTGAGCAAGAGGATCGCGAAACGGAATAACTCTCCGGGTGATTTTGCGGTCACCGTGGCGCTTGGGCATGAGACCGGTCACGCCCTGCAATTCCAACTCGGGATTGAAAGCATATTCGATTTTCCAAACGAACAATTCGCCGACTGTTTTGCGGGAGTGATGACCTACTATTTGGACAAAGACGGTTTGCTCCATCCGAACGATTTCGAAGAAGCGAAAGCGACGCTAACATTCCTTGGCGAATTCGCCGGAAACAAGAAAGCCGGCCTCTATGACAGGGACGCCCACGGGAACGCGGAGCAAAGGGTAGGGGCGTTTCTGTCGGGATACCGCTCCGGAGAGAAGGGATGCCTGTCGTACGAACTGAGACCTCCGTGGCGTCCGCCGCTGCCGCCGGGAAGCCGCTAATATTGAAGTTGTAGGAGCTGCATTGATCTCAGAGCCGAATGAAAGCCGTTTGGTGGAATACAAGAATGTGGGGCAGACCCCCTGGTCTGCGGCTCGCCCCCCGGCCAGCCTGTTCCGGTATAGGGTACGGCTCCAATTCACCCTAGCGTTACTTCTCTCCCTTTCCCCCGTACCAGCCCAATCTCCCACGGAAGCCGGACAAAAATCCTTCGCCGAAAAATGCGCCGGCTGCCACGGATCCGAAGCCGAGGGCCGCGAAATGGGCCCCCGCCTGGTCGCCACGCGCCGCATGCGTAGCCGCACCATCCAGCAAATCCGCGGCATCATCCAAAAAGGCGTGATCTCCTCCGGCATGCCCGCCTTCGACCTGCCTCCCTCCGAACTCGACGCCCTAGCCGCCTTCGTCCGCTCACTCAACTCAACCGCCGCCGAAACCGAAGTCCCAGGCAATTCCATCGCCGGCGCCCAATTCTTTTTCGGCAAAGGAAAATGCTCTGAGTGTCACATGATCCGTGGGCGGGGCAAAGCCGTCGGTCCCGACCTGTCGAACCTAGCCCGAGAACTCACCGTCGGCGAAATCCGCGAGGCGATAACGAACCCAGCCGCGCGCATCACCCCCGGCTACGAATTGGTCACAATCGAACTCAAAGACGGCAAATCCATGCGAGGCTTCGCCCGGGGCCGCACCAACTTCGACGTCCAAGTGCAAGGCCTCGACGGCCGCTTCCACTCCTTCCTTCAACCGGATATCAAGTCCATCCAAAACGAAAAGCAAACGCTAATGAATGCGGTAACCGGAACCCCCGCCGAACTCCGCGACCTGACGGCGTTCCTCTGCAGCCTAGGCCGCCCCGGCGAAAATCCCGCGCTTTCGAGCACCATGCCTTCCAGCAACCCAGGCATCGATTTCGCCCGCATTCAAAATCCGAAATCGGGCGATTGGCTAACCTACAACGGAACGCTAGACGGTAACCGCTACAGCAACCTAACCCAAATCAACACAGCCAATGTGAAGAACCTCGGCGTGAAATGGATTTACCCAGTGGAACACTTCGGCCTGGAAATGACGCCCCTGGTTGCCGACGGCGTAATGTACATCACCGGCCCCAACACCGCCATTGCGCTCGACGCCACCACCGGACGCCAACTCTGGAAATACTCTCGCCCCCGAACCACCGGCCTCATCGGCGACGCCTCCCTAGGCACTAACCGAGGCGTGGCGATCCTCGGCGACAAAGTTTTCATGTCGATGGACAACGCCCACCTGATCGCCCTGAACCGCACTACTGGCGCTCTAGTCTGGGATGCCTACATGCCCGAAGAGCCCCAGAAATACGGTTCAACGGTGGCCCCGCTTCCGGTGAAAGATAAGCTAATCGCCGGCGTCTCCGGCGGCGACCGCGGCATCCGAGGCTTTCTCGCGGCCTATAGCCCAATCACCGGCGAACGTCTCTGGCGCTTCTGGACGATTCCGCTAAACGGCGAACCCGGATCAGAGACATGGAAGGGAACGCCACCCCTGTATGGCGGCGGCGGCACGTGGCTCACCGGCGTGTATGATTCAGCGTTAGACACGCTCTACTGGCCCACCGGCAACCCCTGGCCCGATTCCGACGACAAGGATCGCCCCGGCGACAATCTCTACACCAACAGCATAATCGCCTTGAATCCCGATACCGGAAAGCTGAAGTGGCACTTCCAATTCACCCCGCACGACGTCCACGATTGGGATGCCACTGAGCCGCCAATTTTAGTCGACACCGTCTACGCCGGCCAGCCCCGCAAGCTACTACTGCAAGCCAACCGAAACGGCTTCTTCTACGTCTTGGACCGAACGAATGGAAAGCTGCTGCTAGCCAAGCAATTCGCCAAGCGTCAAACTTGGACCCAAGGCATCGACCTCGCGACCGGCCGCCCCCTAGGTCCGCCCGCCGATCCAACGCCATTCGACTGCCCATCCGACGCGGCCAACTGGAATTCAGCCACCTACAGCCCTGTGACGCGACTGTTATACGTGTTGACGATGGAACAATGCCGCGCCCGCCGCACGGGCAGTTGGAAGACAAACGGCATGGAACCCGAACCGCAGCAAAAATTCCTTCGGGCGATCAATATCGACACGGGTTCCCTAGCCTGGGAGATCCCTTTCACCGGGACCGTTTTCCCAAAAACCTGGCCAGGTCTAGTGGACACCGCTGGCGGTCTACTCTTTTACGGAGATCCCAACGGAACGTTTGCCGCAGCCGACGAAAAGACCGGCAAGACATTGTGGAGCTTCCCAACAAACGTATACATGAAAGCCTCCCCGATGACTTTCGCGGTGGACGGCAAGCAATACGTAGTGATGGTCTCCGGCCCGAACGTAATCTGCTTCGGATTACCGTAAGGTAGCCGCAAAGTAGGACGGACCCCCGGTCCGACTGCCCAGGACCCGAACCTGCCACCTGTTAAACTAAGCCTGTTGCAAGACTCCGCACCCGAACCCATCGGGCTATCCACTACGCTGCTCGCTATATTCGTCTCAATCCTATGGGCCGGCAACGTTGTATCTATCAAGATCGGCGTCGACTCCATCCCGCCAATCTGGAGCGCCTTCTGGAGAATGTCTATCGGCGCGATGTTCGTCGCCTTGTGGGCCTGGCGCGCCGGAGTTCCCATCCGCCCGCACCAAAAAGAAATCGCCCCATTAGCTATCCTAGGCTTGCTCTTCACCATCCAAATCGCCCTGCTCAATTCCGGGACAGAACTAACCTCCCCGGCCTTCACAGTAGTGATCCTCAACTCATATCCAATCTTCGTAAACCTAGCTGCCCACTTCGCCGCCAAGCGTTGGCACGCGGTGAATGAAGAGCGCATCACGCCCATCCGGGCCGCAGGCCTCGCCCTAGCGCTAGCCGGAGTCGTCCTGCTCGCCTTCTCACGTCCAGACAAAGCTCTCGCGCCTCGGCCGCTGCTGGGCAACGGTCTCATCGTCATCTCATCCATGCTCTTAGGAATTCGTCAAGTGTATACGCGCTGGCTGGTGCAGAACATCAACCCCGTGCGCTCGCTTGTGTGGCAGATGGCCATGTCGGTGCCCCTGTTCCTGACGGTAGCCATTCTCAAAGAGCCACCCATCATCGGACCCATCCGATGGCAAGCCATAGCCGCCATTTGTTACCAAGGGACGGTTGTTTCAGGAATCTGTTTCATCGTATGGGCCAAGCTGCTAAAGCGCCATGCTTCAGGGACATTGTCGATGTTTGCATTCATCGTCCCCATCGGCGGAATTGCATTGAGCTCTCTATTATTCGGTGAAAAGTTGCGCCCCTCGCTTGCGTGGGGAACGTGTCTCGTGATGGCCGGGTTGTTTGTCGTAATTCGCCACGGGCAAGCGAAGCCTGCGGATTCCTAAACCGTGCGTAGGGCGGATCACGCCACTAAGCAGAACTCAATCTTCCCTGTTTTCAATCACATGATCGATTGGAAGGCTCCACATGCTTGACCCGCTAATGTAGTCTATTAATCAGAGAGAGCGAATCCGGCCGGACTACTCCTCCAATCAAAACCGCCGCGCTTCGGCGTGGGCGGTCTCGAGTTACAGTTTTAACCAGCGTGCAGTGGGTTGTGAGCGTGAAATAATGGAAGTGGCTGTTCTGGTCGGGGAACCAGAGCGGTCATCCTGATAAATTCAGGAAAGGTCGCTTGGCGGCGGCATCTTCCGTTGAAGCGCAAAACAGCCCACCGTCGTTGGAATTAAGTTGGGGTTTGAAAAGATGTCAGCCATGCGCGCGGCACACTTGCGCCTGTGCTACCCCAAAATCCGGTCAGCCAACTCGCCCATGGTCTCCACCGTGAAATCCGGCGGTTCCACCGCGAACGTCTCCGGCTGAAACCCGTACATCACGCCGCACGACGCCACTCCGGCGTTCCGCGCCGTCCGAATATCCACCGACGAATCGCCCACCATCAACGTCCCGCTCTTCGAAGCCCCCGTCTCACCCAGCAGCGTTACAATCCCAATCGGATCGGGCTTCTTCTGGTCGAAACTGTCACCCCCGTAGATGCGCGGAAAATGCCCCGAAAGATCCAGCCGCTGAATCATCAGCTCGCTAAAACCCACCGGCTTGTTAGTCAGAATCGCCATCCGCTTGCCGACCGAATGAAATCGATCGAGGGCCTCGGTGACACCCGGATAGAGACGCGTTTCATCCAACATGTGCTCGCGATAGTAGCCCAGGAAATATTCAAGCGCCCGCTCCACATCCGCCTCTGGCGCCTCGTCCCCCATCGAACTGCGAATCAAAGCCAATGCCCCGCGGCCAACGTAACTCGCCACCAAGTCGTGCGGCAAAATAGCCAACCCCATATACCCGCGCGTGGCGTTTACGGAATTGATCAGGTCCGACTTAGAATCCACCAACGTGCCATCAAGATCAAATATCAGCAACTCCATTATTTATTGGCCTTGTCCTTTTTCTCAATAACCCTGATAGCTTTCTGCACCGGATCCCAATAGTCCGACTTCACCTTCTTGTAAGCTGCCTCAAACTTGCTCCGAAGCTCCGGCGGCGCAATTCCGCTCAGCACTTCAGCGAAGCCCATTAAATAGGGAGCAACCACGGATTCACCCACTGCTGGCGGTGGATTGCCCGGTGCAAGCGCCGTGAAAACCATCAGCACGATCGTCGCCACAACAGCTCCCCGCGCCAGACCAAATGCCCCGCCCAAAATGCGGTCCAGCCACGTCAAACCCATCCACTTGAAGATCCGCGTTAGCACCATCGAGAGCAACGATCCAGCGATAATCACGCCAAAAAAAACAACAAAAAATCCAATCAAATTCGCGACAGTTGTCGAACTCGTCCACTCAGAAAACATCGTTCCAGCCGATCGGTAGCACCAAAATGCAATTACCATCGCCAGCACCGTTGCCACTAATCCAATCCCCATTCGGATCATCCCTTTGCGGATACCACTGATCAAAGAAAGAATTAGAATCACGCCCAACACAATGTCCAACCAACTCATAGTGATCTCCCCGTCAATTCGCGATACGCCTGCTTGTATTTTTCACTGGTTTGACTTGCGATCTCATCCGGCAGAGCCGGCGCTGGGGGTTGTTTGTTCCACTGAATGCTCTCAAGGTAATCACGCACGAATTGCTTATCGTACGATGGCTGGGCGCCACCCGGAGCATAAGTTGCGGCTGGCCAAAAGCGGGACGAATCAGGCGTCAAAACTTCATCGCCCAACACTAACTGCTCACCCGCGAAACCGAACTCAAATTTCGTATCGGCCAGAATGATGCCCTTGGTAGCCGCGTAGTCCGATGCTTTTCGATAAATCGCCAAGGTCGAATCCCGCAGCCGGTTCGTCAAATCGAACCCAACATGCGCCGCCACCGCTTCAAACGAAACGTTCTCATCATGCCCTGTTTGCGCCTTGGTCGCCGGGGTGAAAATCGGCTCCGGCAGCTTATCGCTTTCCTTTAAGCCTGCGGGTAACGGTATGCCGCAAATCGCCCCCGTGCGCTTGTAATCCTTCCACCCAGACCCGCTGATGTAGCCCCGAGCCACACATTCCACATCCACCATGTTGGCCCGATGCACCAGCATCGACCGGCCTTCCAATTGATCGCGAAACGGGTGCAGTTCTTCCGGGTACTCGTCCACATTCGCGGAGATAAGATGGTTCGGCGTAATGTCCTTCAAGAAGTCAAACCAGAACAGCGACATCGCCGTCAGCACGCGTCCCTTGTCAGGAATGCCGGTGGCCAAAATGTAGTCGAAAGCAGAGATTCTGTCGGTTGCGATGATCAGCAACCGGTCCTCGCCAATCGAATAAACATCACGAACTTTGCCGCGTGCGCGTAATGGAATTCCGGGTAGATTTGTTGTAGTGAGTACTGGCATTGTGGCGGTAACCCCCTATCTTCCCGCGACTCGCTTTGCCGGCGCAACAATTTCTATCGCTTCTTCTTTTTCTTCTTCTCCCGTGGCTTCGCTGATTCGTCTACCCAGGAAAATTCCAGCTTCCGTTCCACGCTGTTAATGCGGTCCAGAAGCACCTGCACCTTATCGCCGATCTTGAACTCGCGCCTCGTCCGTTGCCCCACGATTTGACGGACATTCTCTTGATAGAAGTACTTATCGCCCGGCAGGGAATCCATCGGCACAAGGCCTTCGACGAACAGTTCCTCCAACTCAACGAAGAACCCGTACTTCGTCGTATTGGTGATTAGCGCATGGAAAACATCGCCCACATGATCGATCATGAACTTGATCTTCTTCCACTCCATCAACTCCCGTTCCGCCTCGGCTGATCGGCGTTCGGTGAACGAAGTGTCCTCAGCGATATCCCGCAATTCCTGGTCGCCATACTTCATACCCAACAGCAGACGATGCACGATCAGATCCGGATAGCGGCGAATCGGCGAAGTGAAGTGGGTGTAATGCTCCATGGCAAGCGCGAAGTGTCCCTCGTTGGTGGCGCTATAGCGGGCCTGCTTCAGTGACCGTAGCATCAGGTAATTCAAGATGCGCTCTTCCGGCTTGCCCTCAAGTTTGCGGATTAGCCTCTGATAATCGCGCGACGTGACTCCGATATCTTTCTCCACAATCTCAATGTCACGCCGTACTTTGCGCCCGTCGCGCTTGCGGTCCACCACCGAATGTCGCTTAATGGGCAGTGGTCCTGAGGTCAACGAATAACCAAAGTGGGCCGCGACGTCTTCAAACGCCGCCACACGTTTCGAATCAGGCAGCTCATGAATGCGGTACATCGCCAGTGGCGCTTTCGATTCTAGCTCGCTAGCCACGGCTTGATTGGCCGCCAGCATGAACTCTTCAATCAGCTTGTTGGAAAACAATCGCGGCGACCGTTGCACCGAAACCATTTGACCCAGTTCATTCAACTCAATCACCGGCTCCGGCAGGTCGAAATCAATCGAACCGCGCTTCTGCCTCCGCCGCATCAGGATCTCGGCCAACTCCTTCATCGCCGCAAATCTGGGCAGCAGACTCTTGTAACGTTCGCATTGCTCCGGATCTTCGTCGAAGATCTTTTGGACGTTGGTGTACGTCATCCGTTCGGCGCTGCGAATCACTCCGCGATGATACTGCTGCGAGACTATGTCACCCTGACGATCGATCTCCATGATCATGGAAACCACAAGCCTGTCCACATGCGGCTTCAACGAACAAATCTCCGTTGAAAGCTCAATCGGCAACATCGGCACAGCGCGATCGGGGAAATAAACGCTAGTTCCGCGCATCGCCGCCTCCCGATCGAGTGGCGTGCCTGGCGTAACATAGTGGCTGACATCGGCAATGTGCACTTGCAGTTGGAAGTGGCCGTTCGGTACGCGTTCAGCGTAAACGGCATCGTCGAAATCGCGAGCAGTTTCGCCGTCGATAGTGACGATCTCAACTTCACGGTAATCCACACGTCCCTCGCGTTCAGCGGCGGAAACTTCGGTGGGCATGGCGCGCGCTTGCTCCAAGACATCTTCGGGAAACTGATGGGGGATTTGGTGCTTGCGGATCATGATTTCGACGTCAACGCCGAAGTCGTCTTCGTTGCCCAAAATCTCTATAACCCGGCCAACCGCATCCTCGTTTTCTTGAGGATATTCGAGCAACTCCACATTGACGATTAGCCCGTCCATATCCTCAATTGAGCGCTCCGGAGTTGGGGCCAAACCGACTCGATCAACTTGCGCCGAATGCAGCGGCTTTTCCATGCCTTCCGGAATGAAGATCCATTGCTTAATACGGTCGTCGTGAGGCTTGACGAAGTTGCCGCGCCGCCTGACGCGGAATTCGCCGACCACCGTTCGGAACGCGCGCTCCAGGATTCGCACGATTTCGCCGTCAGCTTTACCGTCGCGATCCACGCGGTTCACCCGAACCATCACCTTATCGCCATGCATGGCCCGTGCAGCTGATTGCGAGCCGATGAAGATATCGCCCGCCATGCCAGGAATGGGGACTACCGGTTTGACGAAGCCGAAGCCATCGCGATGCATGCTCAGTTTACCGACGGAAAATTCGCGGCTGCTTGCGGTCGCCGTATATTGGCCCGATCGCATTTCAAGCAGCAGGCCTTTTTCGACAAGCCTGTCCAGCGAGGATTGAAGCTTGTCCCGATCCTCGCCTTTCGCTTGAAGTTCGCGGGCTAGATTCTTGAAGCTGGCGCGACCGTGCGGTTCCTTGGCGATGTATCCGGCCAGTTGGTCATCGGTCATTGGAAATTCAGGCATTGACAATACCCCTCCATTATGACGAATAGCCAGTCATAATTTAAGCATGAGATGGATACTTTCTTTGGCGTTGTATTTAAACACGTCCACGGGCGCGTTGGGGGCCGAGATCGACAAGCTTACATTTATGGCTGGCTGTTGGGCCGGGCCCTTTGGCGATCAGGTGAATCAGGAGATGTGGATGCGTCCGGCTGCGGGAACCATGATGGGGCTTGCGCGTAACCTAAAAGGGGATCGCACCACCTTCATCGAATTCACTCTGATAAATGAAGAAAACGGCGTGCTTGGGATGACGGTGCAGTTAAAGCTCGCGGGAGAGAAGACCCGGTTTACCGTGCAAAGGCTTAGGGCTGGTGAAGTGATCTTCGAAAACCCCGTGCATGATTTCCCGCAACGGATCCTCTATCGGGCTCAAGGTAAAAACCGCCTGTTCGCTAGAGTGGAAGGAGTCGCAAAGGGCAAGGCGATGTCGGAAGAGTTCCCCATGAAGCGAGTATCCTGCCAATGATGCTGCTGTTGGCCGCGGCGATTACTTTCGTGGATGTTCAGCCCATTCTTGAGCGGCGTTGCGTGGCCTGTCATCGGAAAGGCGAGGTAGGGCCGATGCCGCTGACAACGTATAAGGAGACGCGTCCTTGGGCCAAAGGAATTCGCGAGGCCGTGACCGCCCACACCATGCCTCCGTGGTTTGCCGATGATCGGTTCGGCAAATTCAAGAACGATCCACGGCTGACAGTGTCCGAGATTGAAACCATTCGAGGGTGGGTAGAAGGCGGTTCAGTGGAGGGTCCCGCGGTGAAGCCAATAGTGACTCTTCCTGAGGGTTGGGGCATTTCCGCGCCGGACAAAGTGCTAACCATGAAGACGGCGTATCCGGTGCCTTCGAAGGGAAGTGTGGCCTACCAGCATATCCTCCTGGACAGCCCTTGCCCCGCGGACTGTTGGGTGTCCGCCGCCGAAGCGCGGCCATCGGTCCGTGGCGTCGTTCATCATGCGGTGGTCTACATTCGTGAGGCTGATTCTGACTGGTTGAAAGATGCCAAATCCGGAGTTCCGTTGAGTGCGAAGACGCAAACCACCAGTGACATTCTGCTGGTCTACACTCCCGGCCAGCCACCTTTTATTGCGCCAGATGGGATGGCGAAAAAGATTCCAGCCAAAGCTCATCTGGTGTTGCAGGTACACTACACGCCGAACGGAAAAGCAGCCGCTGACAAGATGAAAGTTGGTCTGGTGTTCGCAAAGCAACCGCCGAGGCAACGTATCCTTACCTTGCAAATGAACAACGGGGCGATTCGCATTCCACCCGAAGATGCAAGCTACCACGCCAGTGTCAGTGGTACTTTTCCAAACGATGCCCTGCTGCTAAACTTCTTTCCGCATCTGCATCTGCGTGGCAGTTCGTTCGAATACGTTATCGCCGAAAAGCCTGGGCAATGGGAGACCTTGCTGCGAGTGAAGCCCTATCGTTTCAATTGGCAACTCCGCTATGAACTGGATCAGCCTCGACGGCTTCCGAAAGGGACGCAGATCCTGATGACCGCTACCTATGACAATTCGAAGAACAATCCGTATAACCCAGATCCTGAGGCTGAAGTGGTGTGGGGTGAGCAGAGTTGGGAGGAGATGATGGTCGGCTTCTTCGAGGTTGCGGTGCCGGCCGAGATGGACAAGAAGAGTTTCTTTATCCGTACTCAAAGCCGCTAAGGGCGTAGTATGCGTGGGGATCAGTTGGCGGCAACTTTGCCCCGGCCTGAAGGGCAAGACTCATGCGGACCAGACGCCGGGCAGGTTGGAACCCGAATTCCTTTGCCAGCCGCACGGCCGCTGTATTTTCTGGAAACAGGTCCCAATAGAGAGGCAGGCCGGGGTTTGTAGCCAAACTCCATTCCACGAAACGGCGTGCGTTGCTTTCTGAAGTGGCCAAGCAGGGACCGAAGTAATTGGCCGACGCTCCTGTCCTCGTGAACGCGAAACCCAGCTCTGGACTAGACACCCACTTTTCTTCTCGAAGCAATCCGAATAAGTCGCCGCGCGAAAGCCCGAACGCGATGGTATCCATATGAAAGGTTGGGAAGCGAGGCAGGATTGGTTTTGTGAGAGGCGCTGACGGGCTAAGCGGATGATGCCACCGTTCAACCAGACATTCATCGGTAAAACCGAGTTCCGCGTATAGGGGCCGACCTTGCTCGGTGGCATCGAGTTTCGCGCCGGTGATGCCTCTGGAGCGTAACGATTGCAGAGCGTACTCCATTAATTGACGGGCGAAGCCCATACGACGGAAATCGGGATTGGTCAGCACCATGCCGATCCAAGCCATGCGTCCTTCGTAACAAACGGCCGTGGTGGTTGCCACCACACGGCCGTCCCTCTCAAGGCAAAAACATCCTTCAGGTTCCAGTAGCAAAACGCGCTGCCAATCGCGCATCGTCTGATTCCAGCCGGCGGCCGAGCTCAATTCCAGAGCCTGGGGCACATCCAGGATCGAAAGCTTCCGGATCATTTACTCGGCAGCGGGCTTGGCTGGACGCGAAGGCCGGTAAATTTCCATCGGGTCTGTCTTAGCAGGAATCACAACGTCCACGAAGCCCACCATCATTTCTTCCCAACTTTGGTCGCCCCACTTCACTTCCTTCGTTGCGTCGGGGTTGTTCTTGTTGTTAGCTGAATTGTCGAAGGTTGCGTGCACGTTGATGGAGGTGCCTTTGGGTAGAACCTTCGGTTTATCCACGTAGTAGAAGAGCTGCCAACTGAAATCGTAGTTCGGCACGTTGAGCAGCACCTCCGATTCACCGGTTGGGTAGACAGCGGTGTACTCCATAGACTTGCCGCGCAGATGCATGTGCGGGGAGAGAGCCAATAGCTTCACTTCCTGCTGGAACGTGAATTTTGCATCCACCGGATGAGCTGAAGCACCGGGAGGGATAATGAATTTCGACTGGGTGATGTTCATCGAGTAGACGCGTTCCACCGGCGGCTCTTTGGCGAAGACGAACCCAATCTTGCTCTTGTCCTTGCCCGCCGTTCCGTTAGCCGTATAATGCATCTGCAAAACGATGTCGCTACCGGCCGGGATCAACTTAGCTTGTCCGGGTTGCAAGTGATGTGGAACAGCCCCGGGCACGTAGGTTTCGAAGATCTCCTCATTGATTCCGAGGTTGTTTTGCCAGCGTCCTTTCGGCACATAAGCTACACCTGGTTTTGCGTCCTGTAGCCACTTTGATCCGGGAGGGCGCACGAAGGCGACTCCGTGGTGAGTTACGGCACGGTTGCTGGGGCGCACTTCGACGGCGGTGACCCAAACGTCTTCTTTGAAATTAGTTGGGATAACGAAGTGTTGATACTCAAGCGTTCCCTTGGCGGGGATGTCGAATTCGAGAGGCATTTCAAGGATTAAGTCAGGCTTGCCGATGGTCCAGCCCGACGCGAACGCCACGGGCTTGGGGGCGTCCTTAGGGTTGCCCTCTTTCGCTCCGGTGGCGGCCCATTGGCTGAGTGTCTCGATTTCTTTTGGATCAAGACGGCGGTCGTTGGCAAATTTGCCGTGGGCGGGATCGGCGTACCATGGCGGCATCTTTTTGGATGCGACGGCGTCGCGAATCGACTTGGCCCAGGGACGGGTTTCCTTATAGGAAGTGAACGACATAGGGCCAGCTTCACCGGGACGGTGGCAGATTTGGCAATTTTTTTGCAGGACCGGCAGGACGTCCTTATGATAGGTCACGTCGGCCGATTTCGCGGTGGCGAGAAGTGCGGCGAGAGGAAGAAAAATGGCTAGCTTCATAGTGGTTCTATATAGTTACGATTGTGACACGGATTCGGTTCCTCTGGAAATTAGTCAATCTTTTGTGGTACTACGGCGGTAACCATAGGATCCTCAAAAGCGTTTATAATGTTGGTATCCCATGCGAATACGTCTGTCTGTTGCCTTCGTCGGCTCAACACTAATCAGTTATTCAGTTCAGGCGCAGAGTGCTACTGGCTTCAACCAGACGGTGACGCCGGTCCTGAACAAGACGTGTACGCCGTGCCATAACGACCGGTCGGCGGCTGGCGGACTGAACCTCGGGCTTTTTACCGTCCCTACTTCAACCACAGATCAGCGCGACGGATGGGAACGCATCATCCAAAAAGTGCGAAATGGCGAGATGCCTCCAAAGGGTGTTCCGAGGTCAGCGCCAGAGCTTGATGGCATGATGAAGTTCATTGAAGGCGAGTTTGCGCGGGCGGACAAAAACGTTAAGCCTGATCCGGGCAGAGTGACGGCGAAGCGGTTGAACCGGAACGAATACTCGAACACGATTCGAGATCTGTTGGCGATTGATTTTCGCGCCGAGAAGGATTTTCCGACCGATGATTCCGGCTACGGCTTTGACAACATCGGCGATGTTTTGACCATCTCTCCCATCTTGATGGAAAAGTACTTGACGGCGGCGGAACGCATCGCCGCGCGGGCGATTGGGGCTGATCCGATGCCGAAGCCGCTTGAGGCGGAATACTCGAAGAAGAACAGCAATATTCGCCGGCTGGACCGCAGCAATGTTGAGGCTTCACATCGCATCGATTTCGATGGGGAGTATGTGGTCCGCTTCGGCTTCCCCGGGGAACGGGCGAGCGATGCCAAGCCTGTGGATATGGGTTTTTGGATGGACGGCAAACTGCTGCGGACGATTAAGGTGGAAACGCGGCCTTCGGGTTTGGTTTACTTCAACCCTTACTCTGAAGAAGAGATCCGCATCGATTTACCCGAGGGCGATCACGTGTTTCGCGCCGGGTTCATCAATGATGAGTTCGTAAAGAAGCTGGAAGATAAAGAAGCCTTCAGCGATAAGAAGAACAAGTTCATCGGCATGATCTCGTTCCTTGGTCCGCACGCTTCAAAAGGTGAGAAGCCTAGCCGTAAGAAGATTCTAATTTGCGATCCGAAAACCGGGGATGTTTGCGCGGAGAAAATTATCGCCGAACTGGCGCACAAGGCTTATCGCCGCCCAGTAACCAAGGCGGATACAGCTCCGCTAATGAAATTTTATAGGATGGCGAAGACCGAAGGGCAGACGGCCGAGCAGGGGATTCAACTTGCGATTCAGGCGATGTTGGTTTCTCCTCATTTCCTGTTCCGCATTGAACACGATGCGAAGCCGACCGATGCCACCGCGGTCCACAAGATCACGGATGTTGAGTTGGCGACCCGGTTAAGTTATTTCCTGTGGAGTTCAACGCCGGATGATGAACTTTTGCGCTTAGCGGAAGCAGGTAAGTTGCGAGCGGCCGTGCCCGTGCAGGTCAAGCGAATGATGGCCGATGAGCGCGCCTCGGCGCTGGCTAGTAATTTTGCCGGGCAGTGGCTTGAGATCCGGAATTTGGACAGCATCAAACCCGACCCCCAAAAGTTTCCCACCTGGTCTCCAGAACTGCGCGACGCGATGAAGACGGAGACGCGGATGTTCTTTGAATACATGCTGCGCGAGAACCGTCCGATGGGCGAGTTCATTGACGCGAAGTTCACCTTCTTGAATGAGCGTCTGGCAAAACATTACGGAATTAATGGAGTGGAAGGGCCTGAGTTCCGGCGCGTCGAGCTTACCGATGATCAACGGGGTGGAATTTTGAGCCACGGCAGTGTTCTGGCTGTTTCAAGCTACCCAACGCGAACCTCTCCGGTGATTCGCGGCAAGTATATCTTGCAAAACATTTTGGGAACGCCGCCGCCACCGCCGCCGCCTGATGTTCCGCTTTTGAATGAAGAGGAAGTCGGCACTGCCGCATCGCTACGCAAACAGATGGAGAAGCATAGGACGAATGCCGTTTGCGCCTCTTGTCACGACAAGATGGACGTGTTGGGATTTGGTCTGGAAAACTACGATGCTATTGGCAAGTGGCGCGCCAAGGACGGCAAGTTTGATTTGGATGTGAGTGGAACTTTCCCGAATGGCAAGTCGTTCGCTACTCCCGCTGAGATGCGGACGCTGCTGAAAGAAGACACTCCAATGTTCGTGCGCTGCATTACGGAAAAAATGTTGACATACTCGTTAGGGCGGGGCTTGGAACGCTACGATAAGCGGACGATTGATGAGATTGTAGCGAAGTTGTCGAAGTCGAACTACCCGTTTCAAAGTTTGATTCTGGAAATTGTGGACAGCCTGCCGTTTCAGATGAGGCGTGGCGAACTAATTACGAGCGAGCAAAAAGTAAGGGCGAAGGAGATTGCACAACGATGATTACCCCGAAAGCACTGCCACGGCGGACATTCTTAAGAGGTTTGGGAGCGGCGATTGCGCTACCCGTGTTGGACGCCATGGCTCCGGCATTTGCCAGCCAACTACCGGGCAAGGCGCCGGTACGCATGGGCTTCGTTTATGTGCCCAATGGCATGGACATTCGCAATTGGACTTTGGACTACGAGGGCAAGTTGCAGGGGCTTTCCCGCATCATGGCGCCGCTTGAACCCTTCAAAGAAGACATGATTGTGTTCGGTAATCTGACGCACAACAATGGACGGGCGTTGCTCGATGGCGCGGGCGACCATGGCCGCTGCTGCGGATCTTACTTAACTGGCGTGCAGCCAAAGAAGACGGCGGTGGACATTCACTGCGGCATTTCTTGCGATCAGATCGTCGCCAACCAGATTGGGAATCAGACACGTTTCCCTTCGCTTGAATTGGGCATGGAAGATGGGCGCCAAGCCGGCGATTGCGATTCAGGATATTCTTGCGCCTATACGAACAACTTGGCGTGGCGGAGCGAGACACAAGCGCTGCCTCCGATTCTTGATCCCCGAGCTTTGTTTGAACGGCTAT
Organism: Acidobacteriota bacterium; assembly: GCA_025350695.1. Classification (GTDB taxonomy): domain Bacteria; phylum Acidobacteriota; class Terriglobia; order Bryobacterales; family Bryobacteraceae; genus JANXSF01. Next base: position 18,827 of record JANXXI010000087.1, read on the forward strand.
TTGGCGTGGATGCGGGGTTGACGCCGGAGCAGAAATCGCGCCGCAACAAATTTCGCCGCAGCATTTTAGACTTTGTCACCGATGATACGAAGAAGCTTGAGGGGAACCTTGGGCCGACGGATAAGCGTAAGTTGGACGAGTACCTTTCGTCGATCCGTGAGATTGAACGGCAGTTGGAACGGGCCGAAAAAGATAATGCGCAAATTGATCCGCATATGGCGAAACCTTACGGCATTCCTGCTGATTTCGCCGAACATTTCAAGCTGATGACCGATATGTTGACCGTGGCGATGCAGGCCGATTTGAGCCGCGTGTTTACTTTCCTTGTCACGCGCGAAGGCACCTCCAGATCGTATCGTGAATTGGGAATTCCAGATGGGCATCATCCTTTGACGCATCATCGCAACGAACCGGCGCTAATGGAAAAAGTTAGCCAGATCAACACCTATCATGTGAAACAGTTTGCCGGTTGGGTGGAGAAGTTGAAGAGCATTAAGGAAGGCAACAGTTCTTTACTTGATAATTCGATGATTGTCTATGGCGCCGGTCTCACGGACGGCAACCGGCACAACCATGAAGATCTTCCGACGGTGATGGTGGGCAAGGGCGGAAACTACTTCAAGACCGGACGCAGGGTTGTGGTTCGCCGAGAAACGCCAATGTCGAATCTGTTCCTATCGATGATGGACCGAATGGGCGTTCATGCTGAGCATTTCGGTGACTCCACTGGTCCTGTCAATGGCCTGAACCTGGGTTAGTTTTACTTTATGCAATTTCCACAAGGTAAGCCGCCGGTCGGCATCATTTTCGATTCGGCAATGGGTAGCCGTATCGACGATGTTCTGGCGATGGCTCTAATGTACGGCCTCGATGGCAAGAACGAAGCGCGCGTGGTGTCGGTCAGTTCGAGTAGATCGAATGTTAGTTCGGCGGCAATGTGCGAGGCGATCGGGCGTTTCTATGCGGGGGCGGCTAGTGGGGATTTTGGTTTCGTCGGACGGCTGCTCCCGGTAGGTCTGGCGGCGGACGGGCGTATTGGCGATGAGACGCCGTTGGTGACTGTCCCGCTGGCGAAGAAGACCGAAGACGGCAAGCCTGTCTACAATCATGGAATACATTCTTTGATGGATACGGCGGATACCCCCGCGCTTCTGCGGAACGCCTTCACCTCGCAATACGATCAAAACTGCATTGTTGTGTTGGCTGGGCCGGCGACGAATTTGGTGCGCATGCTTGGGTTGCCCGATGCTAAGGATTGGATTACGCGCAAGGTGCGGATGCTGGTTGTAGTGGCTGGTGACTTTGCGGGTGGGCCGGCGGAGTTCAACGTCAAGGCGGACATCGCATCGATGCAAAAGCTATTTGCTGAGTGGCCGACGCAGATTGTGGTGGCTGGAGCGGAGCTTGGGGCTTGGTTGAAGTATCCGGCCTCGAGCATTGAGACGGACTTTGCTTACGCAAAGGATCATCCGGTGGTGGATGCTTACCGAGCGTTTCGGGCTATGCCTTATGACGCGGCGGCTCCGGGTGTGGCGGCTGTGCTGGCGGCGATTCGGCCTAAGGAAAATTACTTCAAGATGTCGCCTTCGGGCGTGGTAAAAGTGCTGGCGGATGGGCGGACGGAGTTTGCTCCATCGGCTACGGGGAAGCATCAGTATTTGGTTACTGATCCAGAGCAGAAGGAAAAGGTGCTGAAGGTGATGGTGGAACTTGTGAGCGCTAAGCCTGTGCCCAAGGCTCCCCGGTTCCGTCGGCCTGTGGATAAGAAGGCTGTGGATCCGGCTAAGGCTGTTGTGCCGGATACGGCTCCGAAGCCTTGATTTTTGCCGAGCCACTTTGGCTCGGAGATTTCCGCGCAAATGGGGATCGTTTCCGGTACCTCGACAGTCGGGCCAGGGGGCCCTCCGCGACCAGGGGGGGCCGCCCTACCGCAGACTAGAATGGTTCATCTCTGATCTATGACTTGTTATTTGCACCAGTCTTTGTTGAGGCGCTTTTGCTGAGACGTTTTCCAACTTCAGGACGCCGCGGGGGCAGACTTCGGCGCATAGTCCACAGCCAACACAAGATGCTCGCGTGAAGCTTTGGTTGGATTGCGCATAGGACCGCACGTCGATCCCCATCTCACAATATTTCGAGCACATGCCGCAGGAGATGCACATGTTCTTCTTGACTGTGATTCGGTAACGGCCAACCTTTTGAACCAGTCCGAGCAGCGCCGCCATGGGGCAGAAATTGCGGCACCAGACGCGGGTTCCGCCTAAAGGATAGAGGCCAACGCCAACCACCCCGGAGAGCATCGTTCCGACGATTAGTCCGTAGAACGATTGGAACTTGTAGGTGAATGCCGCGAGGTCCGGGTGCTTGGGTCCGATTGCGTACGTCGTGAAAAGGAGTGCCGTAAGCGTGATGCAAATGCCGAGCACCGTGTAAATGCTAGCGCGTTCGAACTTCCAGGCTGTGGTGGATTTATCGGAAAGGTGACGGAACGGCTCCCCGGCCGTATTGGCAAGTCCGCCGCAGCCGCACACCCAACTGCAGTACCAGCGCTTGCCGAAGAAGGCTCCTAATATGGGGACTAGAATTAGCGATCCGGCGAAGCTATAAAGGATGATCGGCAGGGGGTAGTGGAAGATGGTGTTGGGCGTGAGGTAATCGAGTTTTAGCGGCCAGAAGTAGGAGAAATAATATTCGGGTTGGTGGATGGCTTTTAGAAATTGCGGCAAGGCGAAGGCGAGGATCGATTGGACGAACATCACCACGCACGTTCGAACGACTTGGTATTTGTTGTGGCGGTATCGGCGGATGACGAAGATGCCGCCGGCGACTACCGCGATGGTGTAAATGAGCCCGTAGAGGGTCCACTTGCTATCGAGCCCGATGGCCTTGGCGACGGGTGTTAGCCCTTCGGTGAAATAGAGGACCAGGTAGAAACTGGTCAGCAGGGCGGCGAGGAGCCACGCGGAGATACCGCGATTCGTAATGTCGTGAGCAAAGCGATCGTAAGTTGTTTGGCGAATCATCGGGGACTCCTGGACTGGTTGAAGTTTGATTGGGCTTCGGCGAGGGGCAAGGTGCAGAATTCGCCGTCGAACTGGGCTTCCGCTAGGTGGTCTATGACGTATTGGGGCGCGCGGCGTTCGGTGATCCAACGCTCGAAAAATTCGTGGTTCCAACGGGAGCCCAGCATGTTGAAGGCGGTGACTGCGGAGTCGCGCCAAGTGATGCGGATGCTGGCTTCGGCGCCGGCGAAGGGATGGAAGAAAGTCTCGGAACCGGGGGCGTTGGGTTGGCCTACCGTGGTGAACTCAATCTCGAAGAACTTTGAGCTGTTGTAGAAGATGGGGGGCTGATAGGCGATTGAATCGCCGAGCATGGATTTTGCGGCTAGTTCACCTTGGCGTTTGGCGCTGTACCAGATTTGTTCGACAAGTGGCTTTCCCTGGGCGAGTTCTATTTCGGCGCAGTCGCCGGCGGCCCAGACTTGGGGGAGGCTTGTAAGGAAGGCTGGGTTGGTGAGGATGCCTCGCTTAGTAGCCGGCGGTGTTTTGACTTGGGTGAGCCATTCAATGGCGGGGTGAACACCGATGGAGACTCCCAGCAAATCGAGTGGATACTGTTTGCCGGAGGTTGATGTGATGCCGGTGAGTTTTCCAGCGGTATCGGATTTGATTTCGGCTACGGATTCTTCGAGGTAGACGTTCACGCCGTGATGGCGGATGTGTCCGGTGACTATTGCTGCTTCTTCCTTGTCGAGCGCCGCGGGCCAGTACCAGGGTTCGCGGACGAAGAAATCGACTTGCATGCCATGGTGAGTGAGGCATTCGACTAGTTCGATTCCGATTAGTCCTCCGCCTGTGACGGCTGCCTTGCCGCCTAACTTGGTCCATTTTTCGAGACTTTCGAGATCTTGGAGGGTGACGAAGTTTACTAGGCCTGCTTTCACGGCTGCGGCTCCGGGAACGGTGAGTTGATTGGGGCGGGAGCCGGTGGCTAAGAGGAGCGCGTCGTACTGGATGGTTTGGCCGGTGTCTAACGTTAGAGTGCGGGTGGTGGCGTCGAGGTTTGTTACCCAGGCTCGGATGCGGTTGAACTTCTGTGCGTCGTAGACTTTGCGTTCGAGAGGTTCAAGGTCGCGAAGGCTCATGCGATCCATGAAGGCGTACATCAGAGCGGTGCGGGAAAAGAAGTAGTCGCTCTCTCCGCTGATTAGGGTGATTTGTGCGGAGCGGTCGCGCTCGCGTATGGTTAACGCGGCGGTGATGCCGGCTACTCCGTTACCGATGATTATGTGGTGCATGGTCTCTTAATGTGTATACGGGTTGGAGCGGGAATTATTCCGGGGTGGGTGGATTTGTCGGTAACTGGGCAGGCTGGCGAGGGGGCCGCCGCAGACCAGGGGCAGACCAGGGGGTCTGCCCCACTTTTGCACAATGGGATTTTCGCAGAAGTAATGGGTATTTGTGGGTGGTGCATCTTTAGGATAAAATTACGTTAGTCCTTATCATTCCATGAAGCAGGCCTTTCTCATAATCCTACTAAGCGTTTCCGCGTTTGCGGCGGATGCGGAGCTTTTCGAAAAGAAGATTCGGCCGGTGCTGGCGACTAAGTGCTACGGGTGCCATTCGAGCAAATTGAAGTCGCCTATGGGTGGGCTTGTGTTGGACACCAAAGCTGGCACCCGGCGAGTGATCGACAGTGGGAAAATGCTACGGGCCTTGCAGTTTACTGATACGAAACTGCAGATGCCGCCTTCGGGGAAATTGCCGGATGGAGTGATTGCCGACTTTGAGGGATGGGTGGCTGGTGGCGCTTTTGATCCTCGGGTGGATGCGGCGGTTGCTGTTGTTGCTTCAGGAATGTCTATTGAAAAAGGACGGCAGTGGTGGAGCTTTCAACCGGTGAGGCCGATGGTGGCTCCTGTGGTGAAAGACCGCTCTTGGCCGAAGACGAAGATGGATCGGTTTGTGTTGGCTCAACTGGAGAGTGGCAAGTTGGCCCCGTCGAAAGCCGCGGATCGGAGAACTTTGATTCATCGGGTGACTTTGGATCTTACTGGATTGCGGCCTTCGTTTCAGGACGTGGAAGCTTTCGTGGCGGACCGGTCGGCGGATTCTTATGAGCGATTGATAGAGCGGTTGCTGGCTTCGCCGCAATATGGGGAGCGTTGGGGGCGGTACTGGATGGACGTGTCTCGCTATGCCGAAGACAATCCAACTACCGAGGCCACGAACCCTGCCTACTCTTATGCCTGGCGATATCGGGATTGGGTGATCGACGCGGTGAACCGTGACATGCCCTATGACCGGTTTGTGAAGATGCAGTTGGCGGCGGATCAGTTGCCTGGCGCGACGCGGAGTGACATGGCGGCGCTTGGGTATGTTGGCGCGGCTCCGATTTATCATAAGGACGCGCGGCTATCGAAAGAAGTCATTGAGAATCTGGCTTCGGACGATTGGGATGAGCGGGTGGATGCGGTGACGCGTGGGTTGCTGGGACTTACGGTTGCTTGCGCGCGATGTCATGATCACAAATTTGATCCGATTCCGACGAAGGACTACTACGCGTTGGCTGGCGTGTTTGCTTCGAGTCCGGCGGTGGAGCGGCCTTTGGCTGACATGCCGCCTGGGGACGAGCGGCGATTTCTTTGGATTCAGCAGCGGATGATTCACTTGAACTATTTGGCGAACTTGCTGACTGGCGAGCCGGGTACCAAGCCGGAAGAGGCCAAGGGGAAAGTTGTCCGTTTCAAAGCGGAGTTTGCGCAGTTGAGGAAAGAGTTGGATGCGATGGGGGAGCGGTATCCATTCGTTAAGAAATACGCGGTGCGGTTTGATCCTCCTCCGCAACGCAAGGCTGGTGATCCTCCGGCAACTCGGCGAGGGAATTTAGACCGCTCATCGGATGCTCCGTTCGTCAATGCTGTTTACGATGCCGGCATGTATGTGGACGGATCCGATGGCGATTTAACTGTGTTGGATTTCCAACCGGGGAAGGCTCGGGACTTGCCGGTGTTCTTGCGGGGCAATTCGGCGACGACGGGTGAGGCTGCTCCTCGGATGTTTCTTGCTGTGCTGAGCAAGGGGGCGACCGGGGCGTACGACCAAGGCGATGCGGGGCGGCTGAATTTAGCGAATCAGATTTTTCGGGATGCGGGACCACTAGCGGCGCGGGTGATGGTGAATCGAGTTTGGGCTTGGCACTTTGGCAAGCCGCTGGTTCCGACGTTGAGCGATTTTGGGACGCAGGGTGAGAAGCCTTCGCATCCGGAATTGCTGGAGGATTTGGCGGCGCGGTTCATCGAGAGCGGCTGGTCCTTGAAATGGCTGCATAGGGAAATGCTGCTTTCGGCTTCGTACCGGCAGGCGAGCAATCCTCGGGCGGATGGGGAGAAGGTTGACCCGACGAACCGGCTGCTGTGGCGGATGAATGCGCGGCGTTTGGATATCGAAGCGTTTCGGGATTCGCTGATTGCGACGACGGGTGAGTTGAAGATGGACGGCGGTGGGCCGTCGACTGATGTGGATTTGGCGACCAATCAACGGCGCACGGTTTATGGGCGAATCAGTCGGGCGCGGACGAATCCTTTGCTGAGGCTGTACGATTTTCCGGACCCATCGCAGCATAGCCCGGCGCGGGATCTGACGGTGACTCCGTTGCAGCAACTGTTTGTAATGAACTCTGCGTTTTTGGAGAGTCAGGCGACGAAGTTGGCGGTGAAGGTGGAAGCGGCGCCTGAGGGGCGCGAGAAGATTCAGGACCTTTATCGGCGCATTTTTAGCCGCGATCCGAGCCCGAAGGAAGTTGATTTGGGGCTCAGCTTTTTGAATGGCGCGAGCATGCAGCAATATACGCAGGCGCTGCTTTCGACGAATGAATTTATTTTCTGGCCGTGAGGTTTTCTATGATTCCAACACTTTCAAGACGCGCATGGATTGAGTCGGCCTTTGGAGCCACGGGACTTTCGGCCCTGATGTCGCACGAGGCATTTGGCGCGGCGCCGCTGGGTCCGCATTTTGCTCCGAAAGCGAAGCATGTGATCTTTTTATTCATGACGGGAGGGCCGTCGCAGATGGATATGTTGGATCCGAAGCCGGCGCTTGCCAAGTATCAGGGACAGAGGCCGTCGACGGTGGATCTGCGGACGGAGCGCGTGACTGGCGGGTTGCTGCCGTCGCCTTTCGAATTCAAGAAGTATGGCAAGAGCGGGATTGAGGTAAGTGAACTGTTGCCGAAGTTTGGGTCGGTGATCGACGACGTTTGTGTTTTGCGCGGGGTGTATACGTTCAACCCGACGCATACTCCGGCGCGTAGTTTGATTCATTCGGGAAACATTACGGCGGTGCGGCCCAGCATGGGGGCTTGGATTTCGTACGGGCTTGGTTCGGAGAATAAGAATCTGCCGGGGTTTGTGGTGCTGAGTCCCGGGAACGGTGGCGGGTCTTTGTGGCGCGCGGGATTTTTGCCGGCTGAGCATCAGGGAACGCAGTTCAACAATGCCGAGACTGAACCGGACAAGATGATTCGCTACTTGAAGAATCAGCATCTGGATGCGGCGGCACAGCGAAAGCAGATGGACTTGGTGCAGGCGCTGAACAAGGATCATGCGGATTCGTTTGGGGTCGATGCTTTGCTGGAGGGCCGGATCAAGGCGATGGAGACAGCTTATAGCATGCAGATGGAAGCGTCGGACGTGTTTGATGTGCGCAAGGAGCCGGAGGCGATTCGCGAGGAGTACGGGAAGACGGAGTTTGCCAATGGATGCCTTCTCGCGCGGCGGTTGGTGGAGCGCGGCGTGCGGTACATCCATGTTTATTATGGGTCCGGGCAGGTTTGGGACGACCACACTTCGATTAATAAGAATTTGAAGAAACGGTGTCCGGATATGGATCAGGCGTCGGCGGCGTTGATTCGGGATTTGAAGCGTCGCGGATTATTGGATGAGACGTTGATCGTGTGGGGCGGGGAATTTGGACGGACGCCGGTGTCGGAGAATGGCGATGGGCGGGATCATAATCCGTATGGGTTCACGATGTGGATGGCTGGTGGCGGGGTGAAGGGCGGGATGGTGCATGGGGCGACGGATGAGTTTGGGTTCAAGGCGGTTGAGGGGCGGGTTTCGATTCATGATTTGCATGCGACGATTTTGAATCAGTTGGGGATTAATCATGAGAAGCTGACGTACCGGTATGCGGGGCGGGATTTTAGGCTGACGGATGTGAGTGGGGAGGTGGTGCGGGAGATTTTGGTGTGAGGGGAGATCATCGATGGCTCTACTTGATGAAATAATTGAATTGGCTTCCAGTGAGCATGGCTCGGTCTCAACCCTTTGAAGAAAATGCCTGGACTGAGAATGAGCTTAACGGCTACCGCAGAACATAAGACGAAACGATTCCAGCCTATAGGAAGATTAGCGCTCCAGCGAAAGGACTCTTGTTGGGTCCGTTTGGCTTGGAACGGAATGACCAGCCTATTCCATCTGTATTGTTAGAGGAAGAAGATAGGCATTGGGCACAATCAGCAGTTTTCTTTCAACCGATTGCTGCCTATGAAGCCAATCCAATTCACGGGGGATATTTTTCCCTTCCCTGGCCGAGTAACTTGGTCCTAAAGTACGAACGTATTTTTTCGGATTACGCTTTGCCACGGCTGTCATGACGTTCATGAATCCGTTTTAACGCTCTATGCTTTAAGCTAACTAAGCCGAGGATTCACCGTAAAGTAGCGCTCTTGTCGTCAGTCGCAACAGCGCTCAGACGAGAATGCAGATCCTGGGCTTTCGTGCTTCGTGGTGAATCCTATGATCTGGGGGCGGTTGTGAATAGCCAGGCGGCTAGGGCGACCAAGCCTGTTGCAGTGATGGATTGCCAGCCGGGGAGCGTTTGGGTTTTGTAAATGTCAATGAGTTGCGCGACGACGAAGAAGCAGGCTACGTACACGGCCAGCATCGGGCCTAGTTCTTTGCTGGTTGCGTTTAGGAGCAGGGAATACGCTAGCAGCACCGCCGCGCCCGTGACGATTAGGATGCCTCGGTTAGCGCCTTGTGACCCTAGCGCCTTGTTGATGATTACGTCACCCGCCACTTCCAGCACGGCGCTTAGGCAAAGGATTGCGAGGAAGGCTCCACGGTTTTCCGCGAGACTCCCGATCCAATCAATCACCTTGCGGCCAGTTGGCGCAGCACGTACGGAAGGATGCCGCCGTTGCGGAAGTATTCCACTTCCCGCGGCGTGTCGATGCGCACCTTTACCTCGAACGTCTTGGCCGATCCGTCGGGGGCTGTGGCTGTCACGTTGGCGCGCTTGCCGGTGATGGCGGCGTCGGAAACGCCGGTGATGGTGTACGTTTCAAAGCCCGACAGCCCTAGAGATTCGCGGTTTTTGCCGTCGACGAATTCGGCGGGGAGCACGCCCATCCCGACCAGGTTAGAACGATGAATACGCTCGAAACTTTCGGCGATGACGGCCTTCACGCCTAGCAGCTTCACGCCCTTGGCCGCCCAATCGCGGGAACTGCCGGAGCCGTACTCTTTGCCGGCGATGATCATTTGATCCACGCCCGCCGCTTGGTATTTCATGGCGGCGTCGTAAATCCACATCTTTTCGTCTGTCGGGACGTGCATTGTCCACGTGCCTTCCACGCCGGGGACCATCAGGTTCTTCAAGCGAATATTGGCCAGCGTTCCGCGCACCATCACTTCATGATTACCGCGGCGGGCTCCATAGGAGTTGAATTCCGTGGGCGTCACGCCGAGCTCCTGGAGGTACTTGCCGGCGGGGGAATCGTTGGCGATGTTGCCTGCTGGGGAGATGTGGTCGGTGGTCACGGAATCGCCCAGAGCGCAGAGCACCTTCATGTTGGCGATGTCAGCGATGGGGGCTTTGGGGTCCGCCATCTTCTCAAAATATGGCGGTTTCTTGATGTAGGTGGAAGTGTTGTCCCAAACGTATTGATCGCCCTGTGGGGCTTTGATGGCGGCCCAGTGGGCGTCGCCGTCGAATACGGCGGAATATTGCTTTTCAAACATTTCGCGGCGCACGCTGGCTTTGACGGATGTTGCGATTTCTTCGTTGGTGGGCCAGATGTCTTTCAAGAATACGTCGGCGCCGTCCGTGGCTTGGCCGATGGGGTCCTTGGTGAGGTCGATGTCGACTGTGCCCGCTAGCGCATACGCAACGACGAGCGGCGGCGAGGCTAGGTAGTTGGCCCGGACCAGCGGATTGACGCGGCCTTCGAAGTTACGGTTGCCGCTGAGGACGGCCGCTACCGTGAGCTTGCCGGCGGTGACATCGGCTGAGACATCGTCGGGCAGAGGGCCGGAGTTGCCGATACACGTGGTGCAGCCGAAACCGACGAGGTTGAACTTCAGCTTTTCAAGGGGTTCCATGAGGCCGGCGTCGGTGAGGTAATCAATGACCACCTTCGACCCGGGGGCAAGGGATGTCTTCACCCATGGTTTGGTGGTGAGCCCTAATGCCGTCGCCTTTTTCGCAACCAAACCGGCGGCGATGAGCACGCTTGGGTTGGAGGTGTTTGTACACGATGTGATCGCGGCGATGACGACCGCTCCATCTTTCAAAGCGCCTTGGGTCTTCATTTCGCCGGCGAGGGCGGTTTGGAAGTTGGCTTTAACGTCGGGAAGCGTTACGCGATCTTGCGGACGCTTGGGACCCGCCATGGAAGGGACAACGGTGGAAAGGTCGAGCTCTAACGTGCCGTTGTAGACCGGATCTGGCGCGTCGGCTTCAAGGAACAAACCTTGAGCCTTGGCGTAGGCTTCGACCAATTGCACCTGCTCTTCGGAGCGGTTGGTCATGCGGAGGTAATCGAGCGTTTGGCCGTCGACTGGGAAGAAGCCGATGGTGGCGCCGTATTCGGGGGCCATGTTGGCGATGGTTGCTCGGTCTGCTAACGCTAGTGCTCCGACGCCTGGGCCGTAAAATTCGACGAACTTGCCGACCACGCCCTTCTTGCGGAGCATCTGTGTGACGGTCAGGACGAGGTCCGTTGCGGTGGCGCCTTCGGGCATTTTACCGGAAAGCTTGAAGCCGACTACTTGCGGCAACAGCATGGAGACGGGCTGACCCAGCATGCAGGCTTCCGCTTCAATGCCGCCGACGCCCCAACCAACGACGCCGAGGCCGTTGATCATGGTGGTGTGGGAATCGGTGCCGACTACTGTGTCGGGGTAGGCGGTTCCATCGGCTGAGTTGGTGAAGACAGCCGGGGCGAGGTATTCGAGGTTGACCTGATGAACGATACCTGTTTCCGGTGGGACGGCGCGGAAGTTCTTTAGCTCGCTTTGGCCCCAGCGAAGGAATTCGTAGCGTTCGCGATTGCGCTGGTATTCAAGAATGGTATTCAGATCGAAGGCGTTGGCTGTGCCGAAGTGGTCCACTTGAACGGAGTGATCGATGACCAGGTCGACGGGGATAAGGGGATTGGCAAGCTTCGGGTCGGCCCCCATTTCCGCGAGGGCGTCGCGCATGGCGGCGATGTCAACCACGCAGGGGACGCCGGTGAAATCCTGCAGCAGAACGCGCGCGGGACGGAAGTTGATTTCCTGGGGCGCCGCCGCGGTATCCCACCTGGCGATGTATTCAATGTCGGTCTTCTTGACCGTGCCGCCGTCTTCGTTACGCAGCAGGTTTTCAAGGAGGACTCGTATTGAATAGGGCAGGCGGGAAAGTTTCCCCAGGCCATGCTTTTCAATGGCATCGAGCTTGTAGATGGTGAAAGATTGCGCACCCACGCTGAGGGTGGCGGAGGAGCCGAAGGAATTTACTTTTGACATGGATTTTGAAGAAGTACAACTTAAATTTCAGTGTAGCGTGTTTTGCGGGGAGTGCGGTTAGGGCTGGACGAAGATCTCGTTAACTGCGATGGAACCGCCGAAGAACAAGGGGATGCTTGCGCCGGATTTGTAGCTGACGGTGCGACCGTCAGGTGTGGATACTTTGACCTGTTGACGTTCGGGGTCGACCACCCAGAATTCCTTGGAGCCGTTCTCCAGACAGAGAGCCTCTTTGTCTAAAATTTCCGACGAAGTGTTGGATGGTGAGAGGACCTCGATCACCAAGTCCGGTACCCCTGGGAGCCGGCTCGCCTTCAGGGTTTCATTCCACCTGGCCTTGGCAATCACTCCAACGTCCGCAATGCGATATTCATGCTCTGGCATTGCTCGAAATCCCATTTCGGCTCCAGTCAATCCAAATTTTTTAGCTGGGGCCAATAATAGTTCGACCAGTCGGCATTGTATTAAGTAATGCCGAGGGTTGGGTGGCGGCACAATGAATAGCTCTCCGTGACGAAGCTCGTATTTGCCATTTTTAGGGTCTGGAACTTTTTCAAATTCCAAAAATGTCATGAGCTGAGTTTGGGTTACTGTCGCCACTCGCTTGAATCCTGACTCGATTATACTGCTACTTGCGGCGGAAGAGCTTTTTGATTTCCGGGGTGAACTCCTTTATCAGGTTCGACCCGGCGTGCGCGGCAATCAGAACGTGACCCTGCCGCACCCCGTACTTCAAAGGCTCATATGATTCGGACGGAAGCATGTAGGTGGCCAGCATCCCGGCGCCGTAACTACTCATGAAATTGCTTGCGTTAAGCGTTAAGCGTCCGTCGTGCGCACGGGTAACGAAGGTGCGGCTGAGGGCGTGGCCGATCCGGCGCACCACCTTAACATCTTTCGAAGATTCGTAGCGTACATCATTCTTCAGAATTGCCGCGCTGGAGTGAAGAATGGCATCGTCCATGAAGTTCGTGGCATAAGCGTAACCAGCGCGTCTGCCAAATCCTTCCGCTCCTTGTCCCCATTGTGTGGGCTTGTTTTTCAGATGAGCAATTCCAGCTGGGAATAGGGGGACGAGATATCCACCGGGGCTGGTAAAACTATCTTCGATGAACATTTGCCGACGCTCAGACGAAGTCATAGGTTGATACCCGGCTACAGGCTGAGCGGTGGCAACTCCCGCAGTAAGAATCAAGAAAACGACAAGCAGCTTCACAGAGCTTAGATCCCCCTCCAACGTGTTTTTATTCAATTTATTTTTACAAACACGCTGGTCTACATGAAATCCGGCATTTCGACGCCCAGCACGCCCAGGGCTCGTTCCAGTTGAGACCGGAACTGTTCGGTCAGCCACAAAAGGAAGACTTGCTTCTCTTTGTCCTGTTCAGAAAGGACCTGGTAGCCGTGGTAGAAGTTCGTAAAGGACTGCGCCAGTTGGAATGCGAAACGAGCCATGTGGGCTGGTTCGCCCGCGGTTAGCGCCTTGTCGATGGCGGAATCGAGGCGTGTGGCGGCCAAGATATATTGCCACAGGTCTTCATCCTGCAACTGACGCGAAAACACATCGGCAGTGAGCACGGATTTGAAATCCGGCAATTCCGGGCCGTACTTTTTCAGGATATTGCGTGAGCGGATCGTTGCGTAGAGCACGTAAGGACCCGTTTCACCCTCGAAGCTTAGAGCTTCCTGGAAATCAAAAGCGATGACGGACGTGCGCGTGTACTTCAGCATGAAGTATCGCAAGGCTCCGATGGCGATGGCAGTTGCCGCCTTCTTGCGGTCCGCTTCTGATTTGTCTGCGTGCCGCGCATCCACTTCGCGCGAGGCGTTTTCGATCAACTTGTCGATCAGGTCGTCAGCCTTGACTCCAAGCCCCTTGCGGCCGGAAACTTCCACGTAGGGGCGCTTCTTATCTTCATCGGAAAGATCTATGTCCAACTCCACGCAGGTACGCGGGCTCAGTGCCACCATTTCGTAAGAGAAGTGAATAGAGTTGGCGGCTTGCTCGTTAAATCCAAGCGCCTTGAGGCCGGCTACGACTACGTCTTGCAGATAGGATTGGCGCGAGTCGATGACGTTGAACACCTTTGAGCCGGCGCCGAATTTATGGTTCGCGTCCGCCGGAACATCCGACGAGGCGAACAACTGCTTGCCGTCGGGGTAGGTGTGCCACAGCCGATAGAAGAAGTCTTTGCCCAACAGGCCGAACTTCCACATTTGATAAGCGATGTCTTTACCGACATAAGTGACGGTGCCGTTGGAACGGACGATCACTTTGTCCATATCTTCGTCATCGGAGGAAGCGAAGGCTTCGGCGCGCATTACCCAGCAGCCTTTATTCTTGCCTTCTGCTGCTAGCTCGATGGCTTTCCGTTCTTTCAGCAGCTCAAACGCTTTAGCCCAGAATTGCAGATGGAGGATCTCGCTTTCGCGGGGCAGCACGTCGTAGACGACGCCAAGGCGGAGCATGGTTTTGAGGTGGCAGGCGACGATGGCATCCGCGACAATGGTGGCGAGTTCGGCGAGTTCGCCTTCGCCGGCTTCGATTGCGTGGAGCGTTTGCGCCCGCCAGTCGAGTGCTTCTTTGTGATCGGTGTAATAGGACGACGTGCGGGCATAGAGGTCCCAACACAGGTAATCAAAGCGCGGGGCGGCGGCGAGGGCCTTCACCTCAGCGGTGGATTTCTTTTCTAAATAGTGGAATCCAACCACAACGTCGGCCACTTGGACACCGGTGTTATCGATGTAATTTTGCACCTCCACCTGATTGCCCGCGGCGCGGAGCATGCGGACGAACGTATCGCCCAAAATGGCGTTACGCAAGTGGCCGATGTGGGCGGCCTTGTTTGGGTTGATGTTGGTGTGCTCAACAATGATTTTGCCCGAGGTTTGGGCGGCGACCGTGATTCCGGCGAGGGCGTTTATGGCATAGGCTGCCCGGTTAAGACGAAGGTTGATGTAGCCATTACCAGCCACTTCCATTTTCGAAACCCCATCAATGGCGGGGAGTTCTTCAATCAATTCTGTAGCAATGGCTTTCGGAGCGCGTCTCAGTTCCTTCGCTAATTGGAACGCAATCGGCAAAGCCATTTCGCCGAAGCTGGATTGCTTGGGTTGTTCAATGACGACGGGAAGCGTGATGCCGTAACGGATATGGACGTGCGCGGCAACTTCGGAGGTGATGGTGGATTCTAGGCTTTGATACACGGAACTTCAAGTATAACAATGAGGCTATGTTACATTGAAGAATACGGCTTTTTTGAAGGTTTTTCTCTTCCTGTGACTCCTACTAAATTGCATTCCTCCACTGTTTTACCCCAGGATCCGTTTGCGCGGCTGGTAGCCATTATGGAGAAGCTACGTGCGCCCGACGGTTGTCCTTGGGACTTGGAGCAGAGCTACGACTCTTTGAAAAAATACCTTGTGGAAGAGGCCTATGAAGTAATTGAGGCCATTGATGATCGTGATTTCCAGCAATTGGCCGAGGAATTGGGCGATTTGATGTTGCAGCCGGTTTTTCTGGCGCAGATTGCTAAAGAGCAAGGATTGTTTTCCATCACCGATTCGCTGAATGCCATCAACGAAAAGTTGATTCGGCGTCACCCTCACATTTTTGGCGACGGTGAAGCGAAAACGTCGGACGACGTTAAGAAGCGCTGGGACGAAATCAAGAATCAGGAGAAAGCGGATAAGGGTAAGAAGACCGTCGGCGTTCTGGGCGGCATTCCGCGTTCCATGCCTGCTTTGAGTGAAGCAAGGGAAATCAGCAAACGTGCGGCGAAGGTGGGCTTCGATTGGGAAAATTCAGGGCAGGTGATCGCCAAACTGCATGAGGAATTGGAGGAGTTATCCCGCGCTGATTCCGATTCCGAGAAAGAAGACGAGCTTGGCGATTTATTCTTTGTGTTGGTGAATTTGGCGCGCTTTCACGGCGTGGATCCCGAGGAAGCCTTGCGTAAAACCAACACGAAGTTTCGCCTGAGGTTTGGGCATGTTGAGGCGCGGCTTGCGGCGCAGGGAAGGGTGCCGGAAACATCGACCGTGGCGGAGATGGAAGAGTATTGGCAGGAGGCGAAGCGCAAGTCTTGAGCACGATTACTGTTCGATCCATTCATGAGTTGCCCGAACTTCGCGAGGCGGTACGCTTGCAGAAAGTGATTTGGGGTTTTGACGATATCGATCTTTTGCCGGTGCGGCTTTTTGTTGTAGCTGGGCATATTGGCGGCCAGCGGTTGGCTGCGTTCGATGGCGACAAGATGGTTGGCTTCCTGCTTTCGATTCCTGGTTTGAAACGCGATAACGGAGTTTATCTGCACAGCCACATGATGGGTGTTGTCTCCGAATATCGCAATGCTGGTGTGGGGCGCGCCCTGAAGTTGGCGCAGCGCACCGACGCCTTGGAACAGGGTGTGACCCTCGTGGAATGGACGTTTGACCCGCTTCAGATCAAGAACGCTTTTTTCAACATAGAACGACTGGGGGCGGTGATTTCGCGGTACGTTTTGAATCAATACGGGATAACATCGAGCGCGTTGCAGGCGGGGTTGCCAACGGATCGCTGTATTGCCGAATGGTTTCTTGACTCCGAACGCGCGCAGTCGATGATTGAAGGCGTGGCTGTTGTGCGGCCTCCGGTTGTCGAAAAAATTGCCGTTCCGTCAGACATCGTCCAAATCATGAAAAACCAACCAGAGCGGGCGCGCGATGTGCAGGCTTCCATCAGCAATCAGTTCTTGCGCCATTTTGGTAACGGCCTGGTGGTGACCGGTTTTGAACGCGGCGATGCGGAATCGAGCTACTTGTTATCTGCTAAAAAGGACGAAAAATGAAGATCGACGAGATCCGGCTCCGGCACATCAAAATGCCGCTGGTCCATTACTTTGAGACCAGCTTCGGACGCACATATAGTCGCGACATGGTGCTGGTTGAAGTCATGTCGGAAGGCGTTTCTGGATGGGGCGAAGTCACAGCAGGCGAGAATCCTTTCTATAACGAGGAATGGACCGCGTCGATTTGGCCGCTAGTGCGCGATTACTGTGCTCCGCGGGTATTGGGAAAGGAACTGGCTTCGGCCGAGGATGTGTATCCGCTGTTGTCTCATATTCGTGGGCACTTTATGGCGCGCGGCGGCCTTGAAGTTGCTGTGTGGGATTTGCAGGCGCGGCTTCACAATCAGCCTTTATGGAAAGAAATCGGCGGCGGGGCGCGCACGGAAATTCCGTGTGGTGTTTCGATTGGCATTCAGGATACGGTTGCAGGATTGCTCAAGAAGATTGAAACAGAATTGGCCGACGGGTATCAGCGTATCAAGATGAAAATCAAGCCGGGTCGTGATGTTGAAGATTTGCGGGCAGTGCGCAAGGAGTTCCCAGGCATCAAGTTAATGGCCGATGCTAATTCGGCTTACACGCTTGCCGACACTGAGCACCTTCGCAAATTGGACGAGTTCTACCTGATGATGGTGGAACAGCCTCTGGCGCACGACGACATCATTGACCATGCCACGCTGCAGAGGAAGATGCAGACGCCAGTGTGTCTTGACGAATGCATTCGCTCCGCGCATCATGCTGAGCAGGCGATTGAGATGGGCGCGTGCAAGATCATCAATATCAAGTTGGGTCGCGTCGGTGGATTTGCGGAAGCCAAGCGCGTGCATGATCTTTGCGAAAAGGCCAATGTACCGGTTTGGTGCGGCGGCATGCTTGAAGCCGGTATTGGTAGGGCGCACAATGTGGCGCTGGCCAGTTTGCCGAACTTCACTTTGCCCGGCGACGTTTCCGCCAGCAAGCGCTATTGGAAGCAGGACGTGATTGTACCTGCCGTCGAAACTACCGCGCGAGGAACTATCGAACTTCGCGACGGTGTCGGTTTTGGGTACGACATCGACAAAGTGTTTCTAAAATCGATCACCATTCGTGAGGAGATATTGAATTGAACGACCCTGCCAGTAGATCTTGGCGGCTTTACCTTTTGCTGGTTCTGGTGATGTTTATCTGGGCTTTGAATTTCATCGCGACCAAGGTGGCGTTGAAGGAAATTCCAGGGGCGCTGCTCTCTGGTTTCCGGTTGACGCTTGCGGCCATATTTCTAATTCCTGTTTACCGCTGGGCGAAGAAGAAAGATGGCAAGACCTGGGATTTTGCCGATGGTTGGCGGATGGCGTTGCTGGGCTCCATCGGCATTGCGGCCAATCAAGTGTTTTTTATTTTAGGGCTGTCGCGAACAACGGTGTCGCACGCGGCATTCATCTTCGGGCTTGTGCCGTTGGCGGTGCTGTTGCTGGCCTCGGCAATGGGGCATGAGGCGATTCGGCCCCAAAAAATAGGCGGCATAATGTTGGCTCTTTGTGGCGTCGCCACTTTGCAGTTGCGGGCTTCCACAAGTGGGCCTGGCCCGTCGTCGGCCGGCGACTTGATGATCATCGCCTCGGCGCTTACGTTTGCCTGTTACATTGTGTTTGGCAAAGGGATGGTAACTGCTCATGGGCCGTTCATTCCGACAACTTTCGCGTTCTTTTCCGGCGCGGTTACGCTGTTGCCGATGACCCTATATCTAGCCAGCGGTTTCGATTTTACAAAGGTTAGTGTCACGGCGTGGTTGGGCGTTCTCTACATGGCGATGTTCTCATCGGTTGTGGCGTCGTTGCTCTACTACTATGTTCTGGGAAAGTTGCCGGCATCCCGCGTCTCCTCGTTTAGCTATTTGCAGCCACTGATGGCCACCACCCTGGGTGTCACGATTCTGGGTGAACCAGTGAGCGCGGCGCTGGTTGGCGGTGGCGCGCTGATTCTGGGCGGTGTATTTCTGACGGAGCGGAGTTAATGGCCGAGTTCTACCAACTCCTCAAACAAAACCGCAACTACCGCATGACCTGGGCCGGTCAAGTGGTCAGCGAAATCGGTGACCACTTCAACACCATCGCCGTATTTGGCCTTGTGTACCAGACGACACATTCCGGCTTCGCAGTTAGTGGCGTAATGCTGGCGCGTGCAATACCCATGTTGCTGGCTGGACCTTTGGCAGGGGTGGCGCTGGACCGCTTTGATCGCAAGAAGGTAATGATCGCCAGCGACTTGGTTCGCTTCGTGATCGCCCTGCTTTTCATTTTGGCGGCCGATGGCAAACATCCCAGGTTGATTTACGCGCTGAGCGCCATGTTGATGTTCGCCTCACCGTTTTTCACAAGCGGAAGGGCAGCCATACTCCCGGTGATCGCCGAAAAGAAAGAATTGCATGCCGCCAATTCGCTGATGCAGACTACGCAATGGGCGAATACGGCGATTGGTTCATTTCTTGGCGGATTAAGTGCGTCCCGATTCGGTTACGAGTGGGCGTTCTTCTTCAACGCGCTATCCTTTCTATTTTCGGCATGGTGCATTTCGCAATTGAATACGCCGTCAGGGTTTCGCGCGAAGCGGTCCATGCTTGGTGAAGACCAAGTGGTAAGGCCCTGGCGTGAGTATACCGAGGGCCTCTCTTACATGAAGTCCATTCCGCTGGTGTATGCGATTGCCATGGTATACGTGGGGTGGGCGACTGGTGGCGGCGCGGCGCAAATCTTGTTCACATTGTTTAGTGAACAGGTGCATCACCGAGGTGCGGAGGGAATTGGGTTCCTTTGGGCAGCGGCCGGGGTGGGGCTTGTTTGCGGTGGCCGGGTAGGGCATTGGCTTGGTCCTAAGCTTGATTTCCGACAATACAAGATCGTGATTGCTTGCGCCTACATTCTTCACGGGGCGGCCTACATTCTTTTCAGCTTGATGCCGACTTTCGGGTTGGCGCTGTTCTTCATTGGCCTTTCGCGCGCCGCCGTGGCGGTTTCTAGTGTTCTGAATTTCGGCAAACTACTGCGTCTGGTGGATGATCAGTATCGCGGGCGTGTTTTCGCAACTCTTGAAACGTTAACCTGGTCGATGATGATGCTGTCGATGTTTGGCGCCGGATGGGCATCCGACACATATAGCCCGCGCGCGATTGGAGTGGTCAGCGGATTATTGAGCAGCACCACTTCGGTTTTCTGGGTTTGGGCGAACATGACGGGACGGCTTCCGCAACCGGAGTCCGAACCGGGTGATGATGATATAGAGGTGCATGGGGATCCCAATGTCTGAACCCGTCAGGACCAGTGTACGCGGCAAGATTGTGTTGGTGACTGGCGCTGCAAGGCGGATTGGCCGGCAAATTGCCCTACGGCTGTCGTCGGAAGGGGCACGCGTTGCTGTTCACTATAACGGGTCGGAATCAGAAGCCCGCCAAACGGCCGAGGATTGTGGTGGGGCGGAGTTGTTCCAGGCCAACCTTGAAAGCGTTCCCCAGATAGAACGCATGTTCCGCGAGATAGATTCCCGGCTAGGTGGACTCGATTGCCTGGTGAACAACGCCGCGCGCTTCACGAAAATCGACCCGCTTGAAGTGACGGAACAGGATTGGGATTTTATCCATAATGTCAACATGAAGGCTACCTTCTTTTGCGCAAAGGAAGCGGCGATTCGCATGAAGGCTCGTGGAGGGGGAAGGATAGTCAATATCAGTTCCCTGGGCGGCCTTCGACCCTGGGCCGATCATTCTCACTATTGCGCCTCAAAGGCTGGAGTGATCATGCTGACTAAATCGCTGGCCAAGGCTTGGGCTCCCCAGATTACTGTAAATTCAGTAGCCCCTGGCGTGATCCCTTTTGGCGAGGAGATTGAACCGGAGGTGGCTCAAATGATTCGCGCCACACCGGCCGGGAGGCCAGGAAGCGGCGCTGAACTCGCCGATGCGGTGGTCTATTTCCTTGAATCGCCTACGTTTATCACGGGCCAAGTGCTTGCCGTTGACGGCGGGCTCAGCTTGCGGTAGCTAAGGTTGAGACTTAGGTCCGGACCCCAGGTTTTGGCAAAAGATAAGGGCTTTACCCCATTTAGAAATTGACCCGTTCTGTCGAAGTAGAAAGCAGGTGTCAATGGATGAGAACACAACTGCGTAGATTTGCGGGGCTTGCAGCCCTTTGGCGGAAATTGGTTCCGGCGGCCATGATGATTCTGACTGGATCGGAGTTAATGGCTCAAGTTGTGGCCAACAGAGTTTTCACAGAACCTTCGGGGGCCGTCTTTTACGTGGATGGAACTCCTTATAGGTCTCCTCAAGTGTTCTTGTGGCAGACTGGAACCAGCCACGTACTACGAATTGATGCGGCCCAAACCGAACCTTCGAACACAAGCCGCTATACGGCCACTGCATGGGTCGATTTAACCGGCACATTCAAAAGCACCGGCACTACCGCCACAATCACAGCTAATTCCACAATAACGGAATATAAGAGCCAAGTCTCGCAGCAGTATCGAGTGGATCTATTCTTGTTCAACTTGCCTGCAGAAGTGACCAATGGCCTAAGCCTGAATTGTGGAAACCCGGGAAAGCCGCCGCTAGTTCAAGGTCAATCAGGGCTCCAATTGCCCGGCGTCGCCATTGTTGGAGGAACCTGCTTTGCCTGGTCGCAAACTCTATGGGCAGGTTCGGGAGCCAACCTTGCATTGGAAGCTTATCCTTATCCTGGGTTCGTGTTCCAGGGCTGGTCAGTCAACGCAAAGTCAAACGCATTCATCAGTTCCGTGATGATAACTGGGCCAACCTCGCTGTTTCCTCGTTTCGCGCCAGGCAAACACGTGGTCTTTTACACGGACCCTCCCCAACTACAAGTGCGCGTGGATGGCACGGTTGTAAACACTCCCTTGATGGATGCCAACGTTCGCACAACAGAAAGCGGCACTTTCGATTTCGGAGATGGCCAAAACATCGTCCTTGGAGCTCCATCTCCGCAACGTGATCTTCAGGGTACCCCCTGGGTTTTTGATTCGTTCGATATCGGAGGCGGTCAGAATACGGTTTACAAAGTAAAGGACGTCAATGTTCCAGCTACCATAACGGCTCGCTTCAAGAAAGGGATCAGCTTCTCGTTGGGTACCAACCCAGCGAATCTCAAACTAAACGTCGATGGCAGGGATAATTGGCCTTCCCAGGATTTCTTATGGGCTGTAGGCAGTAAGCACACGATTGCGGCTCCAGCCCTTGTAACCGACACGCGCGGCAGAAAGTATCAGTTCACCGGGTGGGCACACGGAGGCGATGCGTCCCAGGACTTGACGCTTCCCAATGAAGTCCCGTCAGCGGGCGGTATCCGATGGACGGCGAATTATCAACTTTTGCCGCGGCTCACCGTATCGATGGTCCAAGCAGGCATTCACCTGCAGATTGATGGCGTTGATTGTGCCGCTCCCTGCAGTGTGGACAAGCCCTCTGGTTCCGATGTGTCGATTGCCGCCCAAGCAACCATACCCACCGGCGATTCAACTCGCCTGGAATTCCAGGGTTGGAACGACTCAGTGGCGCAGCCGGTGAGGGTCGTCAGGCTTGCAGCGGACGATATTCGGATTGGGGCCTCCTACCGCACCATGAACCGGTTAATGGCTCTTGCCGACCCGGCCGAAGGTGCGGAGTTCGCAATCAGTCCGCCAAGTGGCGACGGTTTTTACTCATCAGATACACAAGTAACGATTACCGTAAACCCTCTCAAGGGCTTCCGCTTCCGCCGCTGGGAAGGTGACCTTCAGGGGACTTTTCGGACGGCATCGGTTTCGATGTTTGGACCGAGGATAGTCCGTGCAGGTCTCGATCGTTCGGCGTTTGTGGTTGAAGCTGGTGTAAAAAATGCAGCTGGTGACACTCCCGTGGGCGCCGTCGCCGCCGGATCACTCATATCGATTTATGGAGATGGCTTGAGCACGGAGACTATCGTGGGTGGAGTGAATCCGATGCCGCAAGCACTCGCTGGGATCACCATTCGTTGGAATGGGCGTCTTCTGCCGTTAATCTTCGTCAGTCCTCAGCAGATTAATGCTTTCCTGCCGGCCGAAGCCGAGCCAGGGGATCATACGCTATATGTTCGCTTAGCAAATCAACAGGAAGTATCGTCGAACTTCAAGGTGGTGCGTAACGCCCCTGGTTTATTTGCCTTCTTTGTGGACTCGAAAGGATATGCCGTGGCCGCCCATGAGAACGGCAAGCCGATCACACCAGATAGTCCCGCTAAGAGGGGTGAAACGATCACGCTATTCGGTACGGGTTTTGCACCTTTACTTCGCCCCGTTCCCGAAGGATTTACGGTTCCTGAGGGTATTGTTTATGGAGTGTCGGACAAGGCTGAGCTAATGACTGGCGATCTTGTCGTTCCAGCCGATTCATCGTTTGCGGCTTCCGGTCTGATTGGAACGATTGCTTCAAAATATAGGCTTGGCTCTCAGTTTCCAGCAGGTGGCGGAATCCCTGTCAAAGTTCGCGTAAACGATCAGGAAAGTAACACTGTACTTTTGCCCGTGGAGTAACAACTATGATCAAGGCTATTTGCTTGTTGAGCGTCATTCCGCTTCTGAATGCGCAACTTGCCGAGACGACGGAACCCAGCTATTGGCGTTTCGCGCATCGCGACGCTCAGTTGGTTGCGGGGTTGAATTGGAAAGCCTCTCAGCAGGGAACTGCGCCTGATTCTCTATGGCGCGCACTGAGCTCAACATTAGGTCGTGTCGAAAGGTTCCTGATCACCTCTCCTTCGACCGTCGAGCGATTCAGGGAACCGGGCCGAGCCTTGATAATTGTCAATGGCAAATTCGATTTGGCGTTGATGAAAAAGGCTGCCTCCAGTGATGGCGCCGTTGCCACCCACTACAAAGGGGTGACGCTGTTGGGCCCTGCCAACATCGATGACGATACGATCCTGATCGCTTATGTGGATTCAACCGTTTCTCTTGTGGGAACAAAGACGATAATCTCCGAAGCTCTCGAGCGTGGCGAACAGACAAGAAATGGGCCACTATCTGAAAAAAACGAGTTGTTTGGCACTGCCATGGACATGTCCACCTTGAACGACCTTTACGTTGTAACAAACGTGTCGGATGCCACCCGTGACGATGCAAACAGCCCCCTGTCTGGTCTGAACGCTTACGCGGCCGGTTACAAAGTAGCGGATGGGGTTCAACTTAGCTTGCATATCAACGCCACCACCGAAGACAAAGTCAAGGGGGCATCGAAGCGGCTCAGCGCGATTCTCACTCAAATGAATGTCCATTTCCCCGGGCTCTTGCCGGTCAAGCCAGGGCTGGGCCCGTCCGTATTTTTGAGCAATATGAAAATGGCGATAGAGGAATCTGATCTGCACGCCTGGTCCCAGGTGACCGCAACACAGCTTTCGGCGTTGCGCAAAAAGGATGTAGCCCTTGTAGCCACGGTAAAGCCCTTTTCCGCGTCGGCGCCCGAAAAACCGGTCATCCAACAAGGTAAGTTGCGGAAAGACCCGAGGCCTGAAATCAAAACGATTGCGACGTTAAGTACGCAAGCCTCACCAGTTGTGGCCCCAATAGTGGCGACCCCGCCAATCAAGAAAAAGATTGTTCGGATCGAAGGTTTGGAAGACGGTTTGCGTGAAATTCCCTATGGCGGAGCCGGGCTCGACTAGTCCCCTTTGGATTTCTATTTTTCCCTGTTCGAGTTGTTGCATTCTCCGCTCGATAAATTTGCTTGAAGGTCAAGTTGGTGAGTGGTATGCTTGATCCAAACGTGGAGTGATTTAGATTCTTTCTCCTAACCGTTGAAAGACTCTGGCTACTTGCAACCACGTAAAAAAGTGCTAAAGGCGCGCGGTTTGCCACAGAAGTTCTAAACAACCGAAAAGCGCTAATGGCTGGATTTCTACACTCTCTTTGAGGGGGTGGAGGTACGGGCTTATGTTGAATAGAATTATTACACCGGAACTCTCCGGTTCTGAAGGCGAGCTGGTCCTACTCCGTTTGGCCGTCTCGCCGCACCTGCTAGAGGATGTGCTGGAATCGTTGGCCCAGACTCCCTTTCCGGTGAACCCCCAAATCATTCATGCCTCGGGGAACGTAACGGTTGAATTCCCGGCTTATGAAAGCCAGGTGGCTTGCACCCGGAAGTTACTCGAAAAGGGAAGATTGCCGGCGGAAAATCTTGAGATTGTCAAGATGCTTAGCGCGATAGCGGAAAGCTAAGTATTGCTTGACTACATCGGGCCTCACGTCCGATTCTGTCGGCTATTCGCCGCACCTTACGTTCGGTTCTGATCGGCTATCCGCCGCTCAAGCGCCTTCATGACACGCGATTCAATCGATGCCGGAATGGCCTGCGGCTCCATGCCCTTGAATACCCTTAGCGTCTTTTGGGTCGTATCCACCACCACCCAACAGTTCGGGCATTCGTTGACATGTTTCTGCAACTCCTGCCGCAGATTTGGATCCGCCGTATCATCCAAATAGGTATTCAATTCGGCTAGTAAATCTTTACAGGTAAGCAAACGCGTCTTCCCCCTTTTTCTTAAACATTCGCGTCAGTTTTTCCCGCAGTTCCAAACGCGCCCTGAGTAACCGTGATTTCACGGCCGGTATGGACAGCCCGAGGGTATCGGCCGTCTCCTCCGTCGAAAGTTCTTCGACGTCTCTCAAGACAAAAACAGTCCGGAAGGATGGTTTCAAACTCTTTATGGCGTCGTCAAGGATCACCCGCAATTCTTCCTGCGAATAACGCTGTTCCGGGTCGCCATCCCAGACAGCTATTTCCCTGGTCACGGTTTCCTCACCCGTGTCCAATTCTTCGTCCAGCGACACCGTGCGGTCCGATTTCCGCTTCCGAAGCTTCATCAACGCTTCATTCACGGCGATTCTTACGATCCATGTATAAAACTTCGAATTACCCTGAAAATCTTTCAGATGCGTATAGGCTTTGAACAAAGCCTCCTGCAAGACATCCTCGGCATCCTCATCACTTTGCGTGATTTGTTTTGCCATTCTGAAGATCTTCTTGTCATACCGGCGCACGAGTTCCGTGAACGCCGCCGTCTCACCCGATTTAGCCCGCTCAACTAGCGCGGCTTCGTCAAGGCCGTCCGTCTGCGGTAAAGAATTGGTCATTCCCTCACCAATATACAGGATGTTGTCAAGCGGTTCCAGGATTCGCGCCATTTGCGTATTTTTTGCTAGGACTTAGGAGGCAGTCCGCTTGTGATACCCTGAAATTTCACCCCTATGAGCAGCTATTCCATTACCCTGCCGGACGGCAGCGTAAAGACCGTACCCGCCGGATCCCGGCCCCTTGACGTGGCCCAGGGCATCAGTCCCCGTCTGGCGGCCGATTGTATCGCCGCGCGCGTTAACGGAGATATGTTTGACTTGACCAGGCCCTTCGAGGGCGATTCCACTCTGCAGCTGCTTACCACGCGAGATCCGGAATCTCTTGAAGTCTACCGGCACTCCACGGCCCACCTGCTCGCCGCCGCGGTTCTTGAACTGTGGCCGGAAACGCAGCTTGGCATCGGGCCGCCCATCGAAACCGGTTTCTACTACGATTTTGATCGCGCCGAAAAATTCACTCCCGAAGATCTGGAAAAGATCGAAGCCAAAATGTGGGAGATCCAGAAGCGTAACCTGACCTACGACCGCGTCATGACCGTCAAGGACGAGGGGCTGAAGAAATACGCCAGCGCTTGGATGAAGTGTGAACTGATTTCTGACCGCGCCGGCGAGGTCTTTAGCGAATATACGCTTGGCCCTCAGTTCATCGATTTCTGCCGCGGACCGCATGTTCCTTCGACCGAAAAAATCAAGGCTTTCAAGCTGCTCTCAATTGCCGGAGCCTATTGGAAAGGCGACGAAAAGAACAAGCAACTGCAGCGCATATACGGCACGGCATTCTTCACGCAGAAGGATCTGGATGCCTATCTTCACCGCATCGAGGAAGCCAAGCGGCGCGATCATCGCCGTATTGGCCAGGAACTGGACCTCTTCAGTATCCAGGATCTCGCAGGCCCTGGCCTGATCTTCTTCCATCCCAAGGGTGGAACCGTCCGTCGCATTCTTGAAGATTGGATGCGCGATCAATACGTTCAGCGTGGATATTCGCTGGTCTACACCCCGCACGTCGCCAAAATTGATCTGTGGAAGACCTCTGGCCACTTCAACTTCTATAACCAAAATATGTTCAAGGCCATGGAGCTGGATGATGCCGAATACCAGCTGAAACCGATGAACTGCCCGTTCCACATCCTGATTTACGCCGACCGTCCTAAGAGCTATCGCGATCTTCCTGTGCGCCTCGGTGAACTCGGCACCGTGTACCGTTACGAACGTAGCGGCACCATGCATGGCCTTTTGCGCGTCCGCGGATTTACGCAGGATGACGCTCACATCTTCTGCACTCCCGACCAGGCTGAAGATGAAGTTGTGAATTGCCTTCAGTTCGCAATCGACACCCTTCATGCGTTCGGCTTTGAAACTTACGAGGCGGAATTGTCCACCTGGGACAATGGCAAAAGCGGCAAGTACGACGGCACGCCTGAACAATGGGCGCTGGCTGAAAACGCTCTAAGAACGGCGACGGACCGGCTCGGCCTCAAAGTCCGGGTCATGACCGACGAAGCAGCTTTCTACGGACCCAAGATTGACATGAAGCTGGTCGACGCCATCGGACGGTTGTGGCAGCTCTCCACCGTACAATTCGATTTCACGCTGCCCCGCCGCTTTGGCCTCGAATATATTGCCGACGACGGCAAGAAGCATCAACCGATCATGGTTCACCGTGCCCTATTCGGGTCGGTGGAACGCTTCTTTGGTATCTTGGTTGAGCACTATGCTGGCGCATTCCCTGTGTGGCTCGCGCCCATTCAAGTGGCAGTGCTGCCTATCACCGATAAGCAATCCGAGTTCGCTTTGCAAGTGAAGAACGAACTGGCCGCCGCCGGTGTTCGCGTCTGGATTGACGAGCGCAATGAGAAAGTGAATCTAAAGATTCGTGATGCTCAGATGCAGAAAATTCCATACATGCTGGTCATAGGACCCCGGGAAGCCGAGGCCGGTTCGGTGTCCGTGCGGCATCGCAAGCAAGGCGATCTCGGTGTGAAGCCACTTGTCGATTTCATTGCTGAGATCAAAGAAAAGATCGGAACCAAACAAACAACGGATTAGCCCGTGATTTATCTGCTGGCGGCTCTGTTGATTGGGTCGCTTGTTTATTGCATTCTTGTCGTTGTGGCGGTGGGAAAGTATCTCGCCGCCAAGCCCTCTGGCATACCGTCGCCCCCTCCCTCGATCAGCATTCTAAAGCCGCTCGCGGGTCTCGATCACGGCCTTGAAGAAAATCTAATTTCATTTTTCGAGCAGGATTATCCAACATTTGAATTGCTCTTCGCGTTTCGATCCGCCGAGGATCCCGCGTATCCACTCGTTCAGCGTCTCTGCTCCGATTATCCGGCTGTGCCGTCCCGCATCTTACTGGTAGGTGAGCCCCCATGGCCCAACGCCAAGGTCTGGAGCCTCGACCAAATGATGAAGGCCGCGGACCATGATCTGCTAGTGATGAGTGACAGCGACATCCGCGTTGATGCGCGCATGTTGCAAGTCATCGCCGCCGAATTCGCCGACCCCAAGCTTGCCGTCACCACTTGCCCCTACCGCGCCGTTCCCGGCGATTCATTTTGGTCGACGCTTGAAGCCATGGGGATGAACACGGAGTTCCTGGGCGGTATCGTCGTGGCGCGAATGCTCGAAGGGATGCGCTTTGCGGTGGGCCCTACAATCGCCGCCAGACGGTCCGTAATCCAATCACTAGGCGGATGGGACCGTCTACGTCAGTACTTGGCTGAAGACTTCGTCCTAGGGCAATTTGCCGCCGAAGGGGGTCACGGCGTGGCTCTCTCCAGCTACGTAATTGAGCACCGCATCGGCAGTGAATCGCTAAAGGCCAACGCGTTGCATCGCATTCGCTGGAATCGCTCCACACGGCGGTCGCGTCCGGCGGGGTACCTGGGTCAGTTGTTTACCAATCCCGTTCCCATAGCCTTGGCCCTAGTTCTTTGGGCGCCGTGGACCTGGCCTGCCTTGTTTGTGACTTTGCTAATCAGGGCCGCTGCCGGCTATGCCACTGCTCAATCGATCTTGCAAGATCCGCTGTCCAGAAGTCGCTGGTTCTTAATTCCGGTGCAAGATCTTGTCAGCTTCGCCTTTTGGGTCGGCGGGTTCTTTGGAAATTCCATCATGTGGCGAGGCATTCGCTACCGCCTGCTGGCTGACGGTCGGTTTGAACGCATTTGACGGCCCTTACTTCCCCGAAGGCGATAGCACCAACGTTTCGTCGCCGCGCACTGACTGAAAAGGGAGTACGAAGCTCCCGCCACGAAGGTAGCTCTCCCATTGATCTTTGTAGTGCCGCGAAAGGAATTGTCCCGATTGACCCAGCGTCAAATTGTACATGGAATTGTCCCATTGCGACAAATCAGCCACAAAACGCATCGAGGGTCCAAGCCGTCTGGAAGTTTGTTTCACGGTGGTGCTGGATCCACGCATCGGCATCGCATCCGTGCCGAAGTACTTGCTGAATCCAATTCGATTCAGCAGCGGAATGCGGCTTAGGATTGGGTGGTTCAAGGCCAACTCCGTATAAACGCCGTAATCCCATTTATTCACGTTCTTGCCCTGGATTCGCTGACCCTCCTCAATGGCGTCTACAAATTCACGAACCAGCAGTTGATCCCAATCCGGGAACCAACTAGCGGGCCGCTCCCTCAACAAGTGCTCGATCACAGCCGGGGCGATGTTATATTCGTACCCAGTGCCTTTCCCCGGCGAAGCCTTTTCCGCGATTGCTTTCCGCAAATGTTGAAAAAGGAACGTGGCGATCAGAGGCGCCGCTTTTCCTTCCATCATCTGGCCATCCCATTCTTTCAGCAACCTAACTGCATCGGACAAAGCTGGATTGGTAGCCTTTCGTTTTTCGACGGCTGCCACAGCCTGCTGTCCCAGAAACAAAGAGAACGACGAGTATACGTCGGTTTGAATTCCCGTCATCTGCTCCGGGGTCCAGGTGGGCTTGCTACCCAACCGCATCTCGATTTGGTGTGCCCGATAGTACGGGGCAAACATGCCATTCACCTGATAGGGCGTGTCATCAGGGAATGGGTTCTGGTTCGACGTGATGATCATTCCCGATTCTGGATTGAACGAACTTGGCAGCTCGTCGAAAGGAATGACTCCTTCCCACTCAAATTCCCCTGACGCCCCATCCACTGGAATCGACCCATCGAACCGCTTGCGGATGGGCAATATGCCGGCAACCTGATATCCGATGTTTCCCGCAGTGTCCGCATAGACGAAATTCTGCGCGGGTCCGGGGTAGTCCTCAAGGGCAGCCTCAAATTCGTCCCAATTCGTAGCTTGATTCAACTGCACCAGCGGGAAGTGAAAGGTGGGTAATTCCGCCGCCATCCAGCGCAGCGAGTACTGCCGGCTTGGTTCGCTCACAATGATCGGGCCATGATTGGTTACTTGCTGAATCAACTCAACAGTACGGGCTCCCTTTACTCGAATCAGTTCCGTTTCCGTCTTGAATGGCTGCGCGACGCCGCGAAACTCATACTGTGTTGGACTCACCACTTTTTCCAGGTACAAGTCCTGCACGTCGTACCCAAGGTTCGTCATGCCCCAGGCGATATGATCGTTATGTCCGATCACAATTCCAGGAATGCCGGGCAGGGAAGAACCCGTCACATTTAGGCCCGGCGCCTTGAGATGCGCGAAATACCAGATGGCCGGGAAGCTCCACTCCATGTGTGGGTCGCTTGCGAGGATCGGTTTGCCAGTGGAACTGTGAGCCCCGTTAACCGCCCAGGCGTTCGACCCAGGTTGGACTTCTTCGCCGGTGCGGACCGGGAACAGCCGATTCACTTTGTCCTGGTCGCCTCCATCCAGCATGGCGTGCTTGGCCAAATCGAACTTCCATGACGTGGTCATCGATTTGTACATCATTAGGCCGATGGCCAGAGTATCGGAAATACGCCACTGCCGAGGCTCGTATCTAAGAACGGTGAACTCAATCGGAAATTTACCTTGCGCCTTCTCAATAAAATAGTTAACCCCTCGGGCATAGGCAGCCAGTACCCGTCGATCGGCATCGTTCAGCTCCCTTTCCTGCGTCGCAGCCAAACGCCCAATCCTATACTGACGAGATTCGCGATCGTTTTCGAGTGCCGCCGGACCGACAACCTCGGCTAGCTCCCCAAGCGCCGCCCGGCGGAGGTAGTCCATCTGCCACAGCCGGTCCTGCGCGGTAGCATATCCTTGGGCAAAGAAGGCGTCGTCCAGGCTGGCCGCCTCGATATGCGGGACTCCCTTTGCGTCCCTTTTGATGGTGGCGCGGTCGCCGGTTAAGGCTAGGACCGTGCCGCTGGTCTGGGCCAGCGGCCGCCATAGGATCCAATAAAGAAAAATGGCCAACACCATAAGCCCTGCGGCGATGGCATAATTAACGTATTTGAGAAATCGGTCTAGAGACACTTAACCGGCATTGTAGCTCGAATCGAAAACACTATGTCCACTGGCGGGTCCGAAGAACTAAATTATTTTTACCGCTTTCTGATGATTGCCGGTATTATTGGCCTCAACGGCTTCCTGGCTGGATCGGAGGTGGCCCTGCTTTCCTCGCGCCGCCCCAGACTCCTGGCGATGGCCGAGGAGGGCGACAGCGGCGCCAAGGCCGCGCTGCACCTGCTTGAGAAACCCGAGCGGTTGCTATCCGTCGTCCAATTCGGCGTCACGTTGCTGAGTTTGATCCTGGGCTCGGTCGGCGAAGCCACGTTCCACAGAATGCTCCTCGGAATTTTCGGACGCTTCATCACACCAGCCACCGCTTCTGTCATCGATCAAGGAACTGTTTTGGCTGCCTTCCTTTTGATGGCATTTCCTCATGTAGTACTTGGAGAAGTAGTGCCAAAGAACGTTGGGTTGGAAAGGGCGGAGCGATTGGCCTCCCTCTCGGCTCCTGTGCTTGTCTTCCTTACCCGTCTCTGCTCTCCCTTTGTGGCCGTCATTGAGCGCACCTCCGCCTACCTTTCAAGGCTGGTTGGCGTGGTCGGGGTGCCACACGCAGGCGGTCATTCCGTGGAAGAGTTGAAATTTATCATCTCCTCAGTCAAGATCGAAGGGCACCTTCGAGATTTTGAGGAAGAAGCAATGCGTAGGTTGCTGGAGTTGAAAGATTTAACCGCTCGGCAAATTATGGTTCCCAGAAATCAATTTGTCTCAGTGCCAGAGGACGCCGCGTTAAACTATGTCCTTTCCATCATCAACGAACACCAGTTCTCGAGGATCTTGGTATACGAGGAATCGCCCGAACACATCATAGGAATTGTCCACCTGAAAGATTTGGTTCGAGTCTGGTTAGAGCGGCGTGCCGCCCATGACGCGCGAAAGCCGGTGAGCGGCTTTCGATTAAAGCAAATAATGCGCAAACCTTTGGAGGTTCCGGAAACCAAGAATCTTTCTGAGTTGATCGATGAGTTTCGCATTAACAATGCTCACTTGGCTTTAGTCGTCGATGAATTTGGAACAGTGACAGGTCTTGTGACTCTTGAAGATGTCCTTGAGCAAGTGTTTGGCGAAATTGAGGATGAGCATGACATAATGCGTACTAAACCTTTAGAAGGAGGAATCTTAACGATAGATGGAACGATCACCATTCGAGACCTGGCGATGCAGCATGATATCGATCTGCCCTCAGATGCCGGTTTTGAGACACTGGCCGGATTCTTGATGTTTCGATTAGGTTACATCCCAAAACCTGGAGTGTTCGTTGAATATTTGGATCACCGGTTTGTTGTTTTGGAGATGGACCGTAATCGGATCGTTAAGGTGCGGGTGGAGACTCTTCTTTTGCCCACGACGCATGCCAATTAGCTATCGCGCTTGTTATTCTAGAAGCCTACCTTGAGTTCACTCTCCATTGTCATTCCCGCATATAACGAGGAGAAGCGCCTCCCCAGCACCATCGAAAAACTGGAGCGGTTCCTTGCGAGTGGTCACGGTTGGGATTCGATCGAAATTCTCGTCGTCGATGATGGATCAACAGACGCAACAGCGTCGATGGTGGAACGGGTGGCCGCGACGAACCCCGTCTTTCGGCTGGTCAAAAACCCAGGGAATCGTGGGAAGGGTTATGCCGTTAAGAACGGAGCCTTGAACTCCAAGGGCGATTGGCTACTGGTGACGGATGCCGACCTGTCGGCACCAATCGAAGAACAAGCAAGACTCATAAGTGCGGCCCGTAAACACTCGGCGGATATCGCGATTGGTTCGAGAGCCGTCGACCGCTCCTTGGTACATGTTCGTCAGCCGTTATTCAGGGAATATTCTGGCCGGTTTTTTAATCTGGTGATGCGAGCGGTCACAGGGTTGCCCTTCATGGATACCCAATGTGGTTTCAAGCTATTCCAACGCAAAACCGTTGAGCCGATTTTTTCACGCCAAGTGATCGAAGGGTTTGGCTTCGATGTCGAGGACCTGTTCATCGCAAAAAACCTCGGCTACAAGGCCATCGAAGTGCCAGTCCGTTGGGATAACGTTGAAGGTACGAAGGTTAGCCTATCGAGTGGGATGAATGGGTTTCTGGACTTGCTACGGGTTCGCTGGTACCAACTGACGAACCGTTATCGCTAGTTACCTTCTCGCCAACTCTAAGTTTTCCCACAAAAGATTCAATCGTGGCTGGCGTGATCGCGCCATTAGCGGCGGCGACATTGGCTTCCCTGGTTAGCCGGATTTCTTTGCGGAAGACCGAGACTTCCTTGGGTGCCCGAATCCCGACTTTCACCTGGGTAGGACTGATGTCGAGGATTTCGATCTCCACATTGTCGCCTATTAGGATCGCTTCCCCGCGGCGTCTTCTGACGATTAGCATGGAGTCGGCTCCTGAAGCAGATCGATCGCTTGTGTAGCCGAATACTTGGAATCGTCCCGAATGGCTTGGATCGCTATGCGGTTCTTCCGGTTCACGACGAGCGGTCCTAGAAGGTTGGCCGTGGCTTCGCCTAGTTCTGGCAGGCAGACAATCGCCAAACAAGCAAGGTCTTCCGTTGCCGGCGGTGCGTGCTCACCCGAAGGTGCAATCACTTGCAGATCCTCATTCATGATCCGCAATTCATAGCCCTTGTCAACGAAGCTGACCGGTAGGGTTAGAAAGCAAAGCTCAGGCGAACTGAGACTCTGCAGGAACACGACTGGCGCATAGCCTTCCCTATGGACGGGAATGAATGAGGTTTCTTTTTCGAAACCAGCCAATCCCTTGGGGAAAGTGAGGACGTCGGTTAGGTCATATTCAATTGACCCGAGTTTGCGGCTATTCCAATTCGGCATGGGTTAAGGCCCGCCTTTTGCGGACCTAAGTATTTATCGGCGCGTTTGCAGAATACCTACAGGGTAAGGTCGATAATTTCGGCAACAGATTGCTATCTGAAGAGTGACGCGCCTATAGCAGACACAAAAAAAGGAAGCAAGGCGCAGAGGCACTTAACGGCAGGGTAAATGAGGTCAAGAATGAATTCAAAAAGTTGGCGGATCCTCACACCTTGAACTACCGCGAAGGCTCATATTTGGTTCACGGAAACAGGATTAGAATTTCGAGTAACACGTCCACGAGAAATTTAAGAACCTGGTAGTTCGCGCTCGGAACATTATGACCCTTATCTTTGTCCGAGAATTCCATACCGCGACATACGATGAAAGTTCGTCCGAAGTTCCAAACAAAAAGAGCTACTCAACATACCCGAACGCCGCAATCGGGATCCCCAGAATCCGCTGATCTCCATCCGCCGTCTTAAGAGGAGGATCCACGTCAAACTCCACCTTCACCATGCCGGCTGGCTTGAGCGCAACAGGCCACTCCGTCCGCTCCCACCCCTTCATGGTGAAGGTACGCTCTCCAATCTGCTCCCCATCCACCTTGACGCGCAAGGTCACTTTCTTCACTTGCCGAATGTAGTCTGGCCCCACGTTCACCGTCACCTCAAATGCTTTGGCGCCCTCTGGCCGCAGCAGTCGAGCTTCGGCATGAGGAGCGGTCCACGAAAATGCTCCCGTCACCCCAAGGAAGCCCTGCTCCAATTGCCAAACCGGCGTTACTGATCCCATGGTGATCATCGAAGTCTCGGGCTCGTCCTTCATGTGCGACATGAAGTTGAAGCGCTGCTTAACCGCGTCCCAACTGAGCAACAGGATGCTTTCGCCAACGCCCATGTGTTCGGGTATTCCTAGATTCAAATGCGTCACCTTCAAATCAGGGTTCTTGTAAATGAAACGCAGGGCTCCGTCCGTACCCCAAAACGCCATGGTTTCCGGTGCGTTCTCCACGAACACCTGCGTGATGCCGGGCTTTATCAGCGAAATCTGACGAATACCCCGTACATATGCCCGGTGATTCGCGCCTTCCGCTAAGGTTCCATTGCGGTACTCCCGCAGGAATTTGTACTGCAACGGCTGCCAAGCCAGACACAGTAAAGCCAAAGTGACCACGGCCGTCCGCTCCGACCGATCCGCAAATGCGCCAATCGCCAAAGCCACTCCCGCCAGCGGCAAATAAAGGTAAGCTCCATACAATCGCCCGGGAACAAACAGCATCGGACCAAATAGCAGCAAAGCCATCAACAGCCCAAAATAGACGCGCCTATCGCGAGCCCACAACAGTACCGGAAGACAAAGCAGCAGCGGGGCGCAAAAAATTAACGGCGTGTAGAAGGCCAATGTCTTATTGACCGCCTCACTAGTAAAGATCAGACTATAGGCATTGGCTTCCGGGTTCCTAAATAGCAAAGCTTGCACCCCGAAGTTCAGAGAGATGAGGTAGAAGGGAATCAGCCGCTTCCAACGCTTTCCTCCAAACCAAAGTTCAATCAGCGTAAACACCAGCGGCAACAGAATCGCCAGTTCCTTAGATTTATATGCACACCAAAACGTGACCAGGCCCAACCAAAACCATTCTTTGCGCCATAACAAGATTGTCAGTAGGCAGAACGTCGCGCAAAACAGGTCGAACACATACATTGGCCGATAGTAAATATCAAACACCGCTGAATGAAATGCAAAAAAAATGACAGCTGCCAGGCGCGCCATGGTTCTCATCCCAAACGTCGCGGTGATGAGCCAAAGAAGCACAACGTTCAACAAATGGAAAGATTGGATTACCACCACATAAGGAGTGAAATTCAACCCAGCCGACCTGCTGAGCACGCGGAAGTAATAGTGGCCCAGCGGGCGGAAGTTCCACGGAAAGAACTTCGGAAAAGTGAATCCTTCCAGGAAGGTTCGCGTTTCGGCCACGCTGGTCCAGGCGATATTGTCCAGGTCGTCAGGATGGAAGTATCCCTTGTATGCGCCCTTTGCGGCCAACAGGAATAAGACACACACCAACCCAACCAGAAGCCAGGGGCGCTGTTTCACAAAACCTATTCTGCCCGTTAAGAAATTCATTCTTCCAAGCGATGCAAGAAGTCGAAATCGCACCCTTCGTCGGCTTGGGTAACGTGATCCAGGAAAAGTTTTCCATAGCCGCGCTTGTAATGCGGTGGAGCAGGTTTGAAGGCGGCCAGTCGCGACGTCATCTCTTCTTCGGAGATCAACAAATTCAACTTCCGGGCTTCGACATCCAACTCAATCTCATCGCCGGTCCGCACCACCGCCAGTGGCCCGCCAATGGCCGATTCCGGCGTCACGTGCAGCACCACCGTCCCGAAACTGGTCCCACTCATCCGCGCATCGGAAATACGAACGCAGTCGCTTACACCCTGGGCCAGCAGAACTTTCGGCATCGGAATGTGACCCCATTCGGGGAAGCCAGGCGCGCCAATCGGGCCGCCGTTTTTCATCACCAGCACCGTATCTTTATCGATGGGTAGGTCCATGCTGTCCACCGAATCGTGCATTTCTTGATAGTTCTCGAATACGTAAGCCTTGCCGCGATGCTTGCACAAGTGGGGCGATGCCGCGATTGGTTTGATCACCGCTCCACGCGGGCAAAGGTTTCCGCCCAGCACCACAGTCCCGCCGGTGGGGTGCAGCGGTGCATCCAGCGCCCGAATCACGTCACGATTAAAGCATTCCGCCGAAGCCACGTTTTCACCAATCGTCGAACCAGCCACCGTAATAGAATCCCGATGCAGCAGCGGCAGCAATTCCTTCATCACCACCGGTACGCCGCCTGCGTGGAAAAACTCTTCCATCAAGTGCTCGCCACTGGGCCGCACGTTCACCAGAAAGGGAGTCTTGCGGGAGATGGCGTCGAAATCTTCCAGCGTCAACTTCACGCCGGCCCGACCCGCTATAGCCAGCAAATGCACCACCGCGTTCGTCGACCCGCCAATCGCCATATCCACCATCACGGCGTTTTCAAAAGCTTCCCGCGTCAGAATCTTCGACGGCTTCAAATCTTCGCGCACCATCGAAACGATCCGTTTCCCGGAAAGCTCAGCCATCGCGTAGCGCCGCGAATCGACCGCCGGAATTGCAGCGCAACCGGGTAGCGTCATCCCCAATGCCTCAGTGATGCTCGCCATGGTGGAAGCCGTGCCCATGACCGTGCAATGCCCGGCGGAGCGCACCATGCACCCTTCAATCTCAATCATCTCTTCTTCGCTAACTTGGCCCGTGCGGTAGAGATCGAAAATCTTGCGGCCGTCGGTGCCCGTGCCGAAGGGTTTGTTTTTGTAATTGCCGGAAAGCGACGGGCCGCCCGTTACAAAAATGGCCGGAATGTCTGCCGACGCCGCTCCCATCAACTGAGCTGGTGTGGTCTTGTCGCACCCACATAGCAGCACAACGCCGTCCAAAGGATTGGCGCGAATCGACTCCTCCACGTCCATTGCCATCAAATTTCGGAACAGCATGGTGGTGGGCTTCATAAACTGTTCGCCCAGGGAAATGGTGGGGAACTCAAGCGGGAATCCGCCCGCCTCCCAAACACCGCGCTTCACCGCATCGGCCACTTGGCGCAGATGGGCGTTGCAGTTGTTTAGTTCGCTCCAGGAATTGCAGATGCCGATGACCGGCTTCCCCTTGAAGATGTCGCGATTGAACCCCAGAGAGCGCAGGTTCGCTCGACGGGAAAAGTTGTAGTATTCGCGCCCATTGAACCAAACGTGGGATCTAAGTTTAGACGGATCGTCGCTAGCCATGAACTATCTATTATGGCTCAGCACGAAACCCTGGATAGCCTACAGCGCCAAATCGTAAAGTGTCGCGGCCATCATATCTCCCCGCAGGCAGCTCTCAATAGTGGGC
Source organism: Acidobacteriota bacterium (assembly GCA_025350695.1). Taxonomy (GTDB): domain Bacteria; phylum Acidobacteriota; class Terriglobia; order Bryobacterales; family Bryobacteraceae; genus JANXSF01. The sequence goes on from JANXXI010000087.1 coordinate 56,759, forward strand.
CACGCCTTTTGATGATCGGCGCTTGCTACCCAATCCAGCCGCTGCTGCTCTGTTTGAAAACTGATCACCAGCCGATAGTTCGAATTGACTGGGCCAGGAGCCTTCTTGACGGAATTGAACTTCAGCAACTTCACGTCCATATATCCTTTTTGCTTCATCATGGCAGGCTTAAACGTCTTGGTGAAGTTGCTCCGCAACAAAGAATCTTTGGCTGGATCTACATTCAAATCCACATGCAACTGGATGCCTTTCAGCTCCGTATGCGATGTGCCCGATGCCGGAATCGCCGCGGATACCGCCGCGGCTGCGATTGCTTTTAAGTTGTTTCTGCGGTTCATGAAAAATTTGCTATCCTTTAATTTAGTGAGTGCATAAATATGACTTCAAGCACAATGGGACCTTTGAATAATCTCGAACAGTGGGATGATTTTGTCAAGGCCCGTTATCGAACCGATCGAAAGAAAGAAGAATTTCGTGTCTTCGACGAATCGTCTCCCCAAGTGGTGAAAGAATTCTACAAACAGAACCACGCCCTCCAGACCTACGAATTTGCTCACGCTAAAAAGCAGGAATATGGCAAGCTGGCAAAAACGAAAATGGGCATTTGGGAGGCTATGGATCGCTTGAACGCCTTGGTTGACGATTCCGACCCCGATACTGACCTCTCCCAGATGGAGCACAACCTGCAAACCGCGGAGACTATCCGCAAGGATGGCAACCCCCGCTGGATGATTCTAACTGGGTTTATTCACGATATGGGCAAAGTACTCTGCCTGTTTGACGAACCGCAATGGGCCGTGGTCGGTGATACTTTCCCAACCGGATGCGCCTGGTCCGGCACTATTGTTTTCCCTCAATACTTCGAGGCTAATCCCGATAAGAAACGCCCCGAACTCCAAACCGCTTGCGGGGTTTACTCCGAACATTGTGGACTGGATAACGTGGAGATGTCCTGGGGTCACGACGAGTATCTGTATCACGTAACGCGCCCCTACTTGCCCGAGGAAGCGCAGTACATGATCCGCTACCATTCCTTTTATCCCGCGCACCGCGAAGGCGCCTATCGTCACTTGATGAGTGCCAAGGACGAAAAGTTGTTCGATGGTGTCCGCGCGTTCAATCCCTACGACCTCTATTCAAAGAGCGACGTTAAACCGTCGCTTAAGGATTTGAAGCCCTTTTACGAGGACCTAGTAGCGGAATTCTTCCCGGCTCAAATCAACTGGTAAGGCCGGCGCGACGTCGGCGGGCGGCCCAAGTCCGCCCTGCCCATGCTCTGGAAACACTCAGAATTCCAACAATCCTCCCGGTTCTGACGAAATGTCGTATCCTCAACAGAATGCGATCTTTCTTTCTTGCTCTACTTGCCCTGCCAATCGCTTTGGCCCAACCTAAGTTAGAATTCTGGCCAGGCACACAGTACGACCCAGCCATCCCCACCTTCCAAAAAGTTCTCGGCTACGGACCTGGGGAGCGGATTTCCTCCCACGCCAATTTGATGCGATACATGGAAGCGCTGGCCCAAGCTGCTCCGGCTAGGATGAAAATATTTGAGTACGCCCGCAGCTGGGAAGATCGCAAGCTGGTTTACGCAGCCATCGGCAGCGAAGCCAATCTTCGCCGCTTGGATTCGATCAAAGCCGCCATGCAAAAGGCCGGCGACCCACGTAAGAATCTTGCTGGCCTTCCCGCCGTGATCTGGTTAGGGTACGGCGTTCATGGCAACGAAATTTCTTCGCCCGACGCGGCCCTGCTTACCGCTTACCATCTCCTTGCAGCGCGCCGTGACAAAATCGTCGACCAGGTTCTGGCGAATGTGCTTGTCCTCATCGATCCAATCCAAAACCCCGATGGTCGCGATCGCTTCGTCCACAATTTTGAGCAATCCGAAGGGCTTGAGCCAGACGCCAGCCCCGCCGCCGCGGAACACAACGAGCCGTGGCCCATGGGCCGTACCAACCACTACCACTTCGACATGAACCGGGACTGGTTCGCAGTTACTCAGCCCGAAACGCGCGGCCGTATTCGAGTGTTGCGCGAATGGCAGCCTGTCGTGTTTGTTGACCTCCACGAAATGGGCGCCGAATCGACTTATTACTTTGCGCCTGAGGCTATTCCGTTCAACCCGCACTTGGTTCCCGAACAGAAGACGAGCTTGGATCTGTTCGGCAAAAATAATGCGAAATGGTTCGATCACTACGGCTTTAGCTACTTCACCCGCGAAGTCTACGACGCCTTCTATCCCGGTTACGGCGCCAGTTGGCCATCGTATTACGGTAGTTTGGCGATGACCTACGAAAACGCGTCTTCCCGTGGACTGCTAATGCGCCGCGCCGATGACACAACGTTCCATTTCCGCGACACGGTACAGCGGCACTTTGTAGCATCAATCTCCACTGCCGAGGCTGCGGCGATGCATCGCGAAAAATTGTTAGATAATTTTGTGAAGTATCGAGAGACGGCCATAGCGGAAGGGGCTAGTGAGTCCATTCGCGAATATATCCTTCCGAGGCGCGGAGACTTGAGTGCCGTGGACAAACTGGCCCAGCTTCTTTCCGATCAAGGCGTGCGCATCAAACAAGCAACGTCCGCGTTCGGCTCCTATCCCGCTGGGTCGTACGTCATTCCATTGGCCCAGCCGGCAAAGCGATTGATTCGCACGCTGCTCGACTCCGATGTTCCCATGGAAGCGAAATTTCTTGAAGAGCAGGAGCGGCGGCGTAAGAAAAGATTGCCGGACGAAATTTACGATGTCACTGGCTGGAGCCTGCCCTTGCTATACAACGTGGAGTGCATCGCAGCGCCATCTGAGTCGCAGGGGCAGTTCGAGGACTTCAAGGTTGCTCCAAAGCCGGCGGCTTTCGCCAAGGCCCCCGTAGCCTACCTTGTGCCTTGGGGAAGCCGCGCCTCGGCGCAGCTGTTGACTGCAGCCTTGCGCGCGGGCTTGCGTGTGCACGCCACTGATAAAGCGTTCGAGCAGAATGGCCGGACTTTCCCGGCCGGTACTTTGATCATTAAAGTGAAGGAAAATAGCGATACCCTGCACGACACGATGGTTAAGATACAGGGTGCGGCGGAAGTGGTCTCAACAGCTACGGGCTGGGTTGAAAATGGCGTCAACTTCGGTAGCCGCTACGTGCGGGTAATCAAGCGGCCGATGGTGGCGATTGCCTGGGACCGTCCAGTCTCGGCCAGCTCCGCCGGGCACGCCCGTTTCGTATTGGAACGCCAGTTCGGTTACCCCGTTAGTGTGATCCGCACCTCGCAGTTTGCTACAACCGATCTCAGTAAATTTCATGTGATCGTGCTTCCCGATGGTAACTATACCGAAGCGTTCAACGCACCGGTTCAGAAGCGATTGAAGGATTGGGTACAGTCCGGCGGCACGCTGATCGGCATTCAAGGCGCAATGGCATTTCTAGCCGATCCCAAAGTTGCTCTGCTGGCAGTGTCGCAGGAGAACTTGGCCAAAGAACCCAAAGATCCAAAAGAGAAGGAGGAAGCGGCGAAGAAACCGGATACCGAACCTCGCGTTCCGGGCAAGATTTTTCCGGACGAAGCATCTTACCTGAAAGCTATTCAGGCCGATTCTGAACTGCCCGACGCGGTGCAAGGGGTCATCGCCCGCGCCCGTACGGACCCCGACCATTGGCTAACCGTGGGGTTGCCCGAAACAGTGAACCCCTTGGTCGAAGGGCGCGCTGTTTATTCTCCCATCAAGCTCGACAAGGGTGTGAATGCAGCGGTGTTTTTGGCGGCGGACAAGCTCTTGGCAAGTGGATATATGTGGGCCGAAAATAAGCGCCAACTGGCTTTCAAACCTCTTGTAGTTATCCAGAATGAAGGGCGTGGTAGCGTAATCGGTTTTACGTCCGATCCCAACTACCGGGCCTTTGTGGATGGGCTCAATGTGCTTTTCTTGAACGCTGTGTTTCGAGGCCCGGCGCACGCCAGGTGAGCTTGCGGTAGACTCAAACCCCAACACTGTTTACTTAGGTTCTTAGCCTAGCTCGCGCGCTTCGCGCTGCTGTCCAAACTGGCATTTTGACTAGCCCCCGGTGATAGGCATACCCATTTTTGTGGGTAGAGGGCAGCTCAAAAGACGAGCAAGATCAAAAACCGCCTGGGATTACAAATTAAGCGGACAAAGCTTTTTTGAAGCCTTCGAGGAGCAACGCAATGTTTTCCTTCTTCGAACCTTCGCCCATCAACCCGATCCGCCAAATCTTACCGGCCAGTGGGCCAAAGCCGCCGGCAAAATCAATCCCGTAATTGTCCAGCAAAGACTTGCGGACCGTCATGTCGTCCTTGCCTTCCGGGATGATCGGTGTGTGCAATGTCCAAAGACGATGGGGATTGTTTACCAGCATCTTCAACCCAAGACCTTCAAGACCGGCGATCAACTCAAGGTGATTCGCCTTGTGACGTGCAAACCGTTCTTCAATGCCTTCCTCCATGATCAGTGCCAAACCTTCATGCAAGGCATAGAACATGCTGATGGGCGCGGTATGGTGATACCGCTTCTGGCCGCCGAAATATTCGTCAAGCAGCTTGAAGTCCAAATACCACGTGCGGTTCGACTCTTTCCTCGCGCGCAACCGCTCCATCGCTCGTTCACTAACGGTAATCGGCGACAACCCGGGAGGGCAGCTTAAACCTTTTTGCGAGCAGCTAAAAGCGATATCGATGCCGGTCTTATCCACGTTGATAGGCATTGTTCCCAGCGACGTAACGCAATCGGCAATCACAAGCGCTCCCACTTCATGGGCAGCTTGGCAAAGGGCATCCCCGTTCTGCCAAACGCCGGTTGATGTTTCAGCGGTCACGTAGCCAACCATGGTAGGCTTCTCGCGCAGGATGGCTTCACGAATTTCGGCGTCTGAAAAGGTCTCGCCCCAGGGTTTCTCAACGCGAACCACGGTTGCGCCCTGACGGCGGCTCATCTCCGCTATGCGGTCAGCGAAGTAGCCCGCGATGAACACCACCACTTTGGTGTCGGCATGGACGAAGTTAGAAACGGCGGCTTCCATGCCGGCGCTCCCCGTGCCTGAAAGCACCATCGTAAACGGATTTTCTGTTCCGTACACGGTGCGCAACCAGGGCCGAATATTCTCATTGATCTGGAAAAAGAAAGGGTCCAAATGGCCCACAATAGGTTTGCCCATCGCCTCGTAAACCCGCTGCGCAACCGGCGTGGGTCCAGGTCCAAGAAGGAGCCTGTGAGGAGGATTAAGGCTTGGAATCGAGCTAGGCATGTCCCTTTCAGTGTAACGTGAAATGAGTGCCAGTCACTTTGCCGGTCGATGCGTTGCTTGTCTCGATCCTCGAAAAACTAAAAAAAGGCCGCAATTTGGTGCTCGAAGCCGCTCCAGGGGCGGGGAAGACCACCCGTGTTCCACCGGCGCTTTTGGCTCTCACCGCCAAGGAAGTATGGGTTTTGGAGCCTCGCCGCATTGCCGCCCGCATGGCTGCCCGCCGCGTGGCCCAGGAACTTGGGGAAAAGCTAGGGGAAACCGTTGGCTATCAGGTACGCTTCGAAGAAGTTTCCGGCCCAAAAACACGCCTCCGTTTCCTGACCGAAGGCGTCCTAACCCGCCGCATTCATTCCGATCCAACGCTCGCGGCGGCCGGCATCGTTGTGCTGGATGAATTCCACGAGCGGCACATGGATGCCGACCTTGCGTTGGCCATTCTCTTGCACTTACAGCGCACCTCGCGCCCCGATCTTCGCCTGCTTGTAATGTCCGCCACGCTCGACGCCGCCCCCATCGCCGACCATTTGCAATGCGATGTAATCAGCAGCGAAGGCCGTCTTTTCCCATTAGCCGAGCGTTGGACGCCGTATTCAAGCGCTGCCATCGACCAGCAGGTTGCCGCCGCGGTAGAAACGCTTAACGGCTCCGGCGACACGCTAGTTTTCCTGCCAGGCACCGCGGAAATTCGGCAAGCCCAACGCGCCGTGGAATCAATCGCTCGCCGTCGCAATCTCCTGGTGCTGCCGCTTCACGGCGACCTTTCCCCAGCCGAGCAAGACCGCGCCGTCGACCCTGCTTCCCAACCCAAACTCATCTTATCCACTAACGTCGCCGAAAGCTCCATCACGATCGATGGATTGACCACCGTCATCGACAGCGGCCTGTCTCGTGTAGCTTTCGATTCGCCATGGACCGGCATTCCCGAATTGCGTCTGACGCGCATCAGTCAAGCGTCTGCCCGCCAGCGTGCCGGTCGAGCAGCGCGCACCGGGCCTGGCACTGTAATCCGTCTCTACACCAACGAGGACTTCGCCCGCCGCCCCGCTCAGGATTCTCCGGAAATTTCCCGCCGCGAGCTCTCTCAGTTGCTTCTCGATCTGAATGCCCTCGACCTTGATTCGGCCCTTTTGCCCTGGCTTGAATCGCCCCCCGACGATCATTTGAACGCCGCCCGCGATCTTCTCACCCGCCTTGGAGCCTTTGGTCCGGCGGGCCGCAAAATGGCGAGGCTTCCTTTGCCTCCGCGCTTGGCCCGGCTTGTGGTTGAAGCCCAATCACGCAATACAGCCTATGACGGTTGCCGCATTGCTGCAGCCCTCTCGGCCGGCGAACGTTTGAACGATCGGACGAAGCATCAATCGGCCCCCAGTGACCTGCTTCTACTGATGGAGCAAGACTGGCAATACCGCACACGCCAGACGTTCGATCAACTGAGGCGGGCCGCCGGAGTCCGCGACACACGCCACGGCGAAGACGAAGACTTGTTAATCGCCACTCTAGCCGCTTTTCCGGACCGTCTCGCCTCACGGAAGAAGACCGGCGACTACACCTTGGCTGGAGGTGGCTCCGCTCGTCTCGCGCCCGAAAGCGCTCTTGGCGAAGAACCCCTTATTGTGGCCGTTGATGTCGAAGAGCGCAAAGAAAATGGCTTGCCGCTAATCCGCCTTGCCAGTAAGGTTAAGCCCGAATGGTTAATCGATCTCTTCCCCGACCGCATCGTCGAATTGGCTGGTCTTGAGTGGAACAAGGCCCAGGAGCGAGTGGAAGCCCGTAGCGCCTTGCAGTACGACGGCCTAATCATCGAAGAATCGCGAAGTGGGGAAGTGGACGTCGAAAAAGCCGCCCAGCTGTTGGCTCAAAAAGCGATCGAAGCCGGTATGCCGCGTTTTGTCGGCGAAGCTGACTGGAGCAGCATCCACGCTCGTCTGGCTTTTGCCGCCGAGCATCTATCTCTGCCAAAGGTCGATGACCAGTTCCTCACGCCACTGATCGGGAAGGCGGCATACGGTCTAAAAAGTTTCGCTGATTTGAAGTCCTCCCTAAGCGAAGGCGGTCTGCTTCGCGCCATATTGCAAGGCTTCCCGTCCGATGTGGCCCGCCGCATCGAAGAGTTCGCCCCTGAAAAATTACGACTCCCCTCCGGACGCGTCGCAAAGGTAGAATACGCCGAAGGCCAACCGCCATGGATGGCCTCGCGCCTACAAGACTTTTTCGGCATGAAGGAAACCCCGCGAGTGGCCGGCGGCCAAGTTCCGGTGGTAGTGCACCTGCTGGCCCCCAACTACCGACCGGTTCAAATGACCACGGATCTGGCTGGCTTCTGGAAACGGCTCTACCCGGAAGTGCGTCGCGAGTTATCCCGCCGTTACCCGCGTCATAAATGGCCCGAAGATCCCTTCAACAGGTGATTGACGTGGGACGGGGCCATGGCAGCGCGAGGAATGCACAGTTTACACGCTTGCCACGCCTCTTATTCGTAAGTGGATGGATGCACGCAAAAATGGGGACTGACGAAACTGACATCTTTTTTCGCTTCCGCGAGGGATTGATTTTCTGAAGAGTAACTTGCGAAAAAGGCTGTCTGCTCCGTCAGTCCCCATTTTTCAGATCTTTGGATACTAACGGTATTGTTGTTATGCACAGGCGGCCAACTTACGACAGACCTTCCAGTGTTCGAGGTGGCATCGATTAGGCTAAACCCAACCGGACTAAAACGGTGGATCCATCAACCGATCCAAGGGCAGGATTACTCTGGATAACGTATCGTTGCGGGAGTGCGTAGCTTTTGCGAATAGTATCCCCACGGGCAGGATTATGCACTGGAAGGACCGCCCTGGCTTGAATCTGAAAGTTCGATATGGTTGCTTCGTTTCCACCTGACACTTCTCGTGAGATAGTCATGCGAATGATGCGAACATTACTAGCCGAGCCATCCAACGTAAGTACTCACGTGAAAACTAAGGGCCTTTGCGCTCCCGGTCGCGAAACGGGGCGAGGCGTTGCGGGACTCTTGCAACGGTGAGGACAGCGCTTTTACTTTTGGGCAAGGCCGCGTAATCGCCCGTGCCTTATCTATGTCTTCTTTTGCGGATTATCTTTCGGGACCTGTCTTTAAGTTTGGACGACCGGCATTAGCATTTTCCGCGCTCTTCAAAACCCAGGTAGAATAAAGGTATGCGTCCAACACGCGTTTTAGTCGTCGGCGCTTTCCTAATGGGTGTGGCCCTGCCTTATGTTTTCGCCGCCACCACCACAAAGAAAGCCCCCGCTCCTGTGAAGAAAGGCGCCGTTACCAAGGCTCCCGTCGCCGCCTCAAAGAGCATTCCCAAGAAAGCCGTGGCAACAAAATCCGCGGCTGCTTCGAAGGGAGCCCCAGTCCGCACCGCGACGGCAGCCAGCAACCGCAAGCGCGTAGCCTCCCGCAGCTATGCGAAAACTGGTCGCCGGGTCGCCGCTCCCGTGTATCGCGGTCAGCAAGGTCCATCATCAGACCGCTACCAGGAAATTCAGCAGGCCCTCATCGAAAAGGGTTACTTGCAGGGTACGCCATCCGGGACTTGGGACACTCAAACCTCCGATGCCATGCGCCGCTTCCAAACCGAGAAAAATCTGCCCGCCACTGGTCACCTCAATTCGCTTTCCCTCATCCAGCTTGGCTTGGGGCCCAAGCGTCTAGCCATGGTGAAACCACCCTCGCCCACCGTCCTCTCCGCCCAACCAACTGGCGACAGGTAACATCATGATCATCGGAGTTCCGAAGGAAATAAAGGATCATGAGACGCGTGTCGGCCTCGTTCCAGCTAGCGCTACGGCGCTGGTCGAAGCAGGGCATCGCGTTTTGATTCAATCAGGCGCAGGGAAGGGTAGTTCACTTCCCGATCAGGATTATGCCGAGGCTGGGGCTGACATCGTCGCCACGGCCAGCGAAGTTTGGGAGCGATCCGACATGGTGGTGAAGGTGAAAGAACCCCTTCCCGCTGAATACGTCCAGTTCCGTCCGGGACTGATCCTCGCCACGTTCCTGCACCTTGCCCCTTTTAAGGAACTAACCGCCAAGCTGCTGGAATCGAAAGTGTCGGCGTTGGCGTATGAAACTATCCGCGAGGCTGATGGGTCGCTCCCTTTGCTCACTCCAATGAGCGAAGTTGCCGGTCGCATGTCCGTTCAAGTGGGCGCGCAGTATCTTGAAAAGCCCAACGGCGGACGAGGAATTCTCCTTGGCGGCGTTCCCGGTGTAGCGCCGGCCAATGTCGTGATCCTAGGTGGAGGCGTCGTCGGCCACAATGCAGCGAAAATCGCCTGGGGCCTTGGCGCTCACGTCACCATCATCGACAAGAACCTGACCCGGCTGCGCGAACTCGATGATATTTATAACGGTCACGTGGTTACACTAGCATCGGATTATTACACCGTTCGCGGCGCGCTCAAGCAGGCCGATCTCGTAATTGGCGCGGTGCTAATTCCAGGAGCTTTCGCTCCAAGGCTGGTGAGGCGGGAAACGATCTCGTTGATGAAGCCCGGCTCGGTTATCGTCGACGTAGCCATTGATCAGGGCGGATGCTTTGAGACCTCGAAGCCCACCACGCATACCGATCCTGTTTACTACGTCGATAGCGTGCTGCACTACTGCGTCACCAACATGGCCGCCGCGGTGCCCCATACTTCAACCTTCGCGCTAAACAACGCCACGCTCCCTTACCTTATGGAACTGGCCAACAAGGGCTTAGTCGATGCCTGCAAAACCCACCCGGCCATCGCCGAAGGCATGAATACTTACAAAGGCGAAGTTGTTTATAAGGCCGTGGCCGATTCGCAAAATCGCGCTTATAAGCCCTTAAGCAGCCTTCTGTAGTTTCGTCTCGCGAATCGCCAAATAGAACAAAGCCACCGCCGCGAACTCAAAACCGGCGCTGGTAGCGGCCATTGCGCTCATCGAGCGATCATACAACTGCCCCAAAATCATCGATCCCAGAAACCAGCCGCCGCCAAACGCGGTGTGATAATAACCATAGGCTGATCCCCGCTTTCCACCCGGGGCAAGTTTCGCAACCGTTGCCTTCACTAGCGAACCAATGGCCCCCAAACCCATTCCCCAAACCGCCAACCCGGCAACGATCATCGGACGGCTTCCCATAAACATCAGTCCTACCGCGCAACTGACGACGACGCAAACCACCATCAACGCCTGTAGCCGGACTTTGTCCAACCAACGTCCCATCATCATAGCCGAGATGCCGTCAATAGCCATTGCCATCGCATACAACACTGGAATTACACTGCTGGCAAACACCTTCTGCTTTTCTAAATGAAATGCGATCAGTGCGAAATCCGCAAAGCCAGCCGCCATTAATGCGCACGCACCCAGGAACAACCAATACGTCCGGGAAAAATGAGTGACTTGCCTACCGGCGTCTGTTTTTTCGAGGTCTTGCGGCTTAGGATACTGCCATCGAGCGGTAAGCAAAGCGGCCAGCGCCAGAGCCGCCGGAATGGCTAACAATTGAAACCCGGCGCGATAATTTCCCCAATGAGAAAGCGCCCAGGCCATCAGTAGCGGTCCACAAAGCGCCCCCGTTTGATCCATTGCTTCATGCAACCCAAATCCAAAACTGGTTCCGATGCGCGATGCCCCATGCGACAAAATTACGTCTTTCGCCGGCCCGCGCACGGCTTTTCCGACGCGTTCCAGCATCAGCAGCAATGCGGCGGCGGGCCATGTAAAAGCTGTCGAAAGCAACGGCACGGTAAGCAGGTTAATCGAATAGCCGAAAATAGTGAAGCCCCAATAACGCTTCGTCCGATCCACCAACGCGCCACTAATCAACCTCAGCGCATGGCCCACCAATTCACCGAATCCGCCCAGGAAGCCAACCATCGCACCGCTTGCCCCGAGCGAGGCCAGGAAACTGCCGGCCACGGACCACGCTCCTTCGTAGGTCATATCCGCGCATAGGCTGACCATGCCCAGTAGGACTACTAAACGGAATGCCGACTTCTCTTGCGGGTCTTCACTCACAGCAAGCGTCGCGGCTTCGGCTTGCGGATCTTCGCCTCAAGCCGGGTTCGTCTCCTCTCAAGGCCCGGGTGTGGATCAATCTCCATCGCCGCCAACACAAACTCCATGGCAATCGAAGGATTTCGTTCTTTGTGTTCGTAATGTTTGGCGAGTTCTTCGCACGCCGCGGTCTGAAATGGATTCCCCGCGCCCGCCAGTTCTGAATAGATAGCCAGCGCCGCATCGTGCTTCTCCAACTTTCTCTCAAGCGCCGCCAAGTCCCACATCGTCCGCCAGGTAAGTTCGTCCGCCAGCCCGCCTTCAATCGCCTTCCGAAACAAAAGTGTTGCCTGATCGATTTGCCCCGCCTGCCTCAGCCACCGTCCAAGGCCAACCAGTTCCGCTGGATGCCGCACCGGAAACTGTTCCCAGCCTTGCTTTTGAAAAGCGCGCGGCACAATCGCCGTCAAACATGCCAGCGTGACAATGTCCAACGCGTTGTGCTCAAACACCGGCCCCAGTCGAAGCGACCGGCCGGTTCGCACATACTCAAAGTAGACGTAAGGAATCAGCGCTCCTGGAACATCGCCAACCCGCTCCACGCCAAGAATCTGATTCTCAAGCTCCACCAATCGGCAGCTTTCAAAGCGAAGCTTCCACAATCGCCGGGCCCCAAACAGCAGATCCAGGTGAGCCAGGCTGGCAAAAGGAGGCCGCGCGCGCGACATGCGATACCGGGTTTCAAGCAACGGCTGATCGTAGGCGCGTCCGTTGTAAGTAACCAACACGTCGAAATCAGCCAAGTGCTGCGCCAAGGCATCCAACAAGCTGGCTTCCTCGGAAAAGTCGCGCATAAAAAACTGCTTCACGCGGAAACCATCTTCGGTTATGCGGCCCACGCCAACCAGGAACGCGTAGGTGCCGCTGCCACCGGCCAACCCTGTTGTCTCTGTGTCCAGGAACGCCCAGCGTCCAACATCGCAAACCGGAAAGCCTTCGTCCGCCAAGCCAGCCAGATGGTCCTGAGGCAGATTGAATAGGTCGCTAATCTCAACGCTGCCGTGCCGTTTGTGCGATGGCCACAGGCGTTCACACTCGAAGTGCTTACCAAACGCCGTCTCAACTTCCTCGGCATGGTTCCAACTCCCCAGCATCTCCTGTAGCGCATGATTTGCCCGTGGACGATGCGGCGGAGGCGCCTGCGGCAAGGACGTGCGTCGTTCCACGCTCGCGATTTTCGCCCGTAGAATTGCCAGTTGTCCTTGTATGTCCGCCAATTAGTCCTTCGCCCTTTCTTTGCCTACTGTAACTCCTCAAGGGCCGCCGCGGCAACTTCCCATTTCTCCATGGTCGAGTCGCGTTCTTCAATCAACTGCTGCACCCGTTGCGATGCTTTCATTAGTTCATCCTGCGAGACCGGGTTCGACATCTGTTTTTCGCAATGTTCAATCTCCGTCTCAAGCTCGCCAATGCGATTTTCCAGCTTCGCGCATTCCTCTTTCATCTGCTTCAGCTTGATCGGATTTACGCGCTTCTTTGCAGCGTCAGCCGCGGGGTTCGATTGCTCCACGGTCACTGCGGCAGGCCCGGCCGCGGCTTTAATGCCGGCTTCCATCGCCGCCGGACCCCCTTGCTTGCGGAATAGGAAGTCTTCGTAATTGCCCGGATACACAATCACTTCGTGGTTGTCGATCTCAAACACCTTGGTCGCCAACTTGTCGATGAAGTAGCGATCGTGCGAGACCAGCACAACCGTTCCCGTAAAGTCGGCCAGCGCTTCCAGTAGCACGTCCTTGGCGCGCATGTCCAAGTGGTTTGTCGGTTCGTCTAGCAACAGAAAGTTGGATGGCTGCAGCAGCATCTTCGCCAACGCGTAACGATTGCGTTCTCCGCCCGATAGAACGCCAATCCGCTTGAAAACGTCGTCTTCGCTAAATAAGAAACAGCCCAACAGTGAACGCAGTTCGGTCTCCGTCTTCATGCCGGCGATGGCCCGTAAGTCGTCCAGCATCTTCGCATCGCCGTCCAGTTCCTTGTACTGATCCTGCGCGAAGTAATCTACCTGCACATTGTGCCCCAGCGTAAATTCCCCGGTTGAAAGCGGCTCAAGCCCGGACAGCAATTTGATCATTGTCGATTTGCCGGCGCCATTCGGACCAACCAGCGCAATCCGATCGCCCCGTTCAATTATGAAATTCGCCTTGCCAAAAATGAATTTCTCGCCGTACGATTTCGATACGTTCTTAAACTCCGCCACCGTCCGCCCGCTAGGTTTCGGCTGCGGGAAGGAAAAGTGAATCGCCTTTTCATCCGGCGGAATTTCAATCCGTTCAATCTTCTCCAGTTCCTTGATGCGGCTCTGCACTTGCTTCGCTTTAGTAGCCTGCGCCCGAAAGCGATTAATGAACGCTTCCAACTGTTCAACCTTTTCCCGTTGATTGCGATAAGCTGCCTCAAGCGTAGCCTTGCGCATCGCTTTCTCGGACAAATACTTCTCGTAGTTGCCGGTGTAGAAGTGAACGCCCTTGTTCCAAATCTCCACCGTCTTCTTCACCGTCACATCCAAGAAATAGCGGTCGTGCGAAATCAACACAAACGCGTATGGGTAGTTGACCAGATAATCTTCCAGCCAGTTGCGCGCTTCCAAATCCAAGTGATTGGTCGGCTCGTCCAGCAGCAGCATGTTGGGTTTTTCCAGCAGCAGCTTCGCTAGCGATATGCGCATCTGCCAGCCACCCGAAAACTCCTCAGTGCGCCGGCCCCAATCGTCTTTTCCAAATCCCAGTCCGGTCAACACAGCCCCAGCTTGTGATTCCAACGAATATCCGTCACGAGTTGTGAACTCGCTTTCAATGCGATGAAACCGGTCCGCCACCACGCCATACTCGGGTGACGACGGGTCCAACTCCGACATGCTATGCGTAAGAGTTTCCATCTCCTGCTCAAGCGCGCGTAAATTGTCGAACACTGACATAGCTTCCTGGAACACACTGCGTCCGGAAAGCGAAAGCCCGTCTTGCGGCAAGTAGCCCGTGGTAACGCCCTTCGTCTTCGTCAACTCACCCATGTCCAACGGTTCCATCCCCCCAATCATTTTCAGCAGTGTGGATTTGCCCGTGCCGTTGCCACCCACCAACCCGCTGCGTTCATTGGGAGTGATCAGCCAGTTCAGATTTTCAAAAAGTAGTTTGTGGCCGAATCGCTTCCCGGCGTTGCCCAGTTGAATCATCGCTTCAGTGCAAGCCCCGCTCTGGCGTCCGTCAGCTTGCCATCGTCGATCATCAGAATACCGTTCACAGTCACGTAATCAAATCCTTCGCTGTAGTGATGCGGATCAGGGTAGGTGGCTTTGTCCTGCACCTTTGCCGGATCGAAAATCAACAAGTCAGCCGCCATGCCTTCGCGAATCATGCCGCGATCCTTGAAGCCGAATGTACGCGCGGGCAGGGATGTCATACGCCGCACCGCGTCTTCCAGTGTCAGCACTTTACGCTTCCTTACGTACTCAGCCAGCACCCGGGCATTTGTTCCATAACCGCGTGGATGCGGCACGCCAACGCCAAATTCGCGAACCCCGCCGTCACTCGCCACCGCCGTGAACGGGTAGCGCATAATTCGATCCACATCCTCATCGCCCATGGAGTGATACACCATCTGCGCCCCGCCCCGCGTCATGATGTTGAAGATCGTCTCCACCTGATTTTCCAAAGTGGCTTGGGCTCCCCGTAGCTTGGTGATCTCAGCGATGTTCTTCCCATCCCACGAATGATCGCCCGCAAAACTGGCAACCGTGGCGTAAGCATAATCACTAAAGCCCCTGTCCTTTAAATGCGCCTTCATCTCGCCGGCAATCTTCAGTTTCGTTTCCGGCGCGGCAAGCCGTTCCTTCAGGCTCTTGTCTCCGCCCGATAGCGCCCAACTCGGCAGCGTGATGCCAAGGTTTGTGCTGGAGTGGTCATACGGATATTGATCCACCACCACATCCACACCTTCGCGCCGGTATCTTTCCACCAGTGCTAAAGACTTCGTGCTCGCGCCCCATAAATTCTTGTTGTCAATCTTGAAGTGCGAAAGCTCAACGCGCAGACCGCTCTCTTTACCCACCAGCACGGCCTCGTTAATAGCATCTTCAATCTTGGCGCCCTCGTCGCGCATATGGCTGGCATACACGCCGCCATACTTTGCCGCGGCCTTGGCCAACGCCACCACCTCGGCTGTATTCGAGTAGGTGCCCGGTACGTAAATCAGGCCCGTGGAAAGCCCCACGGCGCCTTCTTCCATCGCCTGCGCCACCAGCGCCTGCATCTTCTCCAACTCTTCCGGCGTAGCTTGCCGATTCTCCGTGCCCATCACTTCGCGCCGCACGGAATTATGGCCAATCAGCGTGGATACATTGATGCCCAAGCCCGTCGCCTGCCGTTCTTTTAACCACTCAGCCACCTTTACGGTTGACCCGCCACAGTTGCCCGTAACGACGGTCGTCACTCCGTCAGTCAGGTAGTTGTCCGCCCGAGGGACCTTCTCGATTCCGCCTTCAATGTGCGTATGGACATCAATGAATCCAGGCGCCACAATGCGTTCCTTGGCGTCAATTACCCGATCCGCGGTCGCCGTTTTCAGCGATCCTATATAGGCGATCTTACCTGCCTTCACGCCCACATCCGCGCGGAACCATGGATTACCCGTCCCATCCACCACGCGCGCGTTGCGGATCACCAAATCGTAATCAGCCGCACTTGCAGCTGCGGCGAAAGTAATAAGTAGAATGAGTTTCACTGGACTGGTCCGAGGAAGAAATCCAACGATTTGGCCAAATAATCCCTCATCTCTTGCCGCTTCACCACGGCATCCAGAAAGCCGTGCTGCAACAAAAACTCGCTGCGTTGAAACCCGGCCGGCAGTTTCTGCCGTATGGTCTGTTCAATCACACGCGGACCCGCGAAACCAATCAACGCCCCAGGCTCAGCAATGTTCAAATCGCCTAGCATCGCATAGCTTGCCGTAACACCGCCCGTGGTCGGATCGGTCAAAATACTGATGTAGGGGATGCACGCCTGATCCAGTTTCATCAACGCAGACGAAATCTTAGCCATCTGCATTAAGCTGATGGCCCCCTCCTGCATCCGCGCGCCACCTGAGGCCGAAATCACAACCAACGGCGATTTATCGCGCAGGCAGCGCTCAATGGCCCGCGTAATTTTCTCGCCGACCACGGACCCCATGCTTCCGCCGACAAATCGCAAATCCATGGCGCAGATTTCCGTTTTTCGCCCCATCACTGTACCCGAAGCCGCAATCAGCGCATCGTTCCGCCCAGTCGACTTCCGCATCGCCGCCAGCCGTTCTTTATAAGGTTTCGAATCGGTGAATTGCAGTGGGTCGGTCGAGGTCAACGTCTTATCGTGCTCGTCCCATTTGCTATCGTCAAAAAGCAAGTCCAGCCGCATCGGCGCATCAATCTTGAAGTGGAATCCGCACTTGATGCAAGTGTTCAGGCTCTTGTCCAAATCCTTCTTCCAAATGATCTCCGAACAGGAGTCGCACTTCAGCCATAGGCCTTCCGTCTTGACTGTCTTTTCGCTTTCATCGGCCGTGGCCGCGATTGAAGGATCTTTCCGTTTCCACCAGGACATTTTATAAGGAGATAGCTCCGAACTCCAGGGTAACGCGACCGCCCCCCCAAGGCAACATTTCTATTGCTATACTGAAGACAGTTCCGATGCTGCTAACACCGGAACTGCTTCTTAGGTTGGTTTAATTCCGCCGCCTAGGGGGCGGTGGTGGTTCAAACTCAACTTCGACTTGGCCATCCTCGTCAACCGAAATCCTTCTAATGCGGGATCCGGCGGGCAGGACAACTTTAATCAGGAACGTGGTCACATAAACCACCTCCTACCGCTCGATAGATTCGGAAAGCCGGGGCTTACTCCCCGGCTTTTTCCTTTCGAGCTCGCGTTTGCTCTATTCGGAAAACCAGCACATCCGTTTCTTCGATCACAGCTATTATAGTTTCTTACGGCGGAGGCGTTTATGTCAATGAATACAAATGCTTTACGTTATTCGCCTCGCACTAGATCTTCGAACGTTTCGCGCTTACGGATAACCTTCCATCCGGCCCCATCCACCATCACCTCGGCAGCCCTCGGCCGCGAGTTGTAGTTCGACGCCTGCACAAACCCATACGCCCCCGCAGTCATCAGCGCCACATAGTCGCCGCTAAATACGTTCGCCAGTTCACGGTCTCGCGCAAAGAAGTCGCCTGATTCACACACCGGCCCCACCACATCAGCCGTGATCGTTACCGCGTCGCGATGCCGCAGAGGTACAATCTCATGATGCGCTTGATACAGCGCCGGCCGGATCAGATCATTCATCGCAGCATCCACAATTACGAACTCCTTGTTCGCCGTTGTTTTGCGGTACATCACGCGAGTCAACAAAACCCCGGCGCTGGCCACAATACTGCGCCCCGGTTCCACCATCAACTTCAACCCAAGTCCCGCCGTCTTCTTACACACCAGTTGAATGTAAGTCTCCGTCGAAGGAGGCTGCTGCTCATCCGTATAGGCCACTCCCAAGCCACCACCCATATCCAATTCCTGAATCGGATGGCCAGCGGCCCGAAGCTTTTCCACCAACGCCAGCACTCCATCCAACGCCTCAAGCAACGGCTTGGTGTCCAGCAACTGCGACCCGATGTGGCAACTCACGCCCTCAAGCTTCAAGTGCCCCAGTCCCGCCGCGCGGTCGTAAATTTCCTTCACGTGATCAATGTTGATCCCGAACTTGTGATCATGCAGGCCGGTGGAAATATAGGGGTGCGTTCGCGCGTCCACATTGGGATTTACCCGCAATGCCGCCCGCGCTGAAACGTCATGCCGCGCTGCAATCGAATTGATCAACGCCAGTTCTGCTTCCGATTCGCAATTGAAGCTATGAATGCCACTCGCGATCGCGTATTCCACTTCCTCTCGACTCTTACCAACACCAGAAAAGACTACCTTGGCGGGATCGCCCCCAGCCTTAAGCACACGGAATAATTCGCCACCCGAAACGATGTCAAAGCCCGCGCCTGCCTCCGCCATCATGCGTAATAGCGACAAATTTGAGTTAGCCTTTACTGCGTAATAAACTTGGTGGGGCGCAATTCCAAAGGCCCTGTCGTACGCCTGATAGCGCTCCAGGATTGCGGCGCTCGAATACACGTAGCACGGCGTCCCTTCTTTCTTCGCAATATCGGCCAGCGTTACGCCTTCAACCGTTAGTTCGTTGTCCCGGTAAAAATAAGGTTCAAGCATCAATTCACTTTCATTACAAGAAGAGTCTGGTCGTCGAACTGATCGGCGCCTTGAGTGAAGTTGTCCAGATCCTCGAAGATCGCATCCACGATTTGCTTCGGTGTGCTCGATGAGGTGCGCTCCATGACACTGGCGATGCGGTCCACTCCAAACTCATCCCCTTCCACGTTCAGCCCATCGGAGACGCCATCGGAATAAAGCACCAACAAGTCGCCGGACTGCATGGGAACATGCACTTCATCATAGTCACGAGTGTCCAGCAATCCTACAGGCACGCCCTCCGCCGTGGGCTTCAAAATGGCTCCAGCCCGGCAAATTAAAGGCGTCGCGGCACCCGCGTTCGCCATGGTCATGGTTCGAGTGGCCGCTTCCCAACGCAGCACCAACAACGTCACATACTGCGCTTCCACTTTGCGCTCGAGCAGTGTTGTGTTTAGCGCCTTGAGCAAGATGGCCGGACTGCGTCTTCGCGGCGCTAACGATCGGAGCAACCCGCCCACTAGTGCTCCGTATAAAGCCGCCGCTGCTCCCTTACCGCTGGAATCGCCGAATGCAATCACAACGCTTTCCTCGCCGTGCTCAAAGAAATCGAAAAGATCCCCGGAGATTTGGCGAGCCGGCCGCAAGCCGATTCCGATCTCCAGTCCCTTCACCTCCGGCGCTTCACTGGGCAGCAATACCGATTGCAGTTTGCGGCCTGCTTGCAGGTCCGCTTCCATCTTTTGCTCGCGGATCGCTAACTCTTCATAGAGCCGGGCATTTTCAATCGACGCGGCAATTTGCGGCGCAAGCGTCTGCAGTATCCGGACATGGTCATCGGAGTAGTTGCCCAGCTTTTCGCTCTCCAAATCCAGGATGCCAATCACCCGCCCCTTCAGGATCAGCGGCAGCGCAACCTCGCTTCGGATGCCTGGGTGCGAGGCGATGTAGCGCGGATCGGCCTGCGTGTCGTTCACTCGCACAGTTTGCTTGGTCTCAGCCGCCGTGCCGGTCAGTCCTTTTCCTAGAGGGATGTTGTCCAGTTCCACTCGTTCGTCGTAGCGAATGGCGAATTTCCGGCGCAGGACCTTGTTTTCCTCATCCACCAGGAACAGAGAAAACGCATCGTACGAAATCAGCTTCCGGATGATCTCAACTAATTTGCTCAGCAGCGCGTCCACGTCGAGCAAAGTCGAAAATTCCTGTGAGACCTGGTGCAGAATTTTGAAGGTGTGATTCTGAAGATCAAGCCGCCTGTATAACCTGGCATTGTCAATCGCCCCAGCCACTCGCGTGGCAATCAGCTTCAACAACGCCTTGTCGTATTCCGTGAAGGCTCCAATTTTGGTGGACTGAATATCAATCACGCCCACCAGTTTGTCGCGGGCCACCATTGGCACAGCCAATTCCGAACGGACTGCATCGAGCGCGTTTAAGTAAAACGGGTGCTTGGTTACATCGGGCACGAGTATGGCGTTGCGTTCCGCCGCGGCAATTCCTGTCACGCCCTCGCCCAGCGCCACAAACAGATTCTTGCAGATTTCTTCGCGATGACCAATTGCATGCCGAATCTTCAGGCCCTTACGTTTTTCGTTGTATAGCAGAATTGCGAACAACTGATAGGGAATCACTTTCTTGATGATCTCCGCCACGTTGTCCAACAGGCGATCCAACTCCAGCGTCTCGGAAGTGATGGCGGAAACTTCTAACAGAAAGTCGAGCAGTTCGGCGCGTTCTTCAAAACGCACCGTCGTCTTGCGGCTGGACATCTTAATAGCCGTCCTGTTTGGCGGGCTCGGAAATGCCCCCTGCCGCTGCTTCCATGATTTTTACGCTGGCGCTTGCTCCGATGCGAGATGCACCAGCAGCTTCCATCGTTTTCACATCCTCCAGGCTTCGAATGCCGCCCGAAGCCTTTACCCCTAGCCTAGGACCAACAATTCCGCGCATCAGTGCGATGTCGGCGGCGGTTGCCCCGCCCTTGGCGAATCCAGTGGAGGTCTTCACAAAATCCGCGCCCGCCAGTTTCGCCAGGCTACATGCCATGGCCTTTTGCTGGTCGTCAAGCAGCGCCGTTTCAATAATCACCTTCAGGATCGCTCCGCCACGATGGGCCGCCTGGGCGACGCAACGGATGTCACGTTCCACGGTTTCGTAGTCGCCCGATTTCAACGCGCCCACATTAATCACCATGTCAACTTCTTCGGCTCCGCACAATACGGCGGTCTCTGTTTCAGCAACTTTGATGTCGGTCGTGTTCGCCCCAAGCGGGAACCCAATCACTGTACATACCTTCACGGGCGAACCTTTCAATTCCTTGGCAACCACTGGCACCCAATATGGATTAATGCAGACGCTGGCGAAGCTATACTTCTTCGCTTCGGCGCAAACCTTCCTAATCTCAGTCTCGTTAGCCTCGGGTTTCAACAATGTATGGTCGATTAGTGAGGCGATTTCCGGCGCGATTCGAGTAAGCTTTTCACTGGCGGAAACGCGATCAGCTCCACAGGCGATAATCGCTCGCGTCTTAGCTTCGCACGTCTGGGCGCAGCGCTGCGTGCATCCAGGACACACCGATCCTGGCAGACCCAAACCTTCCGCGCGGTCGAGCTTCTTCGAGCTCATTCGCGCCAGGATTTCTTCGCCGATTTGTGCAACTAGTTGATCGAGTTCCGACGGGTTCATTTCAAATGCTTTCGTTCAATTGCCGTGATCTTATCTACTCTAGCGGCATGACGGCCGCCGGCGAACGGGGTAGTCATCCACGTCCGCAGTATCGCTTCGCATTGGGTCAATGTCATCAGTTTACCGCCCATCGTCAGGACATTGGCATTGTTATGTTCTTTCGCGTTCCGCGCCGAGGATCGATCCCAGCAAAGCGATGCCCGTATACCCGGCACTTTGTTCGCCGCCATCGACGATCCTATTCCGGCTCCATCAATCACAACTCCGCAAAAGGCCAGCCCCTGACTTACCATGTCCGCGACTTTTTCGGCGATGTCCGGATAATCCGCCGCTTTTTCCTCGTAAACTCCAACGTCGCGAATCGTGTAGCCTAATTCTTCCAAAACCGGCTTCAGCTTTTCCTTAGTCTCAAAGCCACCGTGATCGCTGCCGATTCCCACGGTTTTATCGAGAGGAGCAATCCCGTTCATTTCACTCTCGGGAGTCTCAACGATGGGCACTGCGCGTTCTTGGGCCAATTCCTTGGCCGACGGCGTGACGATTGTTCCCACCGGCACGCGAAGTGTTCCGCTGGCCGGGACGTCGATAGTAGTGATCACTCGCCGCATTTGTAGGAGTCGACAGATTTTAGCAAGCGCCAAACGATGCCCGTCCGCGCTTGGTGTCAAACAACTATTGTAGTGAAAATCGGTACTAGGCCGGTGACGAAATTAGAACCCAATCGTAATCATCGCTTCAATTTGGTTTTTCTTCGGTACCGTGGAGAAAGAGTTGAAGTTGGTATCCAGGAAACGCGTATACCGGACGCTGGGAATTACCCGCAGGCCGATAGGGTCAACCAAATGAACGCCGAAGCCAGCTACCATGCCGGTCACAGTCTGCTTAGCGGGCTTGATGGCGGTCTTGTTGTTCACCGCATCCGCCGAACCAACGCTTATGTCGGTTGAAGTGCTGATGCCGCTGACCCGGCGCGAAACACCGCCGCCTTCCAGATAGACGTGCGGCCCTTTGACCTGCCGCCCCTTGACGAAGTAGCGAATAGTAAAAGGAATATCGTAGTAGCGGGCGTTCGTCGTTTCGTCGGTTATCGTGTGCTTGCGCAGATCGATGAGCGATATGGGATTAGGGACACCCGTATAAACGTCGCTGTGCATGGTATAGCCGGTCTTGCGAAGGTAGAATCCCGAAGCTACCGAAATGTGGTTTGTGATCGCTAACTGCCCGGTGACGCCATATCCAATTCGCTTGCTAACGGCAGTTGTCGAATAGAGCGCGTCGATAGCTGTCCCGACGTTGGAAGTGGAATTATCTTTGAGCGTGTCCAACCCCATGACCGTTAGACTTGCGCCTAGCGTGACCCTTCGGATATACGTTGTCTTCTCCACCACCGAGGAGGACGAGGACCCTGCCGCCGCGATGGATGGCTTACGAGCCGGCTCTTGAGGAGCCGCGGTCGGAGGCGGCACTGTTGTCTGCGCCAGAAGTCCTGTAACGGAAAGAAGCGCCATACCGGCGATGAGTGTTATTTGGTTGCGAGAAAATGCCATTTTGATGCGGGTTCTAAATTTGAGTCTTACTATAATAACCCGGATCCATGCCTAGCTTCGGGTTCTGTCACAATAGTTTACCTTCATCTATTTAGCCGGAGCCTTGCGCCAAATCGCGAAGGACACGCCCTGCGGATCGTGCAAGACCGCCATTTCATCGCCCTCGGGAAGCATCGTCGGCGGGATCAGCGTTTTAGCTCTCATCTGCTCCGCCTTTGCCAGCGTCGCCTTCACATCATCCAACGCCATGAATAATTGGACGAAATTTGGCGCTTGCGGCGGAGCCGGCCAGATCCCTCCTTGAATACCGGCTTCTGAGCCGGTATTGATCTGACGATAACCCATCGGGTTGTTCGCATCTATCCTCCAGCCGAACAGGCCTGCATAAAACGCCGAAGTCTCTTCAGGCGATTTCGAGATGATCTGAAACTGCATCACTGGATTTCCCATATTGCTCCTTGAATGTTTTAGTCCTCTTATGCTATAGCTCTGTGTCGATCCTTGCCAAGGCGATCTTGCGGAACGAAAGTTCCGTGATTCCCTCAAGTCCGGTCAAAACCTGACTCAATCAATGAAGGCCAATTTGGCGGGGCAACGTGCCCCATCAAAAGAAAACGCGCGAGTTTCGTGGAAGAAACCCGCGCGAAATTCGCCGGGAACGGTATCGTATTCTAACTTAACCCTGGCGCGATCGATCAGCCATTCTGGACATAGCAATCGTCAGCGCCGCGCCACCAAGTGTTTTGATCAGCGTCGGATGATTTGCATAAATCTGGCTCAACTGCCCCATAATGCCGGGATCCTGTTCAGCCGCTTGGTCCGCCAGTTTTTCGACTACCGAATCCGGCACTTGGGCCGCAATTTCGGGAGTAACATGTTGCTTGCCGCCAAGCAAGCCTTCGAGCATTGATGGTCCGCCGCCCCCAAGCAAGCCCCCCAGCATCCCAGTAATTCCGCCGCCACCCCCACCACCCAGCAAGCCGCCGAGCATGGATCCGCCGCCACCGCCCGCCATCTTCTGCATTAACATTGGGCCGCCGACGGCCAGTAATGCGTTCAAGACCTGAGCCTTTGTATCGCCGCCGGAAGCTCCATATAAAGATGCCGTCTGATTGGCAAACGACGGAGTCTGCTGCGTGTCCGCAAACGCGGCGAGCAATCCCTCGGCCATCGAACTAGCCGGCGCCGCTTTCGCAAATTGGTCGAAGTGTTGTTCTACTTCCTCTTCCGCCTGACCACTCTGCCCGCCACCGTACTGGTTGAGCAGATCTCCTAATTGACCCATTAGATCCATACGTAATTTCTCCTTATTTTTCGTTACTCAAGAATCGATCCATTGTACCCTTCACTGATTGCACTTGGATACTGCCGGTCTCCCGCACACAGACGCCGAAAGTAGAAAATGGGTTCCACCCAAGTGGAAAGAAGATAATAAAAGTAGGTTGACTTCCAAAAACGATCCTAGCTCCCAATACGCCGGCCGCGCTGAAGTAGCTGCCGCTGCCGCAAAACAGTGCGAACGAAAGCACATTCAGATCGGGAATCTTCGCCTTGTTGTAGCGTTGATTACAGCAGGTTTGATTTATGGATGCTTTCGTTCCTTCTTTTCCTGGCCGATACTTCTGGTTCCCTTAGTGCTCTTCATCATACTGATGGTCTGGCACAGCAAGGTCTTGGCGGCAATGGAGCGGGCCATGCGTATCCAGCGGTATTACGCGCGAGGCCTCGCCAGGATGAATGACGAATGGCAGGGGCATGGAGAAACCGGGGATCGATTCCTCGACAATCAGCACCCATATGCCCGAGACTTGGACCTCTTCGGACCGGCCAGCTTGTTTCAACTCATGAATTCGGCAAGGACCCGAATGGGGGAAGACTGCCTGGCTAATTGGCTGAGCCACGCTTCGACTCCTGATTCAATCCGCGCCCGCCAGCAAGCTGTGGCCGAGTTGGCAACCAAATTGGATTTGCGCGAAGATCTCGCGGTTCTTGGCGAAGAGGCTCGTAGTGGCGTTCATCCTTCCCGGCTAAGGCAGTGGGCGAAAGACCCCGTCGTGCTGCGCGGTGGTTTTCAGCAGTTCCTTGCTTTTCCCTTGGCAATCATCAATGTTGCCGGGTTGGCCGTCTGGTATTCAACCGGACATGTTTGGTTGCTGTTGGCTGGCTTGGCGCTGACTTCTGTCTACGGATTTACATTGCGCGGCCAGATCTCGCCGATCCTGATGTCAGCCGCTGGCGCAGCCGGCGACCTGCAACTTTTGGCTGCGGTGCTAGCCCGCATCGAAAAAGAAAAATTCTCCGCACCGTATCTGGTTCACCTGAGGCAAACCCTGGAAACGGATGGCGAGCCGCCCTCGGTAGCTGTTGCCAGACTGGCTCGACTGGCCCAATGGATCGACTCTTTACGGAATCCAGCCATGCAATTGCTTAACCTCATCTTCTTGGTGGCGATCCACTTAGCATTCAGCGTTGAATCATGGCGAAAAGCGCACGCTCCCATGATTGGAAAGTGGTTGGATGCGGTCGGTGAAATCGAAGCCGCCCTGTCTTTAGCTGCCTATTCGTACGAACATCCGCTGGACCTGTTCCCAGAAGTGCTTGACCCCGCGCACGGAGTCGTTTGGGAAGCACAAGGACTCGGTCATCCTCTATTAAAGTCTTCGGCTATGATTCGCAACGATCTGTCACTGTCCTCTGCCCAGCCTTTCGTAATCATCAGTGGTTCGAATATGTCAGGGAAAAGCACCTTGTTACGCACCGCAGGTGTAAATACGGTGCTTGCGTTGGCTGGAGCCCCGGTCCGAGCTACTACTTTCCGGCTGACTCCTTTGAATGTGGGAGCTTCCATTCAAACTATTGATTCCCTAGCCGAGGGCAGGTCCCGCTTCTACACTGAGATTTTGCGGCTGAAACAAATCGTGGAGATGACCAAGGACGAACATCCGGTTTTCTTTCTCCTCGATGAATTATTGGCCGGCACGAACTCGCACGACCGCAGAATCGGCGCGGCCGGAATCTTGTGCGGCTTACTCGATAGCGGCTCAGTGGGTATGGTGACGACTCACGACTTGTCACTTACCCAATTGGAAGATGCAAGAGTTCGCAACATGCACTTTGAAGATCACCTCGAAAACGGGGTGCTGCGATTCGACTACCGCATGAGGCCAGGGGTTGTGTCAAAATCCAATGCCCTTGAACTGATGCGGGCAGTCGGACTCGATGTTTAAGGGGCTGACAGTGCTAAGAAACAGCTTTCTATGGATGTCTCAGAATCGTTCCTTGCGACGCTGGATGGAATCATCTTCAACGGCACATGCGCTGACTTCCCGCTTCATTGCGGGATTGAGTCTCGAAGATGGCATTTCCTTGGCCAAAACTCTGGGAGATCAGGGCATCCAAACCGCCCTTGATCACCTCGGCGAAAACGTTGGTACGGTCCAAGAGGCCAAGGCCGCTGGAGCCGCGGTGCTCGGAGCATTGTCTAGTCTTGCCCAACTTTCCATCGGCGGAACGGTCGCTATCAAGCTCACTCAACTTGGACTCGATTTGTCCATGGAAGAAGGTATCGCTAACCTGGAGCCGCTTGTGATGCTTGCTAAGCAAGCCGGGACCCGAGTGGAAGTTGATATGGAATCATCGGCGTACACCGACCGAACGCTCCAAATTGTCGAAGCCATGCATCTGAAGCATGGAAGCATTCGGGCCGTGATTCAGGCCTATCTTTATAGAAGCGAAGCCGACGTTCATCGACTGAACCAACTAGGAATTCCGATTCGCCTTTGCAAAGGCGCCTATAACGAGTCAGCGGTTCTAGCCATGGCTGAAAAATCGGAAGTTGACAAAGCGTTCCTTCGGCTAATGCGCATCCTATTAGAAGATGGCAAGTTTCCAGCCATCGCCACGCATGACCCAGCAATACTTCAGCAGGCGACGGCGTTCGCGAAGGAGATCGATCTTTCTCCATCAGAATTTGAATTCGAAATGCTTTACGGCGTCCGCCGGGACTTGCAGCAGCAGATTCGCCAACAAGGTTTCAATCTTCGGCTCTACGTTCCTTACGGAGAGGCCTGGTATCCATACTTTATGCGACGTTTAGCGGAACGTCCGGCGAATGTTTGGTTTCTAGCACGGAACTTATTGCGCAGCTAGACCGTATTAATTGGTAGCAATCCGGCAACTTTTTCTTGAACAACGGAGTCTAATCAATTATGAAATATTGGGGATACTTTGTCTCCAAGCTATTGGTGGCCGGCATAGTTTTCTCGGGGATTGGAATTGGCCTAACCAAGCTTCTTCCCGAGCGGACCACCTTTGGCGACTTCACCTCGGAGCCCTGGCAAGACCTGCCATGGACTTTTGCCTTCATGTTGTTCGGCCTAACTTTTCTGGGCGCTCTTACGCTTGTTGTAATTGACCAGCGCTTTCGGTGCCGAACTTGCCTACGCCGTCTTCGCATGCCGGTCGGCGCAGGGGCCTGGGATAAAATCTTCCGGCTAGGCTCTCCTCAAACTGAATGGATTTGCCCATTCGGACACGGCACCCTTCGGGTGTTCGAAATCCATTTCACAGGCCACATGAGCGATGCCTGGCGGCCCCACGACGACAACATTTGGCGGGAGCTAGAGACACTTAGCACCACATCCAAAGACTGAGCGATCATCGCCTGCTCTCTGTTTGCTGGCTACTTCTTCGGCCCGGAAACAGCGGTAAATCGTATCCAATTAGACAGAATTGATCCAACGCAAACAGTACGATCGACTCCACATTTTCCGACTTCGCAATCTCGACCTCTTTAATCCAAGTGGTTGTCGAATCGCCGATACCAACTAGGAAACTACGCTTATTCGCCGGAAAGCCCTTTGCAATCCCGTATTCCACGCTGTACCGGCATTTGTTCAAATCTCGTTCAAAAGTGTACGTGAAACTTTCTGTCTTCAAGCAATCCAGGGTTGCCGGTGTCCAGTCCGATACAGGGTAGTTCACCGCGGTATTCAGAAGCGAATCGTTCACATCTGGCGGGAACAAAACCTCGAATCTGCAGGTGGGATGCGCAGCTTTTACATAACTCATCAATTGAGTGGTGAATGCTCCCAATAGGTTTTGCAGGTGTTGTACTTCGTTTGGAAACAGCAACGGATTTGATTCCCGTAGCGGAATCGTTTGCATCGGAACGCCGTACTGCGCCAAGAATGTGCTCTTCGTATAAGCATCGTAAAACGTCATGCCCACGCCAGCCAATGGAAAATACCACCACTGAACTTCGCCTAATTGGAGGTACGGAACCACTCCAACGGCGGAGAGAATTCCCGCCATTTCAGAGTGAACTTCGCGCCAGTAGGCTAGACTGGTTGGCGAAAAATTCGTCTGAATCGCCGGCGTGTCCAAAAGCACAGCGGCCCCATTAGGGTAGCGCTGCGCAATCCCCGCAGCCAGACTAGGATCACCGTCCTTCAGTTCAGTACTGAAGGCGACGGTCAAATCAATCCCGTAGGTCTTAATCGCGGTGGCGAACCCTGAAGTCCAGTCTCTTGCTGCCTTGTTCAGCCTCGGACTAGCGGTCAGATCGGTGCGCCAGTACCCTTCGGATTCGCCGGTCAAATGAGTGCTTGACGCCGAAAGGGTTAGCGCCGAATCGTTAGAACTCGCAGTGAGCTGAATTTGATTCCCAGCTGAACCTAAAGCCCTTGCATATACCGTTAGATTCCCTCCAGAGGTAGTTGCTCGAATTCCGGTAGACCCATTGTTAATCAGCAACTCAAACGCTTTGGCGACTGTAGCCGGCGTGTCTCCGAACAAGTGAAGATGGGCGAACGTTGTGAAAGGAGCCGGGCCAAGAACTATCGTCGTGATACTACTTGGCGTCGCTGTCCCTGAAAACGAAATCACCGCGGATGCATATTGATGATTGAACCGCTCCATTTCATAAAACACGAGCGCTCCGGCATAGTGATTGACCCGTCCGCGAAAGCCAAGCGAATGGATCATCCACGCTGTTCGTTCCGCAGGCAGAGCCAAGGAGTGATCGGTATCCCAATCGGTGGCCAGCGTCAAGTCTTCAATCACCGGCTGGTTGGAAACGAAATCAACAGGAAGCGCGATTTCGAGGAAGTCAAAGTAAAAATACTGACCACTGGAGCCGCGGTGAGTAAAAGACACGCTATGTTGCCCTGGTCCAAAAGTTCCAACTAAGATCCGGCACAAGACATCTTCAGCGACGAGGCTGAGTTCAAGAGTTTTCACGATTGCTCCATCGACGCGAATCACCACCGAGGCTCCGCTGGGCACATACCTTGTCCCTAACCAAAGCTGGTGACTAGAGGGACATGTATAGGGGATCGACGCGCTGCAACCTGGTGTCGTGTCAAACGATATGGTTCCGCCAGAGAAATTTCCACGCTTGTTGGTCCATGATCCCGCCGGCGCGTAAAGGACCTCCTTTGCATCATCCTCAATGCGTCTGCTGCCCGCGCCAGCTACTTTCTGAATCCTATTGGAGCCAGTGACTGACCAGTTGCTGATGCGAACCTCAAAGTCCGAGCGTTGGAACGAACCCCATTGCACTTCGGCAGCATAGGTCCACCGAACTTTGCGCACGTTCGTCAACTTTGAAAGCGGAATTACCGTGCCTGTCGTATCTTTTAGATTCGAGAAATCGATCGTATATCGCCATTTGGTTGGCGATGTTCCGCCTGAAAAAAGAGAATCGGAAGGAGTCCATGAAAGGCTGGCATTCGAGGAATGGCCATAAGCCCCCAATCGATTGCCATTTGCCCCCACTTTGCTATTGGCTACGGTGTTACCTTCGCCGAAGTAAGTCAGCGTGATTACTGCTCCAGCACTAGTCGCGGTCATCTGTGTGGAAAAAGTGTTGATGCTCAGCGCGATGGCGGCGGCAATGGATGTCAACGTATCAGCGCCCAGAATCTGGTGCGTGTAATGTTTGTCCAACCATGCAAGGCCAACGTATTCTCCACTCACTGGGGCGCCTGTCAAGGTAAACTGTGCCGTGGGACATACATAGCTACCCGCTATTGGAACTGCATTGCCCTTCAGTGGAGCGAACAAAATCTCCTCGCCCGTAGTCGACTGAACCCACAGCCGCAAGAATGGCCAATCGACCGTGGGATACAGATCAGAGTCCACCGCAATGCAATTGGTGCGCTCCTCGTCATAGGTCAGAGTGAGTCCCCTGAGGTCGCCATCAGGAAGATTCCGAAACAACGGATGTTCGAACACGTTGTCGCGGTTCCATTCAACAACGGCCCAATCGAACTGCTGGCGCCAGGATCCCGAAAGTAGAAATCCGTCTGGCGTAGCTTGGCTTATCGAAGCGATTGCAGACGGGCGTAGAAAATATACCTGCAAATCACGGTCAGGCTGAAATTTCGCAATTTGTTCTGACATCGGTTATAGCCTCACCGTTACCGTCAAATCAGCGCCAGGAGTTGTGTTCACCGCGCTGCCAACGGAAAAGATGTCCAGCTTCAGCCGTTTTGATGGATCAAGCGGCGGTAGTCCGAATCCATTAACAATGTTTGATATCTTCGTGGCTGGATTCGTAACAGGGATGGTGAGCTCCGCCAGAAGCGTCGTATCCTGCCACAAGTGCAAAAGGATTGGAGCGCCCGTTGGCGCATCGTTAACCATTGCGTAAATGTCTCGGA
Organism: Acidobacteriota bacterium; assembly: GCA_025350695.1. Lineage (GTDB taxonomy): Bacteria > Acidobacteriota > Terriglobia > Bryobacterales > Bryobacteraceae > JANXSF01. The sequence goes on from JANXXI010000087.1 coordinate 87,182, forward strand.
TGGCGGTCGCGGTATCAACTCGGATCGGCGGTGCGGCATCGTTTTCAATGGACAAAAATCCGTCAACCTGCAGCGTGATTTGACCTCCGGAGAGGGTGCGCATTCCATAATCCGTAGTGCCTGTATAGCGCTGCTGTCCTAGCGGTGAATCGCCCACGCGGTTTGTAAGAAACAGGGACGCCGCGCCAATCCGGCAATTGGGTAGATCGAGCGAATAGGCATAGAAACTGCTTCCCGGGCTTCCAAAGAAGTTCCGCGCAAAGGGAATGATATAGACTTTCTGTTGCAACGGATAGACAACGTCTTCAACTGCATGCGCGGCAATCTCGGTTTCAAAATCACCCCTCGAAACCACGTACTGGGTTCCACCTGGAATCGCTGATTCTATCGTTAGTATTTCCGCCAAGATCTGTACTCTAGAGCCGACGGCCAGGTTTCTTGCTGGACTGATCGTCAGCGTAGTATCTGTTCCGTTCAATGCAGCGCCAACGGTCAAACCCGATGGACCGCCCAATTCATCAAGATAGAAAACGCTCAAAGTGCCCGATTCGATTGTGTGCGTGTTGGTCAGGGTCGGGAATCCAATTGTCCCGAGGTAAACCCGTCCGCCGCCCGTTGTAAGCAATCCAAAAACCGGTTCCGGAGGGACGTCAGAATCGACTGCGCCGCCGCTTGAAGATCCCAATTGCCATCGTGTAATGGGAGACAGTTCATAGGCCGACTCTTTGTCGTTGGCGTTCGCCGCCCGGCCCGAAATATGAATCGTGGTCTCCGCTAGTCCCGCCACGTCAAACACTGCCGGACTGGTTGGCGTGGATGCCGCAAAAATCCAACTTGGTTGCAGGATGACGAACGAGCTGGTGGCATCCGGAAGAATTGTCCAGGCCGTAGCGGTTGTGATGGTCGTTCCTGTAGTCGTCGATATCAATCGCTCCTGGCCTGCTCCTTTCCCGTGTGTGATACGCACCACCTTACCCTCGAAGGTATGGGGCAGCCAGAAGAGGGTGTCATTGCCGATTGTATTCGCGCTGAAGATATTGACCGTATGTTCGGTCTCCAGTTCGGCGCGGTAATAGAAGTTTGCCGAATTGTAGTTGACGTCTGGCGGGCTAATCAATTGCAGCGTGGCTCCAGCGTCCACGAATGTGTTCGAAGGCGCAACGGCGCCGTCAATTCGCAACAAACTCTGTGGACTGATTCCGCGATATACATTGAACGCTACAGACTTACTGCTGAGACTGATTTGCCGCAAAGTGACCTTGTGCGTATTTGTGCCCGCCGGAATTTCCGCGCGAACTACGAACGAAAGACCCGATTCGCCACCAGCTGCATCGACGCTGGTGACGGCGTAGTACAGGATCTGGTTTGCCCCAATCGAACCACCGACGGAATCCACTTGAGGGACAAGCGACAGGATAGGTATTCCAGAAGCGGAGTTTGCCGTCCTTCTAGGCTCGGTGAACGAAACGGTCAACTGCACGGACTGACCGTCACTGGACACACTTTCGGTGACTCCGAAATCGCTGGTTCCATCGGTATGGAGGACGCTTCCAATTAAGGGGCGGGGAAGGCCAACCTCATACCCTGGTTGCCTACCTGAGGCCAGCGAACCGTCTCCGGCCGCCTCCAAGTACCAAGCGTCATCGTGAACCTGTGCCGTGATACTGACGCTACGATAGTTTACGCCAGGGGAGACTTTGACAATGCGGAAAAGCGCACGGTCCAGTCCTTCTCTGAGGTACGTAAGGGTGATCAGGTCGCCAGGCCGCATGTAGAACGCTTTTACAGAGGTGTCGAATTCCACGTACTTATTTCCGCGGATCGATTTGCGTAGCTGCAGCCGCGTGATGCGTGCCGTCTGGTCGAAGTTGGGCAGCCCCAACGCCGGCAAACTGGCGCTCGTTTCCTGACCGGTAATTTGCGCGTCCTCAATGTCGATTAAGGAAAAACTGTCTTGCTGGTACTCGTTGAACGCGTCTTGAAACTCTACGCTAAAACGATTGGGTGCGTCGGAAGAACCCCGACTAAACAGGCGAATAGTCGGCTCTCCATTGTCACGGCTCAGAATGCCGGAGAACCCATTCGAGCCATCGCCAAACTCATAAGCAGGCCAACCGCCGTTCAGGATTTGAACAGCATTGCTGCCCAGCGGTTTCACCGGCTGCTGCTCGGCAAGCGTCGTTTCCGGAACAAGACGTAGCTTGCCATCGGGAGCGAAGGTAAGAAACAAGGCGGCCGCGGTGCGAACGCCGCGAATGAGTTCGGCCGCACTCCTACGCTTCCGCACAACCATATTGCACTGCCTGGCGGCAATGGTTACGGCGTTTCCATTCAAATCCTTCGACGCGATTAATTGACCGCACCAGGCGGCAGTATGTGCGAAGGATGCCATGTCGAGTTCTTCCAAGCCCCATCCGCTACGGCGAAGCAGGTCAAGCAATACCCAGGCGGGGTTGTTGTTAAAGTCGGTGGCAATGTAAGCGCCATCTTCCGCAAAGCGGTCCAGCTTCATCCCTTGCAGCAGAACTTTCACAGTGGGGAGCGTTTGTCCGTTAGAGATTCGATTGGGCACAACAACGGAAAGGTACGCAAAGCTTCCATACGGATCGCCTAGCGGATTCCCGGCGCCGTCGGAGAAATCCGTATTGAAATTTCCTGTGCGGTTGCCCGTGCTAACGATGTTGAACCATCCAGTGGCCGTCATGTTCTGCCCTTGGCGGCCTGCGGGAATCTCAACTCCATTCACGATGACTTTGAGAAGTCCTTCGATTTCCCCAACACCAAGGAGCACTTCCATGCGCGTGAGGTTACCATCGTTGCGGGCAAGCGTTACCGGTGGTTGATACCAAGCCGTGCCGTAAACCAATGGGACGAAGTCGTTGAACTTGGCCTCGTTCTCAAGCACTGCGGATTGGGTGGATTGTTTATCGCCATACCCGCGAACAAGTATCGACGATGGAACAAATTCGATGCCTCCGAATCTGCGCGTGATGTTGTTTGCGCTATCCTTCTTGAACATTCCCCTCTGTTCACACGCGCTGCGAGTGTAGTCACAGGAGGTGAAAGGACCCGAACCATTCTCATTCCCCGTGCCGTTTGTTTCGCCAGAGGAGTATCCACAATGGAAGAACGAGGAGAATTGTCCCTTCGGCCCGCCGTCAATAGCCTCCAGCCTCTGTTCGTGCGTTGCAGGAAAGGTCCACGGACACCGCTTCTGTATGCGGATGTTTGGAAGCAGCGTTCGTTGCAGACTCAGCCGATTGTTGAAAGACAACCGGAACTGCGATTCCGTGATTGTTTCAGGCGAATTAGCAACGCCCCGAAATAGAGCGATGATTTCCGATGCAGGCGCGTTCGTTTTTAGATCATAGAAAAGAAACTTTACTACTAGCCTTGCGCCTTTGAACCCTTGTGTTGACTCGAGTTCAGAGTAATAGGAATCGGCGTTTGCAAGCGTCAAGCTTAGGCGTGCCGATGCATCTATCGCGTCGCCAGATAAGGTCCGGAAGTCAAAGGCGTTGTGGCTTAGAACCGCGGCGCGATACGTTATGCCTTCAATCGTCAAGCGATGAGTGCTGAATGCTTCCGTGTGCCCATCGGCGAACTGGCATTCAAACAATAGTACAGGCGTGTCATGAACCTGCGATTCTTTTTGTTCTGTGATTGAAGGCATAGTTTCGTTATCCTGTCGTAGTTAGTCGAACTGTCATTGCGGTGTCGTCGGGGCCGCTTGTTGTGATCGAAATTCGGTCGTCGGTGAAGCGCACCCCACTATTGACGCCGCTGGTGGCGCCCGTTCGCACGTAGTCTCCGGGGCCAGGTTGGGGTCCCGCTTGCATGCCGAAAATCTCGAGGCTTTGGCCAACTGAGGTCTCGACTCCAAATTCCAGAGCCTCGGCGCTTGATTGAAAGTTGCCGGTTATCCAATAAAGTCCCCATCCTGTTTCGGCAACCAATTCTTTCGTGATCCTGCTTGAACCCTCGCCTATAAAAAGAAAAAACGTAGTAGGTTGCGTGGCTCTGGCCTTAACGCTGAAGCAATAAGTAAAGCTGCCCGAAGCGGAGACGGTCTGCTTGATCTTCTGCGCGATTGCTGTATTGTTCGTCAACCGCGACGCTCGCACGCCACCGTCTGGCGAAGCGATTCCACCGGTAACAGCCAGCCCCGCATCGCGCGTCCAAACGGTCTTGCTCAGGTCTTCCGACCAACGCAATAAGTTGGACGTCGGGTCCAGAAAGGTAAACGGTTGCAGTCGGCCTTCCGTTTGCGAATGAAACTGTTCAATCGCGATTCGCTCAATGTCCGACAGGCCGTTGTATCGCAGTTCCCACTCAGTAGCCAAGGGTTGTAGTCCTCGCTGAATAACGCGTGAACCATCCATCAGTTGGTTTTCAACTGTCCTCAATCGCAGGTGTTTCTTCAAGGGGAACTGAGCGACATTCCCGGTTTGGAGTTGTGGATAGAAAAGCATTCCTAGCTCCCACTTCCACGAACCACAAGCTTGGTTGAACCGGATTGCGGCCGGTCATGTCTGAACCACACCTCTGAGTTCTCAAGCGTGCATCCGGAGTGAACTGTTTCATCCCAAGGGTCGGTGAAGTCGAAAACGTTCAACGCGCCATCTTGTTCGATAAAGAACTCCTCGAATGCCGCCATCTCGTCGCGGTCAAGCAGACTCAGGTCCACGGTCCACATCAGCAATGGTTTGGAAAAGTCACGGAACCGCTCTTCCCGGCCATCAATGAAACTCATGACCCTGGTTCGGTAACTCCTGTCTCGGCTGCTTGGATATTGGGCCACTGCTTGCGTCTTTAGTTTTGGAAAAGCACTCATATCCTTATCTCCACTCCCTACATGTCCTGGATGACTTCATTCAATGCGCTTGAGTTCAACATGGCAGAGCGCACCGCCTGCGCAATGTCGCCGCTGCGGTCCATGAATGACTGCGAATCCATCGCATTGACTTGAACGGTAATATTTGTCGCGCCCGGCGGATTGATGCCGCGAACGTCGCCGTTCACGTTGCGGTCCACTAAAGTCAATCCACCCGAACCGTTCAGCCCCGTCTCCGCCTGAATTGACGGTGGGAGCGCGAACCGCGTCAACGGATCAGGCGGCGCGTCCGTGCCACCAGAAAAGAGTTTGATCAACCCTGAGGCTAAAGGAATCAGCCCGCCTGTGACCGCCGTCGCCACACCCTTAAGAACATCCAGACCCAAATTGCCGGAATCAGTCGCGCTAGATGTCTGTTGAGACCTGGAGCCTGTCGTCACCGACGCGGGATGGCTTTCTGACGCAATCTGCTTAAGTTGTGTCAGCAACGGATCCAGACCATTCGAGGCCGCCGCGGAGTCTCCGTTCACAGCGTTCCGGTCGTTTCCAACCGATCCGCCAATACTGCCTATGCCTGCAAGAGTCAAACTGTTTGCAGTTAAAGTTTCCACTAAACTCGCCAAATCATTAGGCCGTTTCATTAATCTCCTTCCTCCATTCGTTATCCAGCACTGCGATGGCTTCCCCATCTTTTGAAGAGAGCATCATTAAGTCTGGTTTGGATGAAACTCTCCACAGATGAAATTGTTCAATCCATGCCGAGCTCTCAGCCGTGATGAAACTAACCGGACATTCTGTTGAGCCCACCTGTCCGCGAGCCCAAACCACGGCCTTTGGACCGTCAGTCTGAATATCCAGGTATCCGCAGTTTCTTCTTGTTTCCAGTCCGGCCTTACGGCATTTGTCGCACTTCCAGCCGGACTGATTGGCGAATTGGAAATGGAAGGCGACTTTCAGTTTTTTCTTTCAGACTCGGTCAGGAAGATTTCCGCTTTGACCGCCTCTATAACTTCCTTGCAAAGAGGCTCCGGCCCACTTTCAAATAAGGATTCCTTGGTTGCCGGCACGCCGTCGATCTCAAGTCCTTCCACTCCGGACAAGCCCCATTCAAGGTAAATCCTCTCGATTTCGCAAGCCAACATACTGCTGCTCAAGATGTCCTCAAGAGAGTCACCCGCCTGATGGAACTCCAATTTCTTGGCTCGCTCTCTTATCTGGCGAATCATTTCCAATCGCCGCCCCAGCGTCATTCGGCGAATGGTGATTCGCACCCCAGGGAACGTCGCCGAGGGGATCGTCTTTGTGCTTTCGTAATTCATGGGATTAGGCGAATGCCATGAACAGTTCATCGCTCGCCGTGCCCTGCGCTCGACTCGCTGAAAATTGCCATTGCACGCGAGTGTCGCGATCATTGTACTCGGGAACTTCCAGAATTACGCTCTTCATGTAGAGACCGAAGAGTTGGCCGGATTGTTGGCCAAGCTGAAAGAACACACTGATTGGCGACCTCTGTTTGGCTGCTTGGTAAAGCGCTGCGGTTGCCTCGTCGTCCTGCTGGAAGAGGTTGAATTTTAGGCTGACGTTCCGCTCGCCCGCCGTGATGCAACACGGCCCGCTTGAACCGAATTCTTTCTTGCGCAAATCCAGATTGTTGTCCACCACAATCTCCGCATCGGTCAAAGTCAGAAATTGCGTCGCGGTTGTTCCCAGCCAGGCTTGGCCAAGATTGCCCGGAATTGCGGAATAGTCGAACGCCGCCAAATCCGGTTCTGGGGGGAAGGAGGTTAGGCTACCCAATCCGGCGGTGAACGTGGAGTTGTCCACAACATCCCGAGCCTCGCCCGAAAATACGAACGAGTGATAGTCGCTGTTAACCTTGATCTTCAGTTTGTCCACCGCGGCTCCGGTAAGGATGCGTTGTAATGCCGTCGAAGGGCTCCAATAGTCGAACAGACTGACGCTGCCCACCGTTTCGCCCAGCGAAAACGATGCTGTTGGACTCAGTGGCGAACCGGCCGTCGGTGCGATAGAAAAGGGTGCATTCAACAACACCCTAGTCGCATTCACGATTGCTTCCACAAACCGGATTTCGCTTCCGAAGCTAATCGCCTTTCCTACCGTCAAGTTGTGCGCCGTGGAAAATGCCAACTGTTTGTTAGTCGGCGCCGACGCAACCGTCCCCGGTACCACCTTCACGGCTTGACCGCCAAGAGCAGCCGTAAATAGCGGATGCTGTCCAGGCAACTGATCCTGCGCACTCCACGAGGTCATGTATGTTTCCAGTTCAAATTGTGTTCGCGAGCGGAAACCCGCTGGCGAGCCCACAAAAGTTCGGCTTCCGGTTTTGTCACGGCGATTGGGTTGGTCCACCCGATGACGAATTGACAAGCTTACGGCTGGTATTCGAGCAGCCGCTGTTACCGCGGATACAGCGCCATAGGTCCCCTCGGGCGCCACGTAAAAACGATTATTGTTTGACGATATACAAGACATTTGGATTGATTCACCCTTCGCTTACATGCTTACGTTCACGGCAAAGCCTATTTTTGCCGTCTGCAGAAAATTCTTACCGCCATGCTTCACAGGCTGATAGGCGATCTCGTACCCACCCGTGAATTGCACTCCAGGAGCCCAGTCGCCCCGGTTGTGGTCCAGCACTGACGTCAGGGCATCCGTGTACTGCTTCAACGTGTCCTCAATGCCCTCTAGCCGGTCTTGACTTACTCGTACTTCCGCTGTAAGTTGAACCGTACCGGAAAACGAACGGAACTTTTCCCGCAACGTGTTCGATACCTTATCGCAATAAATATGTACGGATGGATACTTTGCCCCAACCGTTTTCTCCAGTAGTTCGTAGCTCACGTTGCTACCAAGAATCTGACGATCAGTGAGATCTGGTATTTCAAGCCCTGTCAGCGGGCTTAAGACCCTCAGCGCTCCTATCAGTCCGGTTTCAGATCTCATAATCTCCAGAAATCTGTCGACGCATATTGATGCTGCTGCTTGCCCCATTGTCAGCCCCTCCGCAGAACGTTACGCTTTCGCAAGACCGTTTCCAAAGTTTGCCCGCTCCCCGGCAAGGTCCCGGTTGATTTAAATACCTCGGTCATGGTCCACAGTTGGTCCACTGGGATCAGTGCCTTGTTTTGCCGGTAAAGCGCGTCCGGCGAAATTCCCGCATAGATGTTCCATCCAACTGCTCCCGCCGGCTGCCCCGTCACACGCGCCGTGAGGGCGCTTCCTTCTTGAGTTGAGAACGAGCCCATTACCCCTAGCGCGCTTTCCTGGTTTTTCGAGTTTTGCCAACTCGCCTGTACAAACCATGTCGTTGCCTGAAAGCGTCCCGTCACCTGACTCAAAGTGAGGGCTTGCGGTTTCGGCATAGGTTGCACGCACAGACCCACGCCGATTGAGAAATACACAGTCGCTGCCTGCGCAGCCAAATCCGCATACTCCTTCCACTTGCCCTTGTAGCGATCATTCAATTGCTGGTTGAACGCGTCGCGGTACAGTGCGGCTATGGTTTGCAGTATGTGCCATTGCTTCAAGCTATCGGTAACCACAACGTTGTTGATCGTATATGCCGGCCCGTATCCCAACGATTGGTTGCCGTCATGGTTCTCCAAAAGGAACTTTTGGATGGCAAGACTGATCTCGAGTTTGGCGACGGATAACTTTGCTAGTAGGTCGATTCCCTCGGTGACCGCAACGTCGGTGAGAGAACTCTCATACTCCGTCAGGTCGTTGATTTGTGAAACGTTCCCGTCTATCAAAAGGCTCATGATTACTTCTATTCCTTTTTGGCGCCCTTCAGCACCGACTTAATAGCCTTCAGTTCACTGTCCGACACAAGGCTGAGTTGCACTCGTCCCGCAAGCGTCGCGCGTTCAACTTCTTCCTTCGCCAGCACCTTGCTCTGTTGAAAAGCATCTGTTTCATCCTTGGATGCAAGGCGGGCTTTTCCTTCCACCACCAATTGCGCCGCGGATGCCTTGTGTACTTCGGTCAGAACTCCAGGGACGCCGCCGTCCGATGTTTCCTGGCTGACAATAACGGCAAAGGCTCCTTCAATGGCCTGTTCTAATTGCTTAATTTTTTGAAAATAGACGCGCAGATCCATGTTTGTATCTCCTAAAGTTTCGAATTACTCGCACTACAGAATTGTTGAGGAAGGGAAGGAGCCAGTCGGTTGACCGGCTCCTCCATAGGACCAAAAGCGATTACGTGCGAACCTGCACGCCGAAGGCATTGCGCAACACACCCACGCCGTACAGCACGTCGACAGTGAATTGTTGAGCCAAAGTGTTAGGTTCATAGCTCATGACTACGCGCATGCCGAAATTACCAAGCTCGGCATATTCGGCCACAGCGCCCGTCCCAGGTAAGGGTTGGGGCAACCGGCGAATTACTAAGCCCAAAGCATCCTTGGCGAATGCCAGATTGTTGGTCGTCACAGGACCGCTGCCGGTCTTAGGAACGAATTGCGAACGGAACACGTAGAAGTCTTTCAACTTGCCAATGTTGCCGTCGATCAACGCCCGAACGCCCGCATCAAGAGCGCTGTTGTACTCGCTGAAGCGAGTAATCTGGCGCATTTGTGAGTATGTGTTGGAATCGACCACCAAATACTTCGGCATGCTGCCTGGTACTTTGGAGTCGAACAAAGCTGTTTCCGCCAAATCGATCGTTGCTTCGGTAATCGGCGTGCCTGCGGTTCCAACTGGAAGGTGACCTGTGAACTGCGAGTAGGTCGCCAGCAAATCGCTTTCGATCCGCTCAGCCAAAGCAACCAATGCCGGCTGCATGTAGAGTCTAAGCAGATCCGGAACCGCCACAACTTTGGTGATGTCTGGAATCTGGAAGGTTGCCTCAGCATGCGTGTTCAACACGATCTGAGCGTTACCAAGATTGGGATTCTGGAACTGAACAGTCCCGCCCGCCGCAATGTTGTTGGCTTGCATCACTGGCGGAATTGGCACGTTCACCGTATCGCCCGCATTGGCCAAAGTGGGCTCGAAGTCCCGGTTCACAAGGTTTCCCATGACGAGGTTTCCCATCAAGGAAGGCAGCGCCTCCGCGGCTACAAGTTTCACAATCGCATTCGCCACATTCGCTGAAGTTATTTGAGGCATTCTTTTCTCCTGTTTAATCAATTTGCCTTGATCACACCAAGGCGTTCGTACTAATGTCTTTGTCTAATACAAACTCTCAACCTGAAATAGGAAACAGAATTTGAATCGAACTTGCTTAAAGTGGGGTGGACCCCCTGGTCCGCGGCTGGCCCCCTGGCCGGCCCGGTCGGCTTCACGCCGAGCCAGCCAGTTATCCCCGTACAGCCTGCAAAGCCACCCGCGCGATGTCTTGCCGCGCGCGTTCCAGATCTTCCTTCGACATCCCCGGCCGGATCTTCTCAAGCTCCAACGTCGCCGCCGGAGCATTCGGTGCTTTTTGCCCCGTTCCTGATCCCGAACCGCCGGTGATTCTCGCCGGCAGTAGTTCCGGGTTGTCCTGAATAAATTGCTGCAGGTAATCGGCCACCGGCAACTCGCCGTTCAGGTTCTTGGCCACCAACCGGCCGTCCTCCGTGCGTTGGATATCGTCTCGGATCGCCTTGTACGCCAAGTCAATCTTTGAGACGCCCATTCGTTGAAGCTCACTTCGCACGGCGGCATTTTTGTCCGCCTCCAAAGCCATGTGACGGCTTTGACGGTTTTCCTCCGCCAACTCGTTAATGCGCTTCTCGAGCGTTTCCCGCCGTCGTCTCTCTTCCACCAACTCAGCCTTGTAAGCTGGTTCGTTCCGCTGTTGCTCGGTGGTAACGAATTCACGAATCACTTCTTGAATCACGTTACGAATGTCCGGCTGCGGATTGTTTGGAACTTCTTTTGAATCCATTTATCCCTCCTGCTTGCTAAATAGTTCATCGATTTCCAAGCTGATTGAGTCCTTCACTTGCTGGCTCTCATCGCTCAGGTATTGGAAAACCAATTTTTTGTAAATCTGCTTTTTCAAAGTCTGCGATTCAATGCCCAGCGCCAGAAGCTTGCCCGCTTCATCCACAGCCGATGAAAAGTCGCCAATGTCGAATTCGTCCAGCCCTGAAACGTGCACCGAAAGGTTGTCCTCGCGGACCGTTTGAATCGCGCTCAGGGTGCGCCGCATCAAGTCCTTAACCGCATCACCGTAGGCTCTTAGAACTTCTTGCGTGATCGCGAAGTCCATCTGCTTACTGAGCCCCGAAATCGGCTGGGCGTTAGCTGACCCTGCCTGCGAGAGTAAATAACAGACCCGGTAAATCTCTTCTTTCAGCCGGTTCAAGTTGTCGGACGCAATCTGGTAAACGCGGCCTTCAGGCTCTGCCCATCCGAACCGGTCTTGTGGCGATAGCTGAATGTAATAGCTTTCGCCTACGATCTGGTTCCACTCGCGGTCGCTATAAATCACTGGCGTCGCGAACAACCCCATCGTCAATGCCCAGGAAAGCGCATTTGATTTGTTGAAGTGCTCCATCTGCAACGAAGCGGCCTTGTTCATCAACCACATGCCGTCGGTCATCCGTAGGTCAAACAACGGTACCCGGTTCAACTTGGCGAATCCGTGCAGCCCTTCCGCGATCAGGGCAGGGAACTCTTCCTTTTGCGAATGATCCTTCTTCTCGAAAATCTGAAAGCGCGTTCGATCCAAATACATCCATCGCGTTTCCACGTAAGGGTCGGATTCCGCCGATTCATGTTTCCAGTGGTTGGTTCGGATCACAACCCAATCAAAATTTCCGTAGCTGTCTTTGCCCCAGTTGATGACGTCCTGAGCCGTATAGTTAACCAAATACGCGCGGGACGCGCCCAACTCATCTTCTTCAGCCCTGTTCGATGCCTGGCGTTCACTTTTCGGAAAGTCCACCAGCACATAGCTACTGCCGCTGATTAGAGTGTTGACGAACGCCTGACGGAAAAAGTCCGTGAAGTTCGTTCCTTTTAAGTCGCAGTCTTCCACGAACTCATTGAAGAAGGCCCGGCCCAAGTCGTTCGTGCCTTCGACGGACACAACCGGTTCCCGCCGGAAAAGCGTCGCCGCGTACCAATCAACAATGGAACCGACGTAGTTCTCGTAGAACACGCGGCTCAGCCGTTCCCAATAAACATCGGCCGGCTCCTTTTGGCGCCGCACCAGATAGTTTCCTGCGCGTGCTTTGAACTGTTCACCGCCCGTGTACAGATCGCCGTATTGTTCCCACATCGCCTTCCGGGCAACGTACTCCGGATGTTCTCGTTCAATCGCTTTCACGCCGTTCTCCTTCGAAAAAATTAAAGGCAGGCGATTAGCCTGCCCAAACCCATTTGCCGTTCTTCAATACTCTGGTGTGCCGTGGGGCGGACCCCCGGTCCGCCGAGGGCCCCCTGGCCCGACCGCCCAGTCAACGGAAGCCGCTTCTGGGCAACTGAGTCGCCGAACTTGTCTCGGCTCTTACTCGCCTGAGCCGAGCAAACATTCTTCAAATCAATCGCTGATTGCGAGGACCCACCGTGTTCTTTCCCTGCGACTCTTGCCAAATTAAATATCCCAACGCGTCCGATAGATGCGTTCGCTTCGGATCGCTCATTTTGTCGATCATCGTCGAGTCTTTCTGATAAGTCACTTCTTCTAAATCCTTGATCAATTCAACGCACTTAGGGTTGATAAACAGGCTGCTCTCTCCCGAAGCCGCTTTCAGCTTCGCGTTTACCAGCCCAACCCTCTCCCGCACTCGCGGATTCGCCTTCTGCACCAGAAAATGCACCGGATCAATTCCCTCACGCTTCAAAATCGCCTGAATCACTTTGTAGTCCGATGTTCCCGAACTGGTCTGCATCGTTCCCCCGGCCGCATCGCCATAAATGTTCAGCCCACCCGGGTGATCCCCATACCGGTTCAAAAACTCCTGGCAAGCATCCTCGGTCGATGCCCGGTTCAGCAAAATCTCGTCCACCACGTGTATCTCCGATCCACGCATCTGCGCCACAATCGAACACATTGGGTCAATGTTAAAATCCAGCGCCCAATACAATGGCAATCGCCGATGCACTGGCAAAGCCTTTATGTTCACGTTCCTGTCAAAACTGCTATACACTGAGTCGCAAGAGATGTTCAGATAATTCCCTAAAACTTCCTGTGCATAAAATCGTTCATCGTAACTGCTCTTCAGCCGATCATAAAAATCCGGAATCTGGTCCAAAATGTGCCGGTTCTCAAAGGCCTTCGCCCGAATCACGTCATATCCGCTCACCGGATCCGAAATAAACTTCTTATACACCCAGTCAAATCCCTTCGGTGTCCATACGCCAAATCCGCACAACTGCGTCGCTTTCGGATCCCGTAACCTGCCTTCCAATCGAAGCCACGCCTCCGGCTGGCAGTAAGACAATTCATCCACACCAAACCACGCAAGGTTCGTGCCGCGAAGCCGCTCAAATTCGTCCAATGATCGCAGCAGTATCTTCGACCCCGTATCTGTCATCGTTATGAAAAATTCGCTCTTGTTCAACTCGAAAGGAATGCCGTTCTCAACCAACACTTCACTCAATTGCGCCAGCGTCGCATCACGCAGCATTGGATAGGTCGGTGCTCCAACCAATCCCAGTCTTCCTGCATTCACGTAACTCAAACGAATCGCTTCCTGCACCAACGCTTGGCTCTTGCCTGATCCGATGGGTCCGGAAAATCCCTTAAATCGCGCCTTGGACCCATGGAAAAGCCGTTGTGACGGAAGACTTTTGTAGAGAATTAGTCTTTCTATTAATCCAGCTTTTCCTGTTTGCGTTCTTCCACCCATCGGACTTCGATCTCCCTCGGCTTCTCGCCCCCCACTTCTTCGCGGAACTGTAATAGTCTGATCATGTCCGCCACGGACATCTTGAAATCGTCTTTCTCCAACTCCCTGGACACTCGCTCCAACAACAACTCCAGCACTTCCTTGCCATCCAGCTTCGTTTCTATTTCTTCCTTCGTTTTGCTTGTAGGCTCGGTCGGATTTTCATTCACAAACGTGTCTCCCATCGCCTCTGTTTAACTCGCCGTCAATCTCTTCTCGTACCAATAAACTAGCAGGCGGCAATTTCAGTTTCGAAAACGCCAAGTAGCTAAGTGATTGAAAAAGAATGAAATGTAGTTGTATGGCTCTGTGTGACCTGCCTTTTCTCCGCACCACAAACGCGCACTTCTCGTTCCGTTTATCGAGCCGGGGCCCAAATCGACCCCAATTGCCCCCCATTCCCGCCGACGCGAAATTGTGATAGCATCCAAAGCCTAGTAGTAAGCAGCCGGTCTCAACCCCGGCCTGAACGTCTGCGCGAAAAGGAGTGCATTCGTATGAAGGTTTACGAAGGCAAGGACATTCGCAATGTGGGCTTAGTGGGCCACCTGCATTGCGGTAAGACATCGCTCACTGCGGGAATGCTGTTCGCCTCAGGATCAACGAACAGGCTGACTCGGGTCGATGAAGGTAATACCATCACCGACTACGACGAAGAAGAAACCGCCCGAAAGATAACTATCTCCACGGGACTTGCCGCCATCGAGTGGCAAAAACAGAAAATTAACCTCCTCGACACTCCCGGATTCAACATCTTCATAAATGAGACCAAGGCTTCGCTCGTTGCCGCCGACGCGGCTCTCATCGTTGTGGATGGCGTCGCCGGTGTCGAGGTCCAAACAGAGAAGGTATGGAGTTTTGCCGAAGAGTTCGGCATCCCGCGAGCCTTCCTGATCAATAAACTGGATCGCGAGCGTTCCAGCTTTGAACGAACTCTCGAACGTATTCACGCCACGTTTGGCCGCTCCGCCGTCCCTATTCAATTACCCATCGGATCCGAACGCGATTTCAAAGGCGTCATCGATCTCGTCACCATGAAGGCCTACACCTACTCACCCGACGGTAACGGTAAGGGTGTCGAGTGTGAAATCCCATCGGATATGAACGAAGCTGCTCAAGCCGCCCACGAAGTATTGGTCGAAGCTGCCGCTGAGGGCGATGACGAACTACTCGAAGAGTTCTTCGCCGAAGGCACTCTCCCCATCGATCACATTACGCGCGGTATTCAAGAAGGTATCCGTGAAAAAAGGCTCGTGCCCGTTCTCTGCGCTTCTGGCCTTCACAACATCGGGACCGACCGTATCCTCGATTTCATCCTTGAGATTTTCCCATCTCCCCTTGAAAAAGGCGAAGTGAAGGGCAGAAAAATTACGGATCTAGAACATCCCGCCGTCTTCATATACAAAACCATGGCGGATCCGTTTGCCGGTCGCGTAAGCTACTTCAAGGTGATGTCAGGCGTACTGAAAACCGACGCCCACCTCATTAACGCCGCCACCGGAGCCGACGAACGTCTCGCCCACATCGGAGTCATGTTCGGAAAGACCATTCAACCCGTCACCGAACTCCACGCCGGTGACCTCGGCGCAGTTGCAAAACTGAAGGAGTCCGTCACCGGCCAGACTCTGTACGAAAAATCCCACGCCATCACCTATGAGCCCGTGGTCCTTCCCGAACCCTCCATCGCATTCGCCATTCAAGCCAAAACCCGCCAGGACGAGGATCGCGTAGGCGCCGCGATTTACAAAATAATGGAGGAAGATTTATCCCTCCGCTTCGGTCGCGATCAGCGGACCCAAGAGTTCCTGCTCAGCGGCTGCGGCCAACAACACGTTGAAATCATCGTCAGCCGCTTGAAGAAACGCTACCAGGTAGACGTCGCCCTCCACTCCCCAAAAATTCCCTACCGCGAAACGATCCGGGGCTCAGCCGACGTCCAAGGCCGCCACAAGAAACAAACCGGAGGTCACGGTCAGTTCGGCGATTGCTGGATCAAAATGACGCCGCTCGAACGAGGCAAGGGCTTTGAGTTCGCCAATGAAACTTTCGGCGGATCAATTCCCAGAAACTTCATCCCAGCCATCGAAAAGGGAATCATCGAAGCGTCTCAGAACGGTTACCTCGCAGGCTGCCCCATGGTCGATTTCAAGGTCGTGGTTTACGACGGAAGCTATCATGATGTCGACAGCTCCGAAATGAGCTTTAAGATGGCCGCCCGCAAAGCTTACAGGGCTGCGATAGCCGCCGCAAAACCCGTGCTGCTTGAGCCCATCATGAAGGTGGAGGTCCAAGCCCCAGTAGAATACGCGGGGGATGTAATGGGCGATATGAATGGCCGCCGAGGCCGTGTGGCCGGCATGGACACTAAGGGCGTCACTCAAGTAGTTAAAGCAATGGTGCCTATGGCCGAAATGCTCACCTATCAAAACGACCTGACGTCAATGACGCAAGGCCGCGCCACATTCTCCATGGAGTTCGATCATTACGATTACGTCCCAGGACTCCAAGCCGAGAAAATCATAGCCGCAGCCAAAGCTGCCCGCGCTGGCGAGGTAGAAGAGGAAGAATAAACCACTCCAGGGGAAATTGGTGTCTGACACCAATTTCCCTCACCACCCCGAAACTGGGCTCACCTCCTGTAAAGGAATTCCCCCTCCTATCCGATTCGATTAGTATGCAAGTCTTATTGAATACGGAATTCGCCGCCAGCAGAAAAGTGCCTCTAGTCGATATGTTTGACAGCATCCTCAGCGGATTCTCACAAGCTGGCCTTGGCGATCCGGGCATTCAATTCTCCTTCGCAGACGCCCCGCTGGAAGGGCATGTAAGCAGCGTCGCTCGAGTTCTGAAGCGCTTTCCCGACTTGCAACGCTTCTTTGAGGAATCGGCCCCGCTACCTGGCATCCCCATGTCACGTCGGCTCACCAACCAACATAAAATGCACGAATCAGTAGACGTCTCAGTATTGCGCGCCATTGACTCTGGCGTACCTAAGTCATTTCCATTTCACTCCGTTTCCTTGGTTTTCGCTGCTCCCGGTCTGGGCGATGGTTCGGTCAAAACACTGGTCGGGGAAGTCAGGCCCGGCGTCAGTCTGGGTGATTCGTGGTGGGTCAGTGGCCGGTCCAGGAGTTTGTTCGCCTTTGTATTTGTGGAAGCCGCAATTGCAAGCAAAAAGCTCCCGCCTTTACCGGAACATGTGGTGAAACTCTTCGCCGCTATGGGCAAAGCCAAAAAAACAGTGCAAATCCCTCTACCTCGGGAGCATCCACAAATGGCCCAAGTAGCAAAACCGGAAACGCTCCGGGCGGTAAGCGCCGTAATCGAAGAATTCCGCACCCGCATGCCGCGTATTCTCGAACAAATCAATTTTCCCCACGACCTTCCTCCGGTCGAAGAGGCCAGGAAGCTCACTTCATTGGGCGAAAAAACCGGATCGAAGAAACCTGTCTTGCTTCGGGCATTTAAACCCATGGGCTACAATTGCATAGCGGAATCAGGCGTCTATACCCTACGCCGAAAAACCGCCGCCAATTCCACGCTGGAAATCTCCCTCGACGTCGGTACCTGGAGCCGCAGTCTAACCGCAGGTTTCTCGGTCAATGGTTTAGGTTATTGCGCTCGCATGAGACTGCCAATTTGCAAACATGCGCAACTCGCCTGCTATCCCATTGGTGACGCGGACCGTTGGGGGAAGATCGTCGACAACCTTCAGGTAATTGTAGCCGAATTGGAAAGGACATTTGTTCCGGAAGTGGAAGCAGTCGCCGGCCCTTCGCCTGAATGGTACACGCCGGAGAACTGACCGCCCTCTTTCATTTGCTCAAACCCCGCGCTCGTTTACTAGCTGTCGACGGCGGCGTCCGCAAGGGTCCACACCGTCGAACATAAGTGTTCGATATAATAACTTCATGAAAGGTTCCGAATTCCTACGCGCCGTGAAAGCGTACGCGAGGAAGAAAGGCATGAACTGCCGATGGGAGCCGCAACGTGGGTCGGGCAGCCACGGAACACTTTATCTGGGAAGCAGCCTCACGGTGGTCGAGGATTTGAAGAAAGAACTCGGGCCGGGTCTGCTAGCGGCCATGTGCAAGCAAATTGGAATTCGCAGGGAGGATCTCTAATGTTCAGCGCAACTTATCCGGCTAATTTTCAAGCTGAGACCAACGGCAAGGGCCTTTTCGTTCGATTTCCCGACCTGCCCGAAGCGCTCACCGGGGGCGATGATCTGGAAGACGCCATGGACCAGGCCGCCGATTGTCTCGCGGAGGCCATCGCGGGCCGTATCGCTCGCGGAGAGGACATCCCATCACCTTCTAAGCCCAAACGTGGGCAACGGCTGGTGAGTGTGCCCCTTTACCTCGCCCCGAAACTCGCTCTTTTCCTAACCATGCGCGAGCAAGGGCTCAAGAATACGGAACTCGCGCGACGGCTAGGAGTGAGCGAAACAGTCGTGCGAAGAATGCTCAATCCCAAGCACGACACAAGACCCGAAAACATTCAGGCCGCGCTCGCCTGCCTCGGCAAGCGGATCGTGATCACCTTTGTGGATGCAGCCTAGCGATGCCCCTCTCCACCGCGATAACGGCCATTAAGAAATCCTGGCCCCATCGGCGCCGGCTTCGTGGGCGGTGTACAGACGCGCGACATCACTGGAGGCAAAGCACGCTCTACGCGACGCCTTTTTGCAGGAATCATCGTTTGGGCAAGCTCCCCAGGATCCTTTTGACCGCAGTGATAAAGCCCCTACGTCGACAAAGCGCGTTCGGGGCTAGCATTTGAGCATGTACACCGTCCTTTGCCCTGGACTACCGGGGCTGGAGTCGTCGCAAACCCCACAGTCCGCGCGCTGAGAGTAGAAAAGTCAATCCCCCGAGCCCCCCAAGCGCCCAGAGTGTCCAGACGAAGAAAA
>JANXXI010000107.1 GCA_025350695.1 Acidobacteriota bacterium
GGAATCCTCGCGAACTGGCGCAAGCGCCTGCGAACTGGATGCCTTGGAATTACCGCGAGAATCTTCTTCAGACGTCCGATATTGCCGCCTGAATGGCAAATTCATGTCGGTTACGCATGCTTGCCGCAACCTCACCACTGCACCACTATTTCGCCAAAGTTGATCATCAGGGCATCTATGGCATTGAGGTAGGTGCAAAAACGGTTCCGGCGTTCTTTCAATATTGGGCGCTCTCTCTTTGGCCTCGTACTCTCGAGTCACTTGTTAGCGTTCCGCATTGGGTTCCTGTTCTGGCAGTGCTGCTGCTGACGACGGTTCTGGTCGCCTCCTTACTTCGCAGCCCCCTAGCCATATTCGGCCTAGCTTGGTTCCTAATTACACTAGGGCCATATTTACTGGTACCCAACCACATCTCCGATTACTACCTCGTAATCCCAACTATCGGCCTTTCGATCCTCGCTACCTCCTCGCTATTACATGCCTGGCGCTCCGGGTGGATCATTCGGACAGTTGCCGGCTTATTGACGCTTGCATACATCGGGCCCTCGGCCTACGCCAGTTGGAATAGTTGCCTTCAAAGCCGCAACAATAGCACCCAAGCCAAACAACTGGTCTTGGGCGTTCACCGCTTAAGCGCCAAATACAAGGGCAAACACATTTTCCTCAATGGAATCGACGATACGCTTTTCCGCATCGCTGTTTATGACCGGCCATTCCGGTTGCTGGGTTTGAATCAGGTCTATCTAACTCCAGACAACGCGGATTCGCTCGTCCCATTCCAGGATCTGAGGGAATATGGTGGTTACACATTGCCTGCGGTCTCCGTGCTCCGAACACTGGAAAACGATACAGGCAGCGTGTTGCAGGTAGATGGAGATCGCTTCACGGACATCACTCCGTCATACCGGTTTCGCCTGCGTCACAGAAGCAAAGAGCAGAGCCCGCCAAGACGCATTGATCCCGGTGACGGTTTGTTCGACCCTTACCTCGCCAGCGGTTGGTACCAACCGGAAGTGCGTCATCGATGGATGCAGCAAAAAGCGGCGTTCGTCATCGGTCCAGCTCTCGCGGCCGGCGAGTCTCTCCATCTTGTTGGTTTCTGCGCTGCCTCTCAGCAACGCGACGCTCCCTTTCTGCTCACCGTGGCCATCGACCAACAAACGCTTCCACCAGTCAGCATTTCATTGTGCGGCGCCGGGTTCGATTTAGCATTTTCCGTGCCCAACACCAGCCCGCAAGGATACGCAATCACGTTAGCATTGGACAAAGTGTCGAAGTTCGATTTTGATAGTAGACCGCTCGGCTTGGCGATTCAAAGGATGGAGATCCGATGAATCGTAAGCCTGCGCTGCTTTACGCCATGCCCCTCGCTATTTGCGCCCTCCTCTATTCAAAGGTGTGGAGTTCCTGGTTTTTTCAGGATGATTTCAGTTGGCTGTATCTGAACCAGGAACTTGCCGCCAGTAACCTGTGGGACATTCTGACCCGCCCAATGGCCCAAGGCACTTGGCGTCCTCTCAGCGAACGCGCCCAGTTCATGATTCTGCCGGCGATGTTCGGCGTCGACGCCACGCCGCATCACGTGCTCGCGTTCCTGACGCAGTTCCTAAATCTGATTCTATTGAACAACATCGTCAATCGGATTAGCGGCTCAGCCCTTGCGGGATGTGCCGCCGCCACGCTATGGGCTGTTAACGCTGGCTTGGCGCTGCCGTTAGGTTGGCCTTCCGCCTACAGCCAAATTGAATGCGCAGCCTTTCTATTGAGCGCCCTCTGGTTGTGGATCAAGTACGCCGAAACCAACCAGCGGCGATATTTGTTGGGGCAATGGGCCGTGTTTCTGCTTGGATTCGGAGTGCAGGAACTCAACGTAGTTTACCCGGCAATCGCGCTTTCTTATGCGCTGCTATTCGCCCCGCGACTGGCCAAATTTACCGCTCCATTATTCCTGGTGTCGCTTCTTTACGTATTGGCCCACAACCATTTTGCGCCGAAGGCTAACGATGGAATTTATGGCGTTCGAGTGGGCTTTGGGATCTTCGCAACCCTGCGGGAATATTGCGCAATGGCCCTTTGGCCCTGGAGCGCCGAGGTTTACGGGCGGCTGGGTAGCGCCGCGCGAACGCCCATTGTGGCCCTGCTCGCCGTGTTTATGTTAGCAGTCGTTGGATGGGCCGTGGCACAGAGGGATCGTATCATCCTGTTCGGCGCCGCTTGGTTCGTTATCGCCCTGAGCCCCTTCTTGCTGATTCCAAATCACGTGTCGGATTACTATCTGGCTGCGCCCACGGCAGGCCTTGCCATTGTACTCAGTTGCAGTCTTATCTCCCTGTGGCGGAAGGCCCGATGGCTAGGGGCGCTCGCCGCCATCTTTATCGGCATTTCGGTTGCCGGAAACGCCGGGGTCTCCTTCGTCACCACAAAGAGTAACGCCATAAATAGCGGCCGCATGCGCAACCTGCTATTCGGCGTGAAACAAATTGCGGAGCGCTTTCCTGGCAAAGCAATCCTGCTCAGCGGAATTGACGATGCTCTCTTTAGAGGAGCTCTTTACCATCATCCATTCGCGCTGGTTGCCTCTGAACATGTCTATATTGCTCCGACAAATGCCGCGCAACTGAAACCATTTCGTGAATTTAAAGAGTTTTCTAGCTTTACCCTGGCCGACGATGTGGTGCGTCACGGGATCAAGGACGGATCTGTAGTAGTGTTTAACTTTGAGAAGAGCCGATTCCAAAATGTCACCGAAACCTATCAAGCTGCACTCGGTTCTTCACCGGGCGCACTGCCGAAAAAAGTGATGATCGGAATAAATGCCTATTCCTATCTGCTCGGGAGCGGGTGGTATCCGCCGGAAGGAAATTATCGCTGGATGGGGCAGTCGGCAGGATTGCGGATCGGTGGTCC
Organism: Acidobacteriota bacterium; assembly: GCA_025350695.1. Classification (GTDB taxonomy): domain Bacteria; phylum Acidobacteriota; class Terriglobia; order Bryobacterales; family Bryobacteraceae; genus JANXSF01. Next base: position 2,908 of record JANXXI010000107.1, read on the forward strand.
CATCGAGGCAAAAGAGAAGTTGTATGTCAGCGGTTTTTGCGCCCCCGCGCAGCTCAAAAACGGACCCATCCGGCTGAGCGTTTTCGTGAACAAAACCCCGTTGCAGACCGCCCTAATCAGCAACTGTGACGTGCCATTTCAGCTCAGCTTCCCCCTGAAAGGCTTCGAGAAAGAAGATCAGTTAGTATTGGAATTTCAAGTAGATAAGACCACGAAGGTCGCCCCGGATGTGCGCGAGCTTGGAATCGCAATGGACGAAGTCCGAATTGATTAAACTTTACCTTCCACCACAATCTGTTGTTGACACAACCCAGGCATACACCTTATATTGATGAATGCTGTCGGTCTTCCGTTCCGGAAGTGAGTAGGGAACCTGGTGAAAATCCGGGACAAAAGAAGAAGGGCGAGAGAGTGGCTAGCCAAACAATCGAAAAAACCGCGGAACTATTTCCAGGCGTTCACGCCGAAACTCCTCCCACCGCGATGCGCGTCTTGAAACGCAACGGTTCCCACGAACCGGTCATGGTGGATAAAATCATCCGCGCCGTTGAGCGCTTCTCCGTGGGTCTTTCCAGTGTCGATCCGATGCGCGTCGCGATCAAAACAATTGGCGGCCTGTACGATGGCTCCACAACCCGTGAATTAGATCTGCTCTCGATCCAAACCGCAGCTGAGCTGATTTCCGAAGAACCGGAATATTCACGTCTGGCCGCCCGTATTTTATCGCGATATATCGAAAAAGAAGTTCAAAGCCAAAATATTTTCTCATTTTCTCAATCAATTGAGGCTGGTTTTAAGGCTGGGTTGATTTCTGAAACCATGGCCGCCTTCGTCCGGGCCAATGCGCGCAAGCTCAACAGCGCCGTTGACGACCTGTATTCCGACCGTTTTGAGTTCTTCGGAATTCGCACCGTTTACGACCGCTATCTATTGAAAGATCCACGGACTCGTGAGGTTCTGGAGACTCCGCAGTACTTCTTCCTCCGGGTAGCATGTGGGCTATCCCATCAAGCTTCCGAGGCTGTGAGCTTCTATCAGCTTCTTGCTGCTCTTGAGTATCTGCCAAGCTCGCCCACTCTTTTCAACTCTGGGACAAAGCATTCGCAGATGTCGTCCTGCTTCCTTTTGGATTCACCGGCCGATCACCTGGAATCCATCTATGATCGATACAAAGAAGTGGCGTTGCTGTCGAAGTTTTCCGGTGGCATTGGCTTGGCCTATCACCGCGTGCGTTCGCGTGGATCGTTGATTCAGGCCACCAACGGCAAATCGAACGGCATTGTGCCGTGGTTGAAAACGCTCGATTCTTCGGTTTCGGCCGTGAATCAGGGCGGTAAGCGGAAGGGCGCCTGCTGTGTGTATCTTGAACCGTGGCACGCCGATATCGAAGACTTTTTAGAACTCCGCGATAACACCGGCGATGAGGCGCGCCGTACTTACAACCTGAACTTGGCCCACTGGGTTCCCGATTTGTTCATGGAACGTGTGGAAGCCGATGCCATGTGGTCCCTGTTCGACCCAGCAAGGGTTCCGCATCTTCCCGACCTATATGGCGCGGCCTTTCGTAGCGCTTACGCCAAAGCCGAAGAGGCCAAGTTGTTTGAACGGCAAGTGAAGGCGCGGGATCTCTATTCCCGCATGATGCGCATGCTAGCCGAAACCGGCAATGGCTGGATGACCTTCAAAGATGCCTGCAACGAAAAGTCAAATCAAACTGGGTTGCCTCAGAACGTCGTTCACCTTTCCAACCTCTGCACTGAGATCACTGAAGTAACTTCACTGGATGAAACGGCGGTGTGTAATCTGGGTTCGGTCAACTTATCGCGGCATGTTACCGGCGGCGCATTCGATTTTGAAAAACTGGCGGACACTGTGCGCCGCGCGATTCCGTTTCTTGACCGCGTAATTGACATAAACTTCTATCCCACACCCACTGCTTCGGCATCAAACGTCCGGTGGCGCCCGATAGGGCTCGGCATCATGGGCCTACAGGATGTATTTTTCCAGCTGAAAATGGCTTTCGATTCCGACGCTGCTCGTAGCTTGTCCAAGCGAATTCAAGAAGAGATTTATTTCCATGCTTTGACGGCCACGTGCGACTTGGCGGAAGTATCAGGACCTCATTCCTCATTTGCGGAGACCCGTGCGGCCAAGGGCGATCTACAGTTCGATGCCTGGGGAATTACGCCGTCTAACATGGAACGTTGGGCTGCTCTGCGTCAGCGCGTTAAACAAGTTGGCCTTCGGAACTCGCTGCTCATCGCCATCGCGCCGACCGCAACCATCGCCTCCATCGCCGGTTGCTACGAGTGCATCGAACCCCAACTCTCTAATTTGTTCAAGCGCGAAACCCTGTCCGGAGACTTCTTGCAAGTGAATCGTTACTTGGTTGCGGAATTGAAAGAACTGAACCTCTGGACCGAGGACACCCGCAATCGTTTGAAGATGGGCGAAGGATCAGTGCAGGATATTCCAGGCGTGCCTCAGGCCATGCGCGAAGTGTTCCGCACCGTTTGGGAAATCCCCATGCGTTCGCTGGTCGACATGGGTGCGGATCGCGGCGCGTTTATCGACCAAAGCCAATCTCTGAATCTGTTTATGGAGAGCCCAAGCATCGGCAAGCTTTCTTCGATGTATATGTATGCCTGGAAAAAAGGTTTGAAGACTACTTACTACTTACGTTCCCGCCCCGCGTCGAAGATATCCAAAGTTACAGCTCCGGTTTCGGCGGCCAAAGCCGTCGCCTGTTCGCTTGAAAATCCGGAAACGTGCGAGGCCTGCCAGTGATCCTTGACCCAGGCTTCAACCTGACGCTTCGTCCGATGAAGTATCCGGTATTCTATGAGATGTTCAAGACGGCCATCAAGAATACCTGGACCGTGGAAGAGGTAGATTTTTCAAGCGACGTAACCGATCTGCGCTCGAAGATGACACCGGCTGAGCAGCACTTAATCAAGCGGCTTGTCGCGTTTTTTGCAACGGGCGACAGCATCGTCGGCAATAATCTGGTGCTGAACCTCTATAAGCACATTAACTCGCCCGAAGCCCGCATGTACCTATCGCGGCAGTTATATGAGGAAGGGTTGCACGTTCAGTTTTACTTGACCCTTCTTGACACCTACGTCACTGATCCGCAAGAGCGGGCCGATGCGTTTTCAGCCGTGGATACCATTCCTTCCATCCAAAAGAAGGCTCAGTTCTGCTTCAAGTGGATCGATTCAATTGGAGACCTGCAGGAGATTCGCACCGACGATCAGATGCGCCAGTTCTTGTTGAATCTGGTCTGTTTTGCGGCCTGTATCGAAGGGCTGTTCTTCTTCGCCGCATTTGCCTACGTCTACTACCTGCGATCGCGCGGATTGCTTCAGGGTTTGGCGACGGGTACAAGCTGGGTGTTTCGCGATGAAAGCGCGCATATCGAATTTGCTCTCGAAGTCATCGAGACCGCGCGTCGTGAGCGCCCCGAACTGTTCGATGCAACCTTCGCGGAAAAAGTGACCGAAATGATTCGCGAAGCAGTGGATTGCGAACTTACGTTTGCTGAAGACACGCTGAGCCAAGGCGTCAGCGGCCTTTCCATTACCGGCATGCGCGAATATCTACAATACATTGCCGACCGGCGGCTGGAAGCACTACAACTGCCGCCCATCTACGGCTCGCGAAATCCGTTCGCATTCATGGAACTGCAGGACGTACAAGAGTTGACAAACTTCTTTGAGCGGCGCGTTTCCGCCTATCAGGTGGGCGTCACCGGCGACGTTGGTTTCACCGACGACTTCTAATTGTATCTACAATCAAAGATACTCATGAAGTTCGCGCTTTGTCTTCTTTCGGTTGTGGCGTTCGGTCAGACGGCCCGCGTCACAATCGGCGACCTCAACAAACTGCCTGCACGAGCGGCCGATCAAAAAATCATTTATGGCCCCGCCCCGCAGCAGTTCGGGGAACTACGGCTTCCTCAAGGCAAAGGTCCGCATCCGGTAGTCGTAATCATCCACGGCGGTTGCTGGGGAGACTTTGCCGATGCCACTTACATGTCCAATTTGTCGACACGCTTGGCGGACGCCGGCGCCGCAACGTGGAATATTGAGTACCGGCTGGTGCATCAACCAGGGGGTGGGTGGCCTGGCACCATCCAAGATGCCGGCGCGGCTATTGATTACTTACGAAAGATTGCCAGGGCCAATCACCTGGACTTGAAGCGAGTAGTGACCACAGGCCATTCCGCCGGCGGGCACTTGGCTCTGTGGGCTGCCGGCCGCAAGAACATCACGAAAAAGAGTCCTCTCTATGTTCGCAATCCCTTGCCTATTTCGGCCACCGTTCCGATTGCGGGCATTGTGGATCTTGAAGCGTTTTACGAATACGGTTTGAACGTTTGTGGCGATCGCGAAAGGCGGACCTTGGGTGGTACAGTGACGGAAGTTCCCGGCCATTACCGCGCCGCATCGCCCATTAGCCTGTTGCCGATCCGTATTCCGCAGACCTTGCTATTTGGCGATGAAGATCGCGCTGTGCCTGGCCGCCTGTTCAGCGCCTACATCACTGCCGCAAAACCCGAAGTAATAAACGTACCCGGCGCGGCGCATTTTGAATTCCTTATGCCAGGGACGCAGGCCGAGAAGATTTTGTTTGAAAAGCTGCTTCGTGCGGCGAAGTTGAGGTGACACCAGATGTTTCAAGGGACCACGTTATTCATCGCGTTCAGCGCCGTGGCATTCGCACAAGCCGAGGCCTTTTATCAGAACGATTTTCCACCCGCTGAGTTCAAGGCCCGGTGGCAGAAGGTGTTCGATCAGATCGGGTCCGAAGCTGTGGCCGTGATGCAAGGCACGCCGCTCACCAACGGTTTTTCCATGCCCCGGCAGACGAACGAGTTTTACTACCTATGCGGCATTGAGACGCCTCACTCGTACCTCCTGCTGGACGGGCGCAACAAGAAGGTGACGCTGTACCTGCCGCCTCGCAATCCACGGCTGGAGCGAAGCGAGGGCAAGGTGCTCTCAGCCGAAGACGCCCCGCAGGTGAAACAATTGACGGGCGTCGATGAAGTGCTCAGTACCGATGCGATCCGTGGCGACTGGTTCGGCCAACTGACGGGCGGTGCGCCTCGCACTGTCTACACGTTGCTGACTCCGGCGGAAGGCAACAGTCAAAGCCGATTCGAACTACAGAACGCGAATGCCAGCATCGCAACCGACTACTGGGATGGCCGCCTGCCGCGTGAGGCTGTGTTTGGAAACTTAATCAAGGCACGCTACCCACGCGCCACTGTCCTCGATATCACACCCATCTTGGATGAGATGCGGAGCGTAAAAAGCGATCGGGAAATCGCATTGGTGAAGCGGGCCTCGGAGATTGCCGGCATGGCGATCCTGGAAGCGGCGAAGAGCACCAAACCTGGCGTCTACGAATATCAGTTGGACGCCGCCGCCCGTTACATTTATCTTGTGAACGGCGCCAGGCTTGAAGGGTATCGGTCCATTGCCGCTTCGGGCGCCCAGAATATTTGGAACGCGCACTACTATCGGAATAGCCGTCGCATGGATGGTGGCGATATGGTGTTGTTCGACTACGCGCCGGAGTTCCGCTACTACACAAGTGACATTGCGCGGATGTGGCCCGTGAATGGTAAGTTCACGCCGGTGCAGCGCGAGTTACTGCAGTTTGTTCTCGAATACCGCAATGCCGTCATGAAGCTATTGAAGCCGGGCGTAACTCCGAAGGAGATTTTGGCCGAGGCGCGCACGGCGATGGCGCCAGTGTTCGCCCGGACGAAATTTTCAAAGCCTGTGTATGAGCAAGCGGCGCGGAAGCTACTGGAGACGGGCGGCGGCGTGTTATCGCATCCAGTGGGCATGACTGTGCATGACGATGGACCTTATGGGCCTGGAGCATTGAAGCCCGGGCATGTATTTAGCATCGATCCGCAGTTGTGGGTGCCGGAGGAAAATCTCTACGTCCGTTATGAAGATGTGGTGGTGATCCGTCCCAGTGGATATGAGAATTTCACAGCCTTCCTGCCGACGGAGTTGGATGACTTAGAAAAACTTGTACGGCAAGCGGGCGGCGTGGTCGACAAGGTGCCGGCGAAGCCCTAAGACGTTACGGCACAATGAAGTGATGGATCTTCTCAATCCCAAGGAGGTGCTTTCCTTGGGTCTCATCGCGCGGTTGTTGTTAATCAGCGACGGCACGCTCACCGATATCGTGGAGGCCATTTTTCTTGAGCCCCTTGAGTTGGTAAAACTTTCCGTTGATCGCTATCAAGCCACCGAACAGGAAGAGGCGCTTGATATCATGCCGGGTGATCCACTGATGCGGCGCAAGATTCTGCTGCGCGGCAGCGTCACCGGAACCAACTATGTTTATGCCCATACGCGGATCGCTCTCAACAGCCTGCCTGATGCCGTTCGGGACGGGCTGGTGCAAAGCGGTAGCCCCATCGGCCGCCTTTGGGTCCAACATAAGCTTGAAACTCGCAAGGAGCTTGTCTCCACATGGCGGGAACCGGCGGCGGAACTGGCTCCCCATTTCTGTATCGCCCCTGATGAGGATGTCCTAGCCCGGACTTATCGGGTTTTTACGGGGGGCAAGCCGAGCATGCTCATCTCGGAATATTTTCCGGCTTCGTTGGGTGCACGCTTAGGTTGAGGGTCAGTCAAATGCCATAACAAAATGGGTCGGCTGAGTTTAGAATCAAGTCGGCTTCTCCGTTCACGAAGGCTGAACCCTTTATCGAAGGGAGCAAGCTGCTTCCGTCCATTCTATAACTCGCCTCAAAAATGCTGCCCACAATGGATTCCTGGCGCCAGATTTGTCCTTCGGCTAACTTGCCATCAGCGGCGAGGCAGGCGACCTTGGCGCTTGTGCCGGTGCCGCACGGGGAACGGTCATATGCCTTTCCCGGACATAGTACAAAGTTTTTGCTGTCCGCGCCTAACGCCTTGGCATTTCCGAATAACTCAATGTGGTCGATCTCGCGGCCATCAGCGCCGGTGAGTTTCGCGCGCTCAAGTCCTTGACGGATGCGCCACGCGAAGTCAGTCAACTTGTCAACGTTGGCCAGAGTCAGTTGTTGGCCGTGCTCACTTACTAAGTAGAACCAGTTACCACCCCAAGCAATGTCGCCCCTCACCTCGCCGTGGCCTTCCACTTGAACCGGCACGCCGGCGGCGCCACGGTAGCTGGGCACATTTTCTACCGTGACTTCCCCCGCGCCGTGCAGCGTGGCGGTAACATCGCCCACCGGCGTTTCAATTAAGTGCGCGCCCGGAGAGATTCGGCCCATATGGGCCAATGTTGCGATTAAGCCAATCGTCCCGTGACCGCACATATGCAGGAAGCCCACGTTATTGAAAAAGATCACACCCGCCGTGGCCCTGGGGTTCACCGGCTGGCACAGCAGCGCCCCAACGACAACGTCACTACCACGTGGTTCGTTGACGGTTGCGGAGCGAATGTGGTCGAACGTTTCGCGGAAGATAACTAGACGCTCAGCCATGGAGCCCGAGCCAAGCTCGGGTCCACCGGCGGTGATGATGCGCGTGGGTTCACCGCCAGTGTGGGAATCGATGACGTGAATCTTTTGAACAGGCATGTTACTCGTACTTACTAAGATTGGGGCGCTTCGCCAGGGCAGTGCGGATGATGGCGAGTACTTCCTCACGTTCGGCGCCTGTGACGGTAAGCCGTGGCGGCCGCGTCAGTTCGCTACCCAGCCCTACCTCGGCGATACACATCTTTATATACTGCACTAACTTGATTTTCGTATCGAGGTGGAGCAGGGGAGTGTACCAACGGTATAGTTCGCGGGCTTCATCCCAACGGCCCGCCATTGCCAAGTTCCACAGCACGCGGTTTTCGTTGGGGAACGCGTTTACCAGACCGGACACCCAGCCTTCAGCCCCCAGAAGAGCGCTTTCAAGAACCAGATCGTCGACGCCACTGAACAGTATGTATCGGTTGCCGCAGGTATTGCGAAGGTCGGTGATGCGGCGCGGATCATCCGACGATTCCTTGATCGCCACGATCCTCTTTTCGTCAGCCAGTTCGACGAACATTTCCGGAGTGCAATCGGCATTGTAAGCCGGAGGATTGTTGTAGATCATCACGGGCAGGCTGGATGCTGCGGTGACAGTGCGAAAGTGGGCCAGGATTTCGCGGCGGTCGGCTTTGTAGACCATCGCCGGGAGTACCATCAGGCCGTCAAGCCCGATCTTTTCCGCGTCGGCGGCGAAGCGTGACGCTGTCAGCGTGGTGAACTCGGCGACTCCGGTGAGGAGTGGGACGCGGCCAGCCACCAAGTCTTTGGACATGCGCATCACGTCAAGCTTTTCTTGCACGTCGAGCGCCGTGTTTTCACCGACGGAGCCAAGAACGATGAGGCCGTGAACTCCAGCCTTGATCATCATTTCGAGGTGCGCGGCTGTTGCGTCGAAATCGATCGAATAATCGGGTTTGAAGAATGTCGTGGCGGCTGGGTAGACGCCGTGCCAGTTGGGGTTCATTGGTTAGTTCCTTTTCTCGGGCCCTGCCATGCTTTGCGGGCGAATGCCCGTGACCACCTTGCAGCTAGGCGCTGTTCTATTTTGCCAGATCTAGGTAGTTTTGGTGGCGGGATTTTTCCCGGTTCCTCGCGGTTACTTGGCGAGACCCGCTCATTCTCGATTCGCTATCATTGAATGAAGCCCAAAAGGCAGGCCAACCTAACATCTGAAGAACGCGCCACATTAAAACTGCATGTGGAAATATGACGTCGCGCCGGTCCGGAGCTTGAGGCTATTCGCAGGCGAGAACTGCAAACTACCGACGTGCGGAAAGCAATTCATCAGTAGTTTGGCGATGGCAAACTGGTTCAAAATTGGTCAAGACTAACAACCTCCGGGCTGGTCGAACAGCAGGCCTGGTTTGCAAAAATCGTGCTAGCTAAGTCAGGGCTCGCTAAACTTCCCCAATGACACCTCTTCTGGCTGCCGCTCTGGGATCCAAGAGTTTTGCGATCAAAGAGAGTGGAAATCTTTCATCATCGGGGGCATTGCCGTTCTCCGCTGGGGCGAAGCAGCGGAATCAGTTGCCGCTGCCCAGCCAACCAGCTCACCATGGTTACGCACAGTCCACAGCGCGCATCAAAATAAATTGTGCGTTGCGTCATATAGGCTGTTCCTGTGATTGCCTGACGCTGGACGGTCGCAGCGGAGGTGGAGCATTCGGACGCCGGTCCAGCGCGCTGCGCCTCATGCGGCTAAATGCAATCAAATTGCAAAAATGCAACAAACCCAGCACCAGCAACACCAAGCCGACTTTGTCGCTCAACAGTTCCATCAGTGCACGGCCGGTATTCACTTCTTGTTGGGTGCGCAGAGTAACTACAATCCATCCAACATTCAGCAAATAAAAGCCTGCTACGAGTAAATGATTGACCGAATCGGCGATGGTGTCGTTGCCTTGGAAAGCGTCGATCAAAAATGCACGGCCGTTCTTGTGAAGAGTGCGCGCCACCCAAATTGTGACCGCAATTGAGATCACTAGGTAGAGCGAATAGGTTTCTAAGATAAACATAAATATTCTCCTTGTTGAACATGTTCAATTTGAGAATACACCCAACCGCGTCGTGCGTCAATGGTTTTTTGAACATGTTCACTTTCCAGGCGCCGAAGCACCCACTTCAAACGATTAGCCAACTCGGGTGCCTCGGCCTTGAGCTCCTTCGAGTCATGGCTGTACCTCGCGGATACGCGCAGCGCATCTGTTTTTTGGAGACATTGAACTTCAGTCATTGCAAAATCAGAGTTGCAGTCCTCTGAAAGAGAAGGTCTAAATTACTCAAGCTCTGACCGGAGTCTTTACAGCACTTCGAGACCCGCTCGTATTCAGCAAGCGCGTGTCGAAGATGGGTATCGTCACGTGGCCCGGCTATTTTGGATCTTTCTCCCGACACCATGTACGATCCGATCAAGAGCCACGGCGAGTGGGACTTGCGGCAGGTGGTCCAGGCGCTGTAAGGCGCTGATTTACGGATTTGTGCGGGCGACGAACGAGGCAGATGTTTTGAGCGTCGACCAAGCGCCTATGCCCACCATTTATCACCGCGGGTGATATGGGCGCGCAGCCAATCTTCATTCAAATCCAGACCAAGGCCCGGACCTTCGGAAACCGGAAACACACTCTTGCGCACCGCCGGTTCTGGACCTTGCGCCATCTTTTCTTTATTGCCCCGAAAAGAACCCAGGGCGTTTTCCACTTTGAAAAAGTTCTGCGTCGCCGCGCCAAGATGCATGGAAGCGTAAAAGCGGATCAGGGAACACGGCCCGCTATGCAAGCCGACCGGTGTGCGGGTTAGGGCTGCGTAATCGGCGATCTTGCGGCATCCCGTGATTCCACCGGAGTATGAGACGTCGGGATGAATCATTGCCAGCACTTGACTGTCCAGGTACGGGCGGAAACCTTCCACCAGTTCTACTTTCTCGCCCGCCAACAACGGCACGCGGGTTGACCGCTTCAATTCCATCCATGCTTCTGAATAGCGAACAGTCAGTGGGTCTTCGATCCACATTGGATCAATCGGCTCGATCGCCTTGCATAACCCGATCGCGCTGCGGGTATCGAACTGACCCGTGCAATGCATGGCAATGTCGATATCATCGCCTAGCGCTTCACGCAGGTTTATGTAACTCTTTGCCACTTTGCGGAAGTCTGTTCCATCAAGGCTGGGGTTGAACGGTCCGCTGGCCCGGCCTCCTCCACCGCCGCGCGGCCCGCCGAATCCAAACTTGAAGGCAGTGAACCCTTCGGGCGCGGCCTTGACCTGATCGGCCCATGCCTTGCACTGCGATTTGTCCAGCATGTCTGACGGACCGCCGTGCGAGTAAACCGGAATGTTCTTTCGGATTGGTCCGCCAAGCAGGCGGTAAATGGGGAGACCGGTAATCTTGCCGGCGATGTCCCACAGTGCGATGTCAATTCCACTCACGGTTGGGATGTTGGCCATAAACGAATACTGTGTGCTGGCCATCATGTAAAAGTGCCGCTCAATTGCGAGTGGATCCTGACCAACTAGCTGAGGAGCCATCATCTCAATGCGCGCCCGGGCGGCGCTTGAAGGGAGCCCTGCTTCGCCATAACCAATGATTCCGGCGTCGGTCTCGATTCGAATCAGGCAACCATCATTAACGTTGTCGAGTCCCATGGTCTTGATACCCGTTATCTTCACCTGACCGGCATAAGGCGCCGAGGTGGCACGGAAGTTCAGCATCCATGCGGATGCCGGCAATCCAAGTGCGGTTTTAAGTAGGCTTCTTCGGGTAAGGTTCATATTTTACTCATTTGCTAACGCCTCTAAAATTGGACCCGGATCGCCAGTTGAACAATCCGCGGATCCCGCGCCGCCGTAACTTGGCCGAATTGCGAATTCACCTGATTGCCGGTTGCATCAAATCGCGCGGTGCTGTCAAAGCTACTGAACTGGGTATGATTGAAGGCATTGTAAAGTTCGGATCGGAACTGGAACTTCACCCCTTCGCGGATGCGGAAGTTCTTGAAGACGGCCAAGTCCCAGTTATTAATCCCCGGTCCGGTAAGCATGTTCTTGGTCATGAACCCAAGCGTGCCGGCTGCGGGAACGCGGAATACGTCGGTCCGGAAATTCCGGCTGAACGTTCGTTCTCCTGACGGAAGCACGGGATCGCCTATGACCAGAATCCGGGGGGAAATGCTGGGCGTCCCGCTCAGGTCGTTAGCCGTTACCAGCGAGTAGCCGACGTTCACTGGCGCGCCGCTTTGAAAGGACGCGATCCCCGACATCTGCCATCCGTTCAAAACCACACCGGCCGCCTTCAGCCCCCACTTTCTTTCTGGCAGACTCCACAGCCAGTTCACTTTCACCACGTGCCGGCGATCGAATCCGGCGCGGCCATAGTTCCATTCGCGCAAAGGAGCCACCGTGTTGATGGCGCCGAAATCTCCGTCCGTGAAATCGAGGGCTTTTGACCAGGTCCACGCCAGTCCTATTTCCAGACTCTTCACAAAGCGCCGGTTCGCGGTCGCCTGCAGTGAATGATAGTTGGACGTTGCATTGTTCTCGTTCATGCTGACGCCGTTGTAGCCGGTGATGGGCCGCAGAAACGCATCCGGCAGAGGAACTCGGGTGTTGGTGGGATCGGCATTCGCAGGCAGGAAGCGTGCACCAAGCTGGATATCCTGCAGGCTGCGCAACCACGACAGATGGCGACCCAACGATCCCGCGTAACCTACATCGACCACCGTGCCATGCCCGATATCCCGCTGGACGCTGAAGCTCATGTTTATCACGGTGGGTGACTTCAGACTGCGATCCCATCCGGTAACCGCCGGCGGCGAAGTGAACCCGCGAGCTGAACGAAAGGTGCTGACGTTGCCGAACTGCACAACGGGATACTGCACCAGCGGATAGGTGAAGCCACTTGTTGGGGCTCCCTGCGTGCTGCCCAGTGCGCGGCTGTAGAATATGCCAATCCCCGCGCGAATGGCCGTCTTGCCATTCCCGAAGGGATCGTACGCAAACCCGAAGCGCGGCGCGACCAACACACCAGGGCTATCGGAAAGTCCGCGTGGGTAGGAAAGATCTTGCGAAGTAACCACCATGCCATTGGTAGGATTACCAACGCCCGGGGCAAGGAACCCAATGAGCGATGCCGGATAGAATTCACCGGTCACGGGATTCTGGCCGGATCGCACTCCGTTGTTAAACGCTGGGCGAATCAATTGTACTTTTTGATTCGGGTTGTAGCGCGAAGGCACAAACCCGGCCAGCTGATTGCTGAAATTCCAAAATGGTTCGTACCAGGAGAAACGCGCTCCGAAATCCAGCGTCAGCTTCTTTGTAGTTCTCCAGGTGTCTTGCCCAAACCAATCGGCGCTACGTGAGTAGATCCTCGAAATGGGGCGCGCGCTGGCTTCCGTATAGCTGTTGAAGACGCCCAACGCCGCGTTAGAGAACGCATACCCGCTGTCGAGCGGATTGTTGACGTTTCGCCCGAAATCGAAATTGCCCGCGAAGTTGTTCGCCCACGGCCCGTCGCGTTGTCTCAACCGCTCCAGAAAGATGCCGGCCTTTAGAGTGTGGGCTCTTAGATTTTTGCTCAAGTTGTTGCTGATGTTGTAAACGTTGCGCGCCCCGTTGAAAGGAAACCGCCCATCGTAGGCGAGGCTTGCCGCGCCCACCACACCACCAAAAGTCATCTCCGGCATCAGGTTCAACGGGTTGTTCGCCGGCGTCAGGGAGCCGGCGTTGAAGCCATAGGTGCTCCGTTGTAAGCCCTTGATACCGTCGTCTGTCCAGGACGGAGGACTGAAGTTGTACGCATAGCCCACCATAAGCTCGTTGATCAAGGTCGGCGAGAAAATGTGCCGGTGCTGAACGCTAATCATGCCGCTTTTGCCGAGGACTGTCGTATTGAACACAGGGAACGGAGCGGTCATCTGGGCGCCGTTCGGCGTATCGCTGCTGGAGAACTGTGCGTTCATGCTGATGGACAGCATGTCCTTTGAGCTGATGTACCAATCTGGCTTCAAGTTAAGCATCTGCAGCGGACTGGATCCGCCCCACTGGGTAACGAAATTGTACTGTCCCCGCGAAACCGCGGTGTTCAGAAAGTTCGGCAGTGGAAAGAATTTCAGGGCAGCCACGCCGTTCGCGTCCAACCGGGTGGCGGGAACACGGTTTTCTGGGAACACTTGCCGGCTGGTGGGGTCCGTCACTGGAATCAGCCGGCCGTTAACGTCCACGCTCTGGGAGAAGTCTCCCGCGCGCTCCAGCGCCGAAGGCATCGTAACTCGCTGCACGGCGCTCGATGAGCGGCTGGGTAGGTATTCGTGATTCCAGAAGAAGAAGAGTTTGTCGCGATTCCGGTTGAACTTGCCCGGAATGAACACCGGTCCGCCAAGGTTGTAGCTGTAAGTATTAAAGCGGTTGATTGGTTTAGGCAGCCCCACAAAGTTATTGAAGAAGCTATTGGCGTTGAACTGTTCGTGCCGCTTGTAGTACATCCCTGCCCCATGAAAATGCCGGGAGCCGGACTTGGTGACGATGGCGACGTTGCTTCCCGCCAGGCGTCCATACTCGGCCTGATAGTTACTGATGAGCACCTTGATCTCTGAAACGGCGTCGGCACTGATGCCGAAGGTCCCGTTGGCGGCGCCGCCAACTGCGGACATGGTCACGCCATCGACGGTGAAATTGTTTGAGTTCGAGCGATTACCCATCACGTTGAAGTTCGTCGCACTCCCCCCACCAACGCCACGGCCCGCCGCGCCCACCGTATCTACCACGCCCGGAGCCAATGCGATTAGCGATGCAACACTTCGCCCATACATCAGCAAATTTTCCACTTGCCTACCCGTGATGCCCGCCGAGCGTTCCGCGCTAACCGTTTGCACGGCGGCGCCCTCCGCCGTCACCGTTACGCGCTCTTCCACACTCCCCAACGCGAGCGAAATGGCGCCCACCGATAGCCTTTCCGATGCCGATAACACCACGCCCTTGCGTTCAAATGTCTTGAACCCGGACGCCTGCACGGTGAGCCGATACTCGCCTGGTCCCATACTGCTGAAGACGAAACTGCCTGTATCGTCGGTGATCGCCAAGCGCTCCGCCCCGGTGGCAACGCTGATCATCTTGAGGTTGGCGCCAGGTACCGCCGCGGCACTCGTGTCCTGTACTGAACCCAAAATGGTCCCGGTGGACTGCTGCGAGTAGCCGGGAAAAATCGCCATCAAGAACGCAAACGATGTGGCTATTCCTTTTCTGACGGTGCTGTCTTTCATTTTTAACATTCTCCCTTGCGAAGCTTCAAAGCGAGTTTGCAAAGCACGGCCCCACAGGCCTTATGGCAGGAAACACACGTGTCAAACGTGTCATTATGATATATCCTTCGGAGTCTCTAAGCTACGTGCGCCCCTGCCGTATTCACATGTACGGCATACAGCGATTGGCTCGCCGTCATGAACAAACGGTTGCGCCGAGGCCCTCCAAAGCATACGTTCGCACAATTTTCCGGTAGCCGGATCATTCCGATGCGCTCCGCATTTGGGGCGATGATTTGGACCCCGGGCCGTGCGCCCATCCACAAGTTACCGTCAAGATCGCATCGTAGGCCATCGGCTGCGGCGGGCGCTCCAGTGCCGGGCACATCCAGTTGGATGAACCGTTTTCCGTTGCGCACCGTCGCGCCATTGATGTCCCACACTTTTGTGTCGCGGCCTTGGGCGCCGGTATCGGCAATGTACATCTTCGTGTAATCCGGTGAAAAGCAAATGCCGTTGGGGCCACTTACTTCGTCGGTCAACTTAGTAAGTTGCCCGGTCTTGCCATCCACCCTATAGACTGCTTCTTTCACTTCTTTCGGCGCCTGATAGCCTTCGTAGTTGCCATTGATGCCGTAGGGCGGATCGGTAAACCAGATGGAGCCATCGGGATGAACCACAATGTCGTTGGGGGAATTCAACCGCTTTCCTTCAAACTTGTCGGCGATGACGGTTACCGCACCGTTATGTTCATAGCGAACCACGCGACGCCCACCATGCTCGCAGGAAAGTTGGCGGCCTTCGTAATCAAACGTGTTGCCGTTGCTGAAGCCGGCGGGGTTACGGAAGACGGTGACGCGCGCGTCGTCCTCGATCCAGCGCATTTGCACGTTGGCGGGAATGTCGCTCCAGACGAGAAAGCGGCCGACGCCATTCCAGGCGGGTCCTTCGGCCCAGGAAGTTCCGATGTGGAGGCGCTTGATGGCTGTGTTGCCGATGATGTAACGGCGGAAGCGGGGGTCGAGGGCGATGATGTCGGGGTCGGGATATTGGATGGGATGTTGGTTGGTCCAATCGCGTGGCGTTGGCGTTGGAGACACGGCGGGTGGGGCGTTCTGCGCGGTGAGGCGCTGGGTGGCGGCGGTGACGATGGCGGCGCCTAGCAGGTGGCGGCGTGTGGTTATGGAGTTGGGCATTGGTTCATGGTAACAAGTCAGGCCGGAGGGCTTCGAGTAGTGAGTTTGGTAGGCTGAGTTTATGGCTATGAACGCGCAAGTCAGCATCAATGAATACTTCCGGTTGCCGCACACGGAGCGGGAGGCGGAGTACGTCAACGGCTCCATCGTCGAAAGAACCATGCCTGATTTTCTTCACAGCTACATTCAACTGCGATTGGGACACCTGCTAACCCTCGCACTACAACGGTACTCCGGCTACTACGTGTGTTTCGAACTCCGAATGCGTGTCCAACCGAATGTAATTCGGATCTTGGATCTGTGCATCCTCAACTACAAAGCAGATCCTGATTCCGCACCGACAACCCCGCCCTTACTTGCCGTGGAAATCATCTCGAAGGATGATTCCTACACGGACGTGTTGACAAAGCTTCGGGAGTATCACCAGTGGGGCGTCCGCAACATCTGGCTCATTGATCCGCGGTTGGGGCAACTCGCCCAGTATGGAGCCGCTGGATTACTTCAAGTGGACGAACTTACCTTGCCGGAGTTCGGCTTCGCCGCGAACCTGCAAGCGCTATTACCGTAGATAGGCTACGCCAGCGATGGGGTATGTTTGCGCAGGAACGCCGCAGGGAATTCGACGCCGAAACCTGGTCCGGGCGGGGGCAGGTAGTGGCCGTCCACCAGCTTCGTCGTCAGCATCTCCATCAACTCATTGCCCGATTCACCGGTGCCGAAGCTCTCGGCCAATATTGGGGCGTGCGAGGTTAGCAGTAACGTCATGCCATATACGCTGCCACCTCGATGGGGGATCAGCAGCGCGCCGGCCGCTTCGGCTGCAGCGGCTACCCGGCGACCATCGGTTAGACCGCCTGACCAGGTAACGTCGGGCTGCAAGATATGCGCCGCGCGGTTACGGATCAATTCGCGGAAGCCGTAGATCGACGCTTCGTGTTCGCCGCTGGCGATGCGTGGGCCTTTGATTTCACGACATAGGCGGGCGTAGCCTTCCATGTCGTCGGGCAGCAGCGGCTCCTCAATAAAGTACAGTTTCGTTTCGGCTGCGCGGGCCGCCAATTCGAGCGTATAGGGCGCGTCCCAGGCGCAAAGGGCGTCCAACATTAGTTGGGTTTCCGGCCCTGCGCGTTTGCGCGCGTCCAGAATCTTTTGCACGTTCTTCTTCAGGCCGGTGGGGCCGTCGCGAAACGTCTCGAAGCCGTGAATCTTGATCGCGCGGAAACCTAGCTTCAAGCCGCGTTCCACTTCGTTACTTGTGTAATATGCCTTGACGCGTTCGGCGGTGGGGCCTCCCAGCAATTGATAGACGGGCAGATTGGCGCGTCTTCCGGCGAGGTCCCACAGAGCCAAATCGATTCCGCTGATGGCTTGCAACGCCAAGCCGCGACGGCCATAGAATGACGTTGAAGCAAACATCTGTTCCCAAAGCAGTTCGATGTTTAGGGCGTTGGTCCCCTTCAGCATGGGCGCAAGGTGCTGTTCGATGATGAGGCACGCAGCCGCGCCACCGCCTCCGATGCCGTAGCCGGTTAAGCCATCTTTGGTTCGGATCTGCACCAGGATGGCGGCGGGCAGTTGGGCGTAGGGGCCGAAGTTGCGCCAGCGTTTAGGGTCGAAATCCCCGAGCGGTTCGCCGGCTTTTGGAATCGCCATCGAATTGATGCTGAGCGGAGCGGCTTTGATGGAGGTGATCTCAAGGCGTTCGGCGGCTGGGGCAATGGCCGCAGCTGCGGTAAGGCCTAGCCATTGGCGGCGGGTGAGTGGATGCGGAAGCATCCTTGAATCATACATTGGCCACACGCGTGCAATGTACATGGCATGGGCTACCAACTACATTTTCCGTTTCTGCTATTGTTTTTCGCGCCGTTTCTACAGGGTCAATCCACACCGCGAAAGATGATCGCGTCGATGGATGGCAAAGAGTTGTATCAGGCTTACTGCGCTTCTTGTCACGGCGCGGAGGCCAAGGGTAACGGACCTGTAGCGTCTGCTCTGAAGCGGCCCCCGCCTGACCTAACCACTTTAACTAAGCGTCACGGTGGCAAGTTTCCGGGGGCCGACTTGGAGAAGGTGATCCTGGGCGATAAGATCAGCGGGGCTGCTCATGGCTCAAGCGACATGCCCGTTTGGGGTCCGGTGTTCCGTCAAATCGAAAACGACATGGATCTTGGCCTGATGCGGGTGCACCAGGTGGTGGAGTATCTGAAGAAACTCCAGTAAGTCCGTCTTCAGGCACGCAAGAAAAGGCGTTGCCGGTCTGCCGCAAAAGCCAGGCAGGCTTGAATATCTTGTCCTGTAAGATACGGAAAGTCAGAAAGAATCTGTTCTTTGTTTCCCGCGGCTACGTATTCAAGTACATCGTAGACTGTAACTCGAAGACCTCGAATGCAGGGCTTACCACTTCGTTTGCCAGGGTCCATTGTAATTATGTTTGAGTAATCCATGTGTACCTTCAAACAGTAATCTAAGCTTATTCCCACAAGATAGACCTTCTGCTCCAAAATGTCAATCCTGCCGGAGAGCATTTAGTGGATCAATGCGCGCGGCGCGCAAAGCCGGGGCTAAGCAAGCCGCCAATGTTACAGCTGCAATAACAAGAGGAACACCCACGAAAGTTGGCCAATCGAACGGCGTGATGCCGAATAACATGGCTTGCATGGAACGGGCGGCAAAGTAGGCGAGAGCCAAGCCAATGGCGATTCCAAAGCCCGCCATGGTCATGCCTTGGGCCACGATGAGGCGAGTTATGTCGCCCGCTTCGGCGCCCATCGCCATGCGCACGCCGATCTCGTTCACCCGCTGCGAAACGGAGTACGCGATGACACCATACAGCCCAATGACTGCCAGGACAAGCGCTAGCAAGGCAAACAGTAGCACCAGGGCGCTGCGGAAGCGAGGCGTGGCCACCGAGCCGGCAACGATATCTTCCATCGTCCGCAGGTCCGACAGCGCTAGTTGAGGATTCAGCTCCCGCAATAACTGTCGCATGGCGCCGCTGATTTGTGTTGGGTCTCCCTGGGAGCGCACAGTTACAGTCATTGCCGGTAGGATCATATTCATCATCGCTCGGGAGACGTGATGATAGGAGTAATAAATTTCCGGTGAGGCCTGTTGGTCGAGCCCGCGGTAACGGGCTTCACCAGTTACTCCAACAATGGTGCACCAGGGGCTATCATCAAAGCCTGCCTTGATATGCCGCCCAAGAGGGTTTTCGTTAGGAAAGTATTTCTTGGCGAACGGCTCATTG
This sequence comes from Acidobacteriota bacterium, assembly GCA_025350695.1. Lineage (GTDB taxonomy): Bacteria > Acidobacteriota > Terriglobia > Bryobacterales > Bryobacteraceae > JANXSF01. The sequence continues at coordinate 22,132 of JANXXI010000107.1, forward strand.
ATTACAGCTACGGGATTAGATGCCGGACTATCATCGCCACGTTCCAGGAAGCGTCCTGCTATAAGTTTCAATCCCATGGTTTCGGCAAAGCCAGAACTGGCGGCGCGGAAGCTGGCTACGGGTTGTTCGCTGCTGGAAGCGGTCGGTCGGTTTTCAATTTCAAAATTCAGCGTGGGATTAGAAGGAGTAAGTGGAACGTCGCGCGCGACGCCGGCCGAACTTACTCCGGGCAACTGGCGAAGCCGTTCCACATACTTTTGCATGAAAACAGGAAGCTCAGGGCCAGGATACTGTTTGGCTGGCAGGCTAATCTTGGCTGTAATTACGTGATCGGTCTTGAAGCCCGGATCGACTTGTTGCAGCTGGCTGAAACTGCGGAGCAACAACGCCGCGCTAGTAAGCAGCAGCACGGACAGAGCCACTTCCGCCACTACCAGAACCGAGCGGAGGCGAGCTTGCGATACGCCGCCGATTGCCCCGCGGCCTGCTCCACGCAAAATGCTGTTGAGGTTGATCCGTCCGGCGGTTAACGCTGGGGCCAATCCGAATACAATGCCGGTGACGATGGAGACAAGGAAGGTGAAGCCGACGACCGTCCAATCGAGAGTGACATGGGAACCAACTGGCAAGAATGATGCGCCGAGAGTTGTAATTCCTTGGATGCCGAATGCCGCCAGAGCCAAACCCAATGCCCCGCCGCAGACAGAAAGTGTCACGCTTTCGGTGAGCAGTTGGCGGGCGATATCCCAAGAGCCAGCGCCCAGCGCCGAGCGCACGGCGATTTCCTTTTGCCGTGCGCCACTGCGGGCAATCAGCAAGTTGGCGACATTGGCGCAGGCGATGAGCAAAACCGAACAGACTGCGGCTAAGAGCAGCAACAGCGTGGGCTTCACATTGCCGGCAATTTGCTCCTGCAACCCGACGGTAGTGGCTCCCCAATTCTTGTTAATGTCCGAGTATTCCTGCGCCAGTTGGACCGCTATGGATTGCAGCTCGGCTGAGGCCCGTTCTTTAGTAACGCCCGCAGCCAGGCGACCGACGCCTCGAAAGCTATGGCTGCCGCGCCGTTGGGCGGAGAGCAGGGCGGGTGTGATGGTAAGCGGCGCGTAGAGGTCGGCCTTGAGTTCGGGTAGCGAGAAGGCTTCGGGCATGATGCCAACTATGCGGGCGTCGGCTCCGTTCACTTGGATAGTAGAGTTAAGCGTGGACCCAGCGCCGGCGAACCGGCGTTGCCAAAGGGCGTGGCTGATGAGTACGATGCGGTCGGCTCCGGGCTGCTCTTCCTCGCTGGTAAAGAGGCGTCCGGCGATTGGTTGAACGCCAAGAGCGGCGAGCGCACCGGGGGACACTTCAGCGGAGTCGACCTTCTCGGGAAAGTCACCCATGGTGAGGACGGAAGAGGTGTCGCGGAATAGGCCAAGGCTGGCGAAAGAATTCTGACGCGCCCGCCAATCGTTAAAATTGGCGGCCGAGATTTTGAAGGGCCCGACTTTGGGACTGACCTCGAACAGAGCCAAGAGTTGATCCGGGTTTGAATAGGGGAGGGGGCGCAGCAGGACGGCGTTGATGACGCTGAAGACGGCGGTGTTGGCTCCGATTCCGAGGGCAAGCGCGGCGAGCGCGGTGAGTGTGAACGATGGCGTTTTCGCCATACTGCGGAAGGCGAATTGGATGTCTTTGAAGATGCTCACGAACGGTCCCCCTTTTTTTGTCGTCTAAAACCCGGAACTACCTTTTGCCTAGCCGTGTGGGGGAGACGGTTTAGGGGCGAAGTTTATTGGTTATTCCCGACCTGCCTATTGTACTTGGGTTGGGGGCAGGGGGAGTCATACTACGAAAAAGACACTTGTCCCGCCCGAATGGCTTTCGTTTTTTGAAAGCCAATGAACTAGCCATACTTCATTTGTTGAAGCTGCCCTACCATGGCGGCTTTGCCTGATTTACAGGCTCGACGATCCGGCAATCAACCGGACGGCAACACAAATTTTCCATACAACCAGCCCATTGGCTTCGTTTTTCTAAAGCTGCTTGAATCGATCCAAGAGCCGACTCACCCTTTTGAAGGGGCGAGTGCTTGTTGAAGAGAACATTCTGGCCAGAACTTATTTCCCTGATTCAAGAGTAGCAGTCGGAGTCAAGTGTTTCGGTTGTAAGTTGTTGACAAGTGGTGAATAACTGCCTGTGATGGGTCTGGAGGCATTGTTGAAATCCGTAATTTGGCTTCGTTTTACCGAAACCTGGCAGACTTCCGATGATGAGGATAGCTCGTCGTTTCATTGAGCCTAAACCTCGTGTCGTTCAGCGGAAAAGGCTGTTTGAATAAGTCCCGTCTGGGGAACTTGTAAAACAAAAGCAATGCGCGCCACAGCACAAAATCTGCTACGGTGGCGGCGTATGCAGAACTTTGACGTTGCTCTGAAAGAGATATTCCAAACCATTGGAACAAATCTGACGGAGAAACTGGCTGGGGCGGCTCCAGTTGAGTGGCTGAACGTGGAACTGCCGGAGACCCGGAATGCGCGTGCTGATTTTGTTTGCCGTCTGGCGACGGGCCTCTTGTTCCACATGGAGTTCGCCAGCTATAACGATGTGGAGTTGATTTGGCGCATGCTGGATTACCGTTCCATGTTGCGCAGGAAGTATGGGACAGTTCCAAGGCAAGTGGTTCTTTACATGGGGCGGGAACCCCTTCGGATGCCGCACCGGATAGAGGAAGTGGACGCGAATGGCAATCTGCTAATCTATCAGACGCAGATGTTGGACCTCGGCGATTTGGATGCCGAAGAGCTATTGGCCAGCGAAAAAATCGGCGATGTAATCCTGGCGGTCTTGAACAGGCATGCGGACCCGAAGTCAACGTTGCACCGGATTCTGGGTCGAATTGTCGAACTAGAACCAGAGCAACGAATGAGGGCTTGCCGGTTGCTGGTGATCCTTTCGGCGAAGCGAAATTTGGGAGATACTGTTATTGAGGGAGTGAAAGAGATGGGCCTGCTGATCGATCCGATGGAAGACACCTTCTTCCGCCGACTTTATGAGAAGGGCTTGAGGGAAGGCGAGGAGAAAGGCCGCGAACAGGGCCGTGGGCAGGGCGAAGCGGCAATCCTCTTGCGGATGCTGCGCCGCAAGTTTGGAACGCTTTCCGCAGCCAGCGAAGACCGGATCAATTCCGCGGCTCCCGATCAATTGGAACGATGGAGCGACCGGCTCTTCACGGCCACTGATGTCGATGACGTTCTCGCGTGAGGCGTCAGAGCTTCAACACGGAATAAACTCCTACCGGCAAGCATCTCGCAAACTTCCTCATTCCGCTCCCTTATAGTCACGGCTCGCGACCGGTTTGCAATGAAGGTGGTGAGAAATATGGGTACCACTGGTGGCGCTCGGCAAGCTCGGTGTGATCTACTGGCAGTCATGCGTCTCCTCATTTTTGTAACGACTTTGGCGATTGCTCTGAGGCCACTTCACGCTCAGGTTGAGTTCAAAACCAGTAGCGACCGGATCGATGTTGTGGTTGACGGCAAGCCTTTCACCACGCTTTTTTATGGGGCCGAGACGACCAAGCCGTACCTGCATCCTTTAAGGACCGCGACTGGCAAGATCGTCACGCGCGGCTATCCGATGGAGGCCATCGACGGCGAATCGAAAGATCACCCGCATCATCGTGGCCTGTGGTTCACGCATGGTGAAGTGAATGGCATTGACTTCTGGGCCAACGAAAAATCGCAGCGGCCTGTGCCGGGAGCGGACAAGAAGAAAGGCCCGGAGCCTCAGGAAAAGGGTTTGGTTGTGGTGCGCAAAGTGGCGGATGTGAAGGGTGGTAAGAAGTCGGGGTCGCTGCACATGCTTTTTGAATGGCAGGATTTGGCAGGTAAGACGTTGCTTAAGGAAAATCGCGTGATGACGTTCTACCCTGGAGCAAGCGACCGTGTGATGGATTTCGACATCACGCTGACAGCCGCGGAAAAGGTGACCTTCAACGATACGAAAGAGGGCACATTTGCCGTTCGTCTGGCGACGGAGCTTGAGGAGAAGCATTCGGGTAAGATGCGTAGCGCTTCGGGAGCCATTGGCGAGAAGAACGTTTGGGGCAAGAGGTCACCATGGGTGGATTACGCGGGGACGTTAGGCGGAGAAGCGGTGGGAGTCGCGATTCTGGATCACCCAACCAATCCCCGCCACCCGACCTATTGGCATTCCCGGAGTTACGGTCTTTTTGCGGCGAACATTTTCGGCGTGCATGATTTCGAGAACGACAAGCAAAAGAACGGGGCGCTGGAGCTGGCGCAAGGGCAGACGCTGCGGTTTCGCTATCGCGTGATTATACATCCGGGCGATTCGGATGTGGCGGGGATTACGGAAAAGTTTAAGAAGTACTCCGCGATGAAATAGCATCGACGACAGGATAGTTGAATCGTATAGAATCATCTCATCGGTGTAATCCAGCCGCTTTGGGGAGACAATAGCATGATTCGCACAACCGTCCTTTTCTTGTTGCTGGCAGGAGTATCAACCGCGCAGCGCGCTTCCATCAGTGGTGAGGTTGGAGACTCCGCCGGCGCGGCCATCACTGGCGCGAAGGTAACGGCGACCAACACGGAAACCAACATCACCTCGTCGGCAACCACCAACACTTCCGGTATTTTTGTAATTCAGAATCTAGAGATCGGCTCTTACTCGGTCTTTGTGGAGCATCCTGGCTTCCGCCGCTACCAGCAAACGGGCATCGTGCTACAGACTGCGGAAACATTGGGAATGACGGTTAAATTGGAGCTCGGTTCGGTTTCGGAAACTGTTAACGTCAGCGCCAGCGCCGTCGCCCTCGAAGATAAGACGTCGGTGATAACGCAGACCATCGAAGCGGCCGAAGTGGCCGACCTCCCGCTGGGCGACCGGCGCACGATGAATTTGGTGAACCTTGTGGCGGGCGCCGTGATGGTCAACTACGACACCGGCGGCAAGCCCAATTTCAGTCTGGCCGGCGGCCGAACCCAAGCTCAAATGGTGTGGATCGACGGTGGTTCGGCGCAAAATATGCGTCTGGGTGTTGGGCAACTCGATACCGACCCGCCGGCTGAAACCATTCAGGAAGTGAAGATACTTTCCAACAGTTACTCAGCGGAATTTGGAGCATCAAACGGTGGGGTAATCATTCAAACTACCAAGTCAGGCACGAACGCCTTTCACGGCAGCGCCTATGAGTTTCTACGGAACGATGCTTTCGACGCGCCAGGCTTTTTCGCGCCGGTCCTTAACGGAGTGAAGACAAGTCCCAAGCTGCGCTACAACGTGTTTGGCGCAACGGTGGGAGGTCCTATTAAGCGCAACCGCACCTTCTTTTTCTTCGGCTACGAAGGGCGCAGACTTGAAGTGGGGGGCACCACCACGTTGACCGTGCCAACCCTCGATCAACGCCAAGGCAACTTCGCCCGAACGGTAAATGCCGCAGGGGCAATGATCACTATTTATGATCCTGTGACCACCATCACTGCCGACGGAAAGAGCACCCGCATGCCGTTTGCCGGCAATGCAATTCCCGCGGCGCGGCTCGACGCAGTGGCGGTGAAAGCGCTGCCGTTTTGGCCCTCGCCCAACCGCGCACCAGACAGCATTACCGGCAACAACAACTTCCGCGCCAACGGGGTCACTTCCACTAATAGTGGATTTTACTTGGGCAAAGTGGATCACGTTTTCCGCGAACAAGATCGGCTCACGGCCCGCTATATGTCTAACAACGATTTGCCCTTTGTCCACGGGGTTTACGGAAATGGCGACTTAGCCAACCCGACCGCCACTACCGATGCCAGCCAGAAGTACGCCTATGTTAGCGAGATTCATATATTCAATCCATCGTTGATTAACGAATTCCGCTTTAACTATGGATATCGCGTCGCCCATGCGCGGACCAACGGAGTAGGGCAACACATTGTGGAGAAGCTGGGGCTGAAGGGTGTGACTGACAATGCTTTCCCGCAGTTCGCTCCGGCGGGATTCAGCGCGATTGGCGCCACAGGGCAGGAGCGCCGGCAATTTCCTATCAAGAACCTCCAATTTGTGGAAAGCCTTTCCTTGATCAAGGGCAAGCATTCATTCCGGTTCGGATTCGAGACGCGGAAATCCACAAACTACGAAGTGAATCTTTCCACCGCATCGGGTCAATTTACGTTCGCTACCCAACCTACCGGGCAACCGAATGTCGCGGCCACTGGGAATGGGCTTGCCAGCATGCTGGTGGGTTTTCCAACGGCCTTCGCCCAATCGCAAACCGACATCACCGATCGTCATAGTTGGTACAACGCGGCTTTCGCGCAAGACGATTACACAATCGCCAAGAACTTGACGTTGAACATTGGCCTGCGTTGGGAAATGGATACGCCAATGATCGACATTAACAACCGCATGAATGGCTTCGATCTGAAACAGATCAATCCCGTCAGTGGCACCCCGGGCGTTGTGAAGTTCATGGGCGAGAACGGATTTCGGACTTCACCGTGGAACGCGGATTGGAACAACTTCGGTCCGCGATTCGGCTTTGCCTGGCGTCCTGAGTTTTCAAAGCGATTGGTTTTCCGGGGCGGATACGGTGTGCTGTTTTCGCACCCGTTCGATTCAGGACAGCCCGCTTCCGCCAACTTGGGCTACGGCATTAACACGAGCTACGCCACGCCCGACAACGGTATCACCGCGCCTTTCCTGCTCAAAGACGGAGTGCCCAACACGTTCATCTCTCCAGTGCGTAACGACAGCTACGGCGCGGCGCCAGTAGGCAGAGCCACCACCACGGCGGTCACGTTCTTCGATCCCTCGCGCAGCACGGGCTACTCGCAGCAGTCCAGTCTCGGGTTGCAGTACCAGCTTTCTGGCGCCATGATCATGGAAATCACCGGCTTATCGAACATCGGACACAAGCTGCCGAATACAAATTTGCCGATCAATCAAATTCTGCCAAGCGTTTTATCCGCGGCGCATTCGGTGCAAGCAGACCGCCCGTTTCCGCAATTCACCAACGTAACGATTTTGAGCCCTACTATAGGCGATTCCCGTTACTTCGCCGGATACGTGCGTGTTTCCAAGCGCTTCACCAAGGGCCTGAATTTGAACGCCAGCTACACGCGCGCCACGTTTCTTGATAACAGCTTTGAAGGCGGTAGTACGGTGGGCGCTGATGGAGGAACGTATTCCAATGCCTACAATCGCCGCGCCGATTGGGGTCCTTCGGCGAACGATATTCGCCACCGCGTGACAATCAGTTCTGTTTACGAATTGCCGCTGGGACCGGGCAAGCGCTACTTCAACATCGGAGTCAAGGGCGCTTTGATTGGCGGCTGGACGCTGGGTAGCGTGGTTGTGGTCCAAAGTGGCGCGCCGTTCACGGTGACCACCAACACAAACAACACCAATGCATTTTCGGCCGGTAATCAGCGCGCCGATGTGTTGCGCAATCCTACGCTGCCCGACGGTCAGCAGGATGTGAAGCGCTGGTTCGACATAACCGCGTTTGCCCAGCCTGCGCCTTATACTTTCGGCAATGGGGCGCGGGACAATATGCGCGGTCCGGGAACAATCAACGTGGACGCATCGATCTTGCGAAATTTCAAGATCCGCGAACTGGCGACGCTGCAATTCCGGGGCGAGTTCTTGAACGCGCCCAATCACACTAACTTGGGATTGCCCGGGGCTGCGTTCGGCAGCGCCGCCTTCGGGCAGATCAATAGCGCAAAGCCGGCCCGCGTGATGCAGATCGGAATGAAGTTACGGCTTTAACGCCGTCAAGTCATCGGTTCGGCGAAATCTTTTTGTAAGACCAGTGCGATCGTTCCGCGTAGCCGCGCCAAACCATCTTCGTGAATGGGGATCACAACAGGAGGAGCGCCACCGGTAGAAGTCTGGTTAAGTACGGCCTCGTCAATGATTGGACCGAAACGGCCCCAGGATCTGGTCAATTCGCCGATCACGTTGATTCGCTCCGGAGCAAGTCCGCCTACGATCATCCGCATGCCAAAGGCAAGCCACTTGGCCATTTCGTGGATCGCTTGAATCGCTTTCGCGTCCCCTTCATCGGCCTTAGCCAGTAAGTCAGAAAAAGTAACATCGGTGTGCTTCGACCCTGTAAATTCCTCGTAATATCGAAGCGCCGCCCGATTGGAGCCATATAATTCCCAGCATCCGTGGCGGCCACAAGAACACAATGGTCCGTCCACGGTGATAGGAACGTGTCCAAATTCGCCCGCCATTCCGCATGCGCCACGGGCTAGTTGTCCATTCAGATACAGACCGGAACCAATCCCTTCCGATACCGTGATGACAACCAAATTGCGCGCAGGTGTACTGCTTGAAAACCAGACCGAGGAAAGCACGCAGGCATTGGCTGCGTTTTCCAGAACCACATCGTAACCAGTGGCTTCAGCAATGGGAGTTTGAAGATCAACCGCGGGCCAATGCATATTAGGAGCGAACACCAACTCGCGATTCCCGGAGTCAGTCCTTCCCGGAAGAGTAATGCCAATGCCTTCCACCATTTTTTCTGGAGCGAAGGCCGCCGTCTGACGGTGAACCCAACCGACAAGCTGCTGGATAGCGATCCGCGGATCCTTCGGCGTGGGGATCGTTTCAATAGTAAGGAACTTTCCGTTCACATCCCCGACGCCCATTGTAATTTGGGCGGGCCGGATATCGGCGCCTATAATGACGCGATCCTCATTCAATCGCAGCGAAGCAGGATGACGCCCTCGCGGCAACTTCGCCACGGGTCCCTCAAGAACCCATTGCTTCTGAATCAGTTCCTCCACGATCAGCGAAATGGTACTGCGCTGCAGTCCACTAAGCCTGGACAAATCCGCCCGCGACAAAGGCTGGCTGGTTCGGATTAAATTTAAAAGTAAACGTCGATTGAACGCACGAACGGCATCGCTAGAATGACCCAGTATCGACTTTGTTTCACTTGGCTGATTCAATTCTTTTCCTGGCTACCGCCGAATGGACAGGTAAGTCCCATGACGGCACATTTCCCTAGTATACTCGCCGAGCCAATTTATGAAGGTGGAGAGGGGCGCGACTGTCTTTGAGTGATCTGAAAACCGACTTCTGCTACCTTAGTAGCTTGTCCACTGAAGTAACCAAAGGCATCATCTTGACTCACGGCGCGGGCTCGACCGCCGACGCCCCGCTGCTTATTGCGCTGGCCGCAGCCTTCGAACAGGCCGGATTCCGCGTCGTTCGTCACACTCTCAATTTCCGCATCAACAAGCCCAAGGGCCCGCCCCATCCCAAAGACGCGCCGGGCGATCAGGCTGGTTTGCTTGACGCGGTTAAGGAAATGCGCCGGGAAGGCATTGAAAAAGTCTACCTCGGAGGCCATTCTTACGGTGGCCGTCAAGCCAGCATCATGGCTTCGGAACACCCGGGGCTGATCGCGGCGCTGTTGTTGCTGAGCTACCCTCTACATCCGCCGGAGAAACCGCAACAACTCCGCACCGCTCATTTTCCCAACCTGCGAACCCCCTCACTGTTCATACATGGCGCCAAGGACACATTTGGAAGCGAGGCTGAAATGACCAGCGCTTTGGAATTGATGCCGGGCCGGGTGGAATTGTTGACAATTCCCGGCATGGGGCATGACCTTGGGGGCGGAAAAGGCGCCATGGCCGCCAAAGTAGCCCATCGTTTTATTGATTTTACTTCCCAGTAGCCACCGAAGACCGACTCTGCGGTCACGGGTAACATCTTCGCCGTCTCTTCGCGCTGTCTAATAAATCTTTGCTGAATCTTGAAACGATTTCAAGATTCCCAGCACTAGACTAGTGAACAGGCTTGAGCCGATTGATTATGCACGCCGCTACATCCATAAAATCGAGATCCGTTGGCGGACAGTATATAATGAGGACCATCGTGCCTCGCCATATATTTGATGCAGCTTACATCGAACGGCTGGCGAATGGGGATGCGGACACCGAACTCCACTTCACAACCTATTTTACGGATCTTCTGCGCGCTAAGCTTTGTTCGCGGCTTCGGGAGGGTCATCTAAGAGACGACGTTTGTCAGGAAACATTCTTTCGCGTGTTGCGCACCATCCGGCAGAAGGGCGGGCCAGATCATCCGGGGGCGCTGGGGGCATTCGTCAACGCCGTTTGCAATAACATATTGTTGGAGGTTTACCGGTCACAGGCAAAAACCGTGGACACCATGGAAGACCGTGCCGCGTCCGAAAGTAACGCTGAGGAAGCAATTGCCGACCAGGAAGAAAAAGACGAGGTAAGGCGTGTGCTTTCGGCCATGCCTCAAAAAGATCAGCGAATTCTTATTTGGCTATTTTTCGATGAAATGGATAAAGACGAAGTCTGCCGGCGTCTCTCGGTAGACCGTGAGTACTTGCGTGTACTCGTACATCGGGCGAAACTGCGATTCCGATCGGATTTTCTGGTTAGGCAGAAACCGCGAGCGGCAACCGCAGGCGCCCAAGGTTCAGGCAACCCGCGAGGAGTCGTTTAATGGAGCATGATATGGCAGTGGAGACTAAGGCTTCGGAAAGATACCTACTCAACGAAATGAGTGAAGAGGAACGACTGGCATTTGAGGCGCACTATTTTGAATGCGAAGCTTGCGCGGAGGATGTCCGCACAAACGAATCGTTTGTAAGGGGCGTGAAAGCGGTTGGCGGGGAATTGCCATTGCAGGAGGCAACGCCAGAAAAAACCGGCCTGAAAAAGTGGTTCAACTGGTTCTTTCCTGGGTCGCTTGCCCCGGTGATGGCAGCAGCGGCGATGACCGTTGCCATATACCAGTCGGTTGTTGTAATTCCCGCGCTGCGGGCCAGCCTTGCCCCCCAGTCGTTAGAGCCTGTTGTTTTGCACGCGGCGGCGCGTGGCCAACAACACTCGATCGAAGTTAACGGCGATGGGGGTTTTTCGATTCTGACGCTGGACGTGACTTCGGGCGAGCCGGGCCAGCCTGTAGATTGGGAATTGTCGCCGCCACAAGCAGGCGCGCCGTTCTCGGGCAAAGCAAAGGTCCCTCCCGTTGGCGGACAACTGACGATACTGATTCCGAACTCAATCCTTCGAGGCGCCGGGCAATGGACACTAGTCCTGCGAAATGCGCAAGGGGCTGAAGCGGGCCCTTATCGTTTTCAAGTTACAAATACGCAGTCAAAAACCACTCAATGAGGCTTAAATGAATTACCCAAGACGATTCATCTTCCATGCGAATGCAACAGGCGTTTCGGCACACATCCGGTGCCCCGAGGAGAGCATTCTTGAAGTACAAGGGGCAAGCGCCCTGCCGGTAGTTGGCGGTTTTTCCACGTCGAAGGTTGGCGCGAAGAATCTCCCAGTTCCCAAGACTGTTCACGACGATGAGATCAAGTTTAGCGACTACCTTCGTTTTGATTCCGTTGAGACAACAGCCAGCGGGGATTTTGCGGACAAGAAGAAGGCGATTGCCATCAGTCTGGGTAAGCTAGCTCCGGACGCAGTCCCCACCACTGCGACAGTAACGTCGAAGGTTCAAGGCTTTCGAGTCGCTGACATCTTCGAGGCCAAGTTGGCCCAAATCGGTATCATCTCCAGCGCCAACCCGAAGGCAACAGAACCGTCAATCCAGTTGAAGGGGAATAAGCTAGAAGGGGTGAAGGTGGCTGGCTTCGAGTTGAAGGTGACGTTGGACGAGGACCTTTTCAACAAGTACGACACACTGGAAAAATTACAAGCGGCCTATGAAAAAGGACTGCCCAAAGAGAGGATGGAGATGTTCCACCGTTCGCCAAACTCCAGGTCGAAGAAACTGCAAATGTCCAAGGGTCTTGCGTATGCTACGATCATACGGAAACTGGAGTGGGTCAATGGAAAACCGGAAGGACTCAAGGAACTCGGAGTGAACGCCTTCTCTCTGAAGGGCTTCGGGGATGTCTATTTGGGAGAACTATTGATCTCGAGCGCCTCGCGCCGGTTAACGATGATTCGCATACAGTTCGGATATCCAATCGGGGGCGAAGCATCCGCCGCTGAAGGAGAATCGAACGGTTCACACTGGCCATAAAACTTCAACCCGTTCCGCGTTAGTCCGATGCGGACTGGCGGTCCTGTGCCTTTTTTTTGGTAGCTTTCTGGCCTATCCGTTTTGCGCACGGCAATTGCTTGAATCCGTTAGAAGCCGGCTCCACGGTGGGGATCTGAAAGCCGACGAATGGAAGGCCATCTTCGGGATAAAGACGGCTAAACTTATGGGCGATCAGCAAACGGAATGGAGACTCCGTTTGCTGTTGCTTGAAGCGATGTTCCGCAGCGATCCCCCACAGAAGGTCCTCGCCGAATTGCTACGGCCGATGCCACAAGGGGCGGCATTCCGGGCCTTGGCAGCCCGTGCCAGCATAATTGAAGCCGATGCCCTCAGAGCCTTAAACCGCTTAGACGAGTCTGGCGAAGCGCTGGATGCCGCCTACGAATTGGCTCTGCCTACAGGCGACAACGAAACGCTGAGCGACATTGAGTTTCGGGCCGGATCCCTACTGATGGACCATTCGGAGTGGGACGAAGCGGAAGCCATTTTGACCAAGTCGCTGCACCGCGCCCAAGAGGCCGGTTTGAAATACCAGTCCGCCGGGGCGCTTGTGAACCTTGCCATGGGTCGTATCCGGCAATGGCACTTCGATGCAGCTGTCGAGCCCTTGCAAAAGGCGTCGGAAATTTCCGAGACAAATTTTCAAACACTCTACAATGTTGCTCAATTAAATTTAGTCACCTGCTATAACAACCTTGGTGATCCGGATCTTGGCATAGAGATAGGCCTCAAATCCATTGCGAGACTGGATCAGAAAAGCGCGACAAAATACCTGCAAAACGCCTTGGGGGAAACGGGCATAGCATTTCAGCTAAAAGGGGACTTGCGGCAGGCAGCCAAATATCTGGAACGGGCTTACAAGATCGCCGGCGAACTTGACCGCAAACAGGATGCCGCGATTTGGGCAGGCAACCTTGCCGTCCTGCACGGAGAATTGAAGGAGTGGGATCAGGCCGAACGGTTCAACCAGAAGGCCGTCGAACTTAAGCAAGCATCCGGTTCGGCCACGGGCCTGTTCGTTCACAACGTGTTGAATGCCGCGCGCATCGCCATGGGCCGGGGCCAGAAAAAAGAGGGAGCCTTGCTGTACCGGCAAGTAATCGAAGCCAGCGATAATCCTGCCGCTCTGTGGCAGGCTCATGGCGCGCTAGGCAGTGCGGCAAGCCTTGCGGGGGAGAGTGCGGAGGCGGTCAAGGAGTATGAAGCCGCAGTGCGCATCATCGAAAAAACGCGAGCGAATCTGAACGACCCGGAATTCAAATTATCCTTTCTTACCAATCTAATCCGCCTGTACCACGGTTATTTTGACACCCTGGCAACTCAGGGCGATTTCGCTCACGCGCTGGCGGTAGCCGATTCCAGCCGCGCGCAGACTCTGACCGACAAATCCGGCTCCCAGCCAGTGGGCCGATTACAGCCTGCCGCTTTCTCCCAAATCGCCAGGCATTCTGGCGCCACCATCGTCACATTCTGGCTTGGACCCACTGAGTCGCATGCCTGGGTAGTAACCCAGTCTGGGATTCATCACGTCCCCTTGGCAGGCCAAGAGAAAATCGAAAAACTTGTGGGCCAATACAACGACGCGATTCAGCGTCAACTGGCGGACCCATTGCGCACGAGGCTGCCGGCCGGCGAACAATTGTTCGAGCTTTTAGTGAAACCGCTAGAACGCTGGATTCCCCAGGCGACGCCCATCATCATCGTACCTGACGGGGTGTTGGCCAGCTTGAATTTTGAAACTTTACCGGTTGCCGGGAGTTCTCCTCCTCGGTATTGGATCGAAGACGCAACTATCGCCATCGCACCATCTATCAGCGTGCTTGGCCGCGCAATGCAAAGCAGTTCCGGGCAGGGCGTCTTGCTTATAGGAGATCCTGAGCGCACGGACGCTGACCTTCCCCCGCTAAAGTATGCCCAAGCGGAAATGAACAGTGTGGCCAGTCACTACGGACCAAAAGCCCAAGTGCGGCTGGAAGGTAATCATGCGTCTGTCCAAGCTTATAAAAATGCCAAGCCAGAAGGGTTCGACGCCATCCACTTCGCGGTGCATGCCATCGCCAACCGCGAATACCCGCTATATTCGGCAGTGCTCTTGAGCGGCGGAAAGCTGTATGCCAGGGAGGTTCTGGAATTGCCGCTGCACGCTTCCCTGGTGACGCTTTCGGCCTGCCGCGGGGTGGGTTCGCGAAATTATACCGGCGAAGGGTTGGTTGGTTTCGCTTGGGCATTTCTCCGTGCGGGCGCCCGCAATGTTATTGCCGGATTGTGGGACGTCGATGACAAATCCACTTCCCTGCTGATGGAAACGGTGTACCGCGAATTGGCCGCCGGCACTCAGCCCGCGCAAGCCTTGCGAACGGCCAAGATCAGCCTCATTCGCTCTTCGGGCAGTTTTCAAAAGCCATACTACTGGGGACCGTTCCAAACGTACACGATGGAGTCAAAGCCTTTCGCAAAAAAGATCCGTGAGCCCCCTGCGCCTACAAGGTGAAAGTTACGTCAACCGTGGTTTGCACTGGGGTTGGTTGTCCGTTCAAATTCGTTGGGCGGTACTTGTAGTGCTTAACAGCTTCCATCGCCGCTGGGATAAGCACTGGATGGCCATTGACAATACTCATCTGCTCCACTGATCCGTCTTTGCCTACCACGATGTCGATCCGCACCGTCCCTTGAATCCTCGCTTGACGCGCCACGGGCGGATATTCCGGCTCAACGGTATGAATCAAGTTCGTCTGCATCGCGATTGGGTCGACACGAATCCCCGAAGACAGTGCGGGTCGAGTGTTCACCGACAGCCTGAGTCCGGTCGCGCCCGCTGCGTTCCTGCGCATGTTCACTCCCAACTTCAGACTTGGCTCTATCGTGGCAATCCTGGAGCGATACTCGTCAATCTGGGCGTTGGTCAAATGTTGCCCGCTTTGTAAGCCTCCCAACACTCCGGCTGCGCGTTGCTGAATCTCTGGTGAAAGCCCCTGATAGTCGATTCCTTCAAATTCAGCCTGCTCCACCGGCGGCGGTTGAGGCGGTTGAGGTGGCTTTGGCATCGCTGCACTCTTCTCAAAATCAATCGTAACGGGAATGGTACGAGGCCCTGATGGATCCGGCGCGAGTCGCAGGGCCAATGCAGTCTTCAAAGCCGTATTGCGCAGTTCCACGGGACCACTTAGAACACGCGTGTCGGTGACCTCTCCTTCTGAATTGAAGGTGACATCCAATTGGACCGATCCTTCGATCTTCCCGCCTTGACGCTTCAATCGGAGTGACGTGGGCGTGCGGAGTTGATCCGATGGCGCCACCTGCTGCGCTGACATTTGAAAGGGTAGGTAGATGCCGGCCAGCGTCAAAGCAGCCCCGGTCGTAACGATTGTCATAGCGGCCGAGGCCACTGAAGTTCGGATGGACATGGTTCTCTCCTTAGTTAAAAATGCGACGCGCTCCACCAAGTGACTGGGCCGCCGGACAAAATTTGACGCCGGCATAACGAGCGAGTTCGCAAGGCCGGCCGAGGCCAACAGCGATTCTAAATATTCATCGCGTTCGGGCCCCAATCCCGCCACTTCCAGATCAACGGCCTGTTCGCGCGCCAGGTGAATGCGTTCCCCCAGCCACCACGCCATTGGATGAAACCACAGGATAGAAACCGCTATTCGTTCCATCATATTTTCCAGCCAATCGCGCCGAAGCACGTGTTGCAGTTCGTGACGAATCGCTACATCGAGTAACGGGCCCGGCAACCCGGCGGGCAGAAGAATCACAGGCTCTCGCCAGCCGAAGGCTGCTGGTCCTTTCAACCCTTCCACCACGCGAATGTCGACATCGAAAATTCCCTCTACCTGGATAGAAACGCCACGCCGACGGAGCACCGTCAGCCGCATTAAACCCACCGCCAGTAGACCCAACTGCGCCAACACTCCGGCCCAGAAGATCTTCGTAACAATCCAAATCCAATCTGTGCCGGCCGCCATTGGTGTCACGGGCACACTTTGCATCTGCAACTTCAAATCGTTGGTTATCACCGCCGGAACAGTGAGCATGAGCCTGGGCTCAACGAACGGCAGCACAAAGCTCGTCAAAAGCAGAAGCTGGTAGAATCGCATCCTGGATTGCGGACGCTTCCACCGAAAGCATTGCGACGCCAGAATACCTGCCGAGATCATCACCGCAACATGCATGCTCCAGGCGAACCAATTGGCAATCATGATTCCGCCTTACGCTGCCGCAGCAGCTTTTGAATGGTGCGCACATCGTCGTCCGTCAGCCGGTCGTCCTCAATCAAATGTTGCATCAGGGGCGCCGCTGAACCATTGAAAACGCGGTCGATAAATTCACCGGCCATGGAAGAAAGAACCCGCTTTTGTGGCGCGGTTGGTTCATATACAAAGGCACGGTCCTGCTGCTTCTTCGACAAATGCCCCTTACGCTCCAGCACGTTCATCATGGTCATGACGGAAGTGTAGGCAATCCGGCGATGTTGCAGCATGTCTTCGTACACATCCCGCACCGTGGCCGTGCCTAGCCGCCAAACTACTTTCATGATTTCCAGCTCTTGCCCAGTGAGAGGATCTCCTGCTGGTCGTTTCATACTAATACATTAGTATGAAACTGTTCACATGTCAAGAATAAAATGCTTCGCCGGGTTTCAACGAAGGAGAAAGCCCATCAAGTTTGGCCGTTCCGATGTAATCCACTTCTCAAAGTCCTCTGCCGCGAGCGAGACGTCGAACACAACTTTCGATTCCCCCAAGCCAAGCCGCGCTGCTTCATAGAGAGTATTGTGCTCCCCTCGCTCCTTGCTTTCGGCTATTTCCTTTTCAAGCATGGCCAGAACCAGCAGTGCGTTCCCCGTGGAATCTACCTCAATTTCCGCAACGCAACGCACCAGGATTCCCAGATCGAAGGCAATCTTTCCTCCGCGCCATCCGGGAAAGTAGGACTCCATCGAAAAGCCACCGATGGAAGCGCCCCAGATGATGTGGCGATTCCTCGAATCTTCTATTCGCGCTAACAATCGCGGGTTTCCTTCCTGACGATTGGAGACCAACCGGTCGATCATCTTGCGAATCTCTTCCTTAGGACCTACTACCGCAAACTCACCGAGTTGGGCCGTCCACAGGGTGCTCTCCGGTTCCGGATCCACGTGGCTAACCGTCACATTGCGATAAGCGGAAGTTGTTTTCGCGGCACGAATTCGATCCAACTTTCCGAGGTCGTTGAAGACGCCGCGCACAATCACCACGGTTCCTACATGGCTGGCCCGTCCGACGATCAGCAGTTCGGAAACATCGCTCCACGCATCCAGACCACCTCCCGCGCGCGATCGGAACTCGGCAGGCACGCCCCAACTTAGAAGTACTCGTCCCGAAGGCGAACTTTTTAATTGATCGACATTCACGCCGCACGCCCAGGTAGCGTCGGCGGGCAACAAACGCGCCAGTTCCATTTCCGAACCGGCGGCATTTGCTATCGCGTAAAGAACCAGGAAAGTTAAGTGTTTCATACCTCAACAGACCCCGCCTCTATTCAAATGTTCCCGTACCTAGCCAACTGCCGCGAACTATAATGTAAGCTCATGAGGCTCGCGAGCGCTTCGGCGCAAACCATCTCAAGTCAACAAGCCGCAAGCTTCGTGAAGTCTGGAATGTGGCTCGATTACGGCGTTGCGTTGTGCCAACCCGACGTGTTTGACAAGGCCCTCGCCGCCCGGGCCGAAGAGCTTCAAAATGTCAAAATCCGATCTTGCCTTTCTACCAAGCCTCGCGCCGTTCTCGAAGCCGATCCCGACGGTAAACACTTCTTCTGGTTCAGTTGGCACTTCTCCGGTTACGACCGCAAGCAACATGATGCCGGCCGCTGTAACTACCTGCCGCTCAACCTGGGCGAAGTGCCCGGCTATTACCGCCGCTTTCTTGATCCGGTGGACATAGTC
The DNA here is from genome assembly GCA_025350695.1 of Acidobacteriota bacterium. Taxonomy (GTDB): domain Bacteria; phylum Acidobacteriota; class Terriglobia; order Bryobacterales; family Bryobacteraceae; genus JANXSF01. The sequence continues at coordinate 40,115 of JANXXI010000107.1, forward strand.
ATTCTGAAGACTTGTCCAATGGACGACAACGGCTACTTCAACTTAAGCGCCGCAAACCTCTGGCATCGCGCGGTTGTGGAACGCGCCAAGCTGGTGATCGTTGAAACTTCAAAGGGCCTGCCCTATGTCTTCGGAGATCAGAACGCGATCCATTTCAGCGAAATAGATCACATCATTGAGGGCGATCACGCGCCTGCGGCAGAACTACCGAATCCACCGCCAACCGAAATTGATCGCGCCGTCGCCCGCCACATCATTGCTCAAATAGAGAATGGCTGCTGCCTACAAATCGGCATCGGCGGCATGCCCAACGCGGTATGCACACTGCTGCTTGAAAGCGGCGTCAGCGATCTCGGCGTGCACACCGAAGTGCTCATCGACGGTATCGTCGAACTCTACAAGTCGGGACGTGTTACAGGAAACAGAAAGACGCTGGACCCCGGCAAGATCACTTACACATTTGCGCTCGGTTCGAAGAGTCTATATTCCACAATCGATCGCAACCCGGATTTCCTGTGCTGTCCCGTCGACTACACCAACATGCCTCATATGATCATGCGGAACGATGGCGTGATTTCAATCAACAACACCACGCAGATCGACCTACAAGGCCAAGCCGCTTCGGAATCCGACGGCCATCGCCATATCAGCGGCACCGGCGGGCAACTGCAGTTCGTGCGCGGCGCCTATGCCTCCGACGGCGGCAAGTCGTTTATCTGCCTTTCCTCCACATACAATAAACACGGCGCGAATCGCAGCCGCATCGTGCTTGACCTCACCGCTGGCAACATCGTAACCACGCCGCGCTCCGACGTAATGTACGTTGTAACGGAGTATGGCTTGGTCAACCTGAAAGGAAAGTCCATAGCGGAGCGTGCCTTGGCGCTAATCTCCATCGCTCATCCGGATTTCCGCGAAGAGCTTGAGCGCCAGGCCTACGACCACCACCTTATCCCGCGCGGCGTTTCGTTCTAAAGATCACTTCCACAATCGAGGATCGAACGCGAATTTCGCTGCCCGGGAAATCGAAATCTGTCCAAACTGCGGATGCGCCGGGTTCAGCAGAATATTTCTCTCGGAAGGAATTAATACGGAAGGAACGGACATCGCGACGCTCCGCCCTTCGGCCAGCCACCGCGAGCCAACAGCCATCGCCGCATCCCCGGGCGGTTCCGCACGCCAATCTTTGGGTGGCCGCTCCAATCGCGGCACGATGAATTTTTCTGGTAGGTGAGCTTCAAAACTGACGAAGCTTAAACCACGGCCCTCTTCCCCGATATGTACGAAGGTCTCAAGCGCTGCCAGCGCTAGACTGGCCGAACAATAAACGACCGCCTCCCCGGGGAAATTCCAACGCCCACCCGCGAGCCTTGCTCCCAGACCCGAAAATGCCGTACGCGCGTGCTTGGCCTTCGCAAGCCGGTACAAAATCAAGAATAAACACCGTGCTCGATTCGCAGCAATAGCCGCTCAACTTCCTCAATGCCCACCGAAGTGGTGAGGAAACTAATAGGAGTTCGTCCCCCCAGTCCAGGCTGCTCCCGCTTTAGCCAATGCAACGCCGGCTCCTGACGCTCGAATACTTGGCGCGCAAGAGCCGTAATTTTCGCCACGCGAAACAAGCGGTCACTAGTCACCGGATCCAGCCGCCCTTCGGCCTTGCGTGCCCGCGCCAAAGTCTTTTCGCTGACACCCAACAGTTCAGCCAGCACATCGTCGGGTACGTCCAATTGCGCCTTTAGCGCATCAATGGATCGCGCTGCCGCGCCATTTGACACGAAGTCATGCCACTGCCGCGCGGATTGCGGCGGCCTCTTTAAGGAACGGTCCCCTGCGAAAAACGCCGCAAGTTTCAAGGAAGACATTTGTCTACAGTGTAACAGACATTTGTCTTTGAGCAGAGTTAGGCAATCGAAATGGGCCCGCTCTTCGCCGAGAGTGTGCTGATTATTTCTTCACGCCGCTGTGCCGCCATCTCAACCGCTGAATCCGTCGCCACATAGTAGAACGCGCAAGCCAAAACCAAATCCACCGCCAGAACCAGGAAGAACAACCATTGTTCGCCGGATGCCCATCTTGCCGCGAACGCCAGCAGAATAGGAATGTACATCACGGGGTACACCAGCATCATTAAAGCCTGCACTTTGCCCGGTGAATTGCTTCGCCATGATTGCTGAGGGTCCACGGGCTTCGGCTGATATACGCTGCCCAGGTTCCCCACGCCCAACAAAAAAATGATGTAAACCGTGCAAACCGCCGCTGCTTCGGCCAACTTCAACGGTGAATGGGGAATCGGCAAAAACAAACCCACCAACACCATTAGCCAGAAACAGACTGTCAAGAAGAAGCAAGCCACAATGTTCTTGGCCCTCAGCACCAGATGAAACGGCGTAGGCAACACGAACCAGTTTTGAGCCGCCGCCCGGTCGAAACCGAAGGTATTCAGAAATAGGTTTTCGGCCAACACCAGCATCGCGTACAAGCAGGTGAAGGTCAGGTAATTGTTCGACAACCAGGAAGTAGAAGGATCGGCGCCTTTCACCCGCAACATCTGCGGTAACCAAAGCAACTGTCCCAACGCGCAAGCCAACAAAAACAGCAGCCGGAACCGTGGCGCCCGCGAAAGAAAGCGTAACTCTTTTTCCACGATCGCGCCCACCGGATCACTGAAAAACCGTCCGGGCAAACGGTAAAATGCCTCAAGCCACCCCGAAGCTGCCGCCACCTTATGGGAAGCGCGCGCCGCTTTTTGCTCCCCTGAATCGTCCATTCTTAGCATGCGCTCAAACTGCCGGCGCGCAAACACGTAAGCCAGCCCAATCCACGCCGCAAGCGCTGCCCATGCCCGCCAATCCCGCTCGCCACTGGCCAGCTTCCCCGCTGCCGACCACGGCATGAAGCGATTCAACGGGGCCAGTTTTGCCCCGAGGCCAATTACCGTTGCGTTGTCATGCAGAAGGATCATACTCTGCGGAAGTAGCAACGCCAAAATCACCACGAGGAAACTAAGTTCCCGCAGATACTTGCGCTCCGCCAAGCGGTTCAACAGTTGCTTGGTTCCGGTGGAAAGTAATAGGTTAAACAGGCCGAAAAACGCGAGCGCCAGCGGAGCCCATAACCGCAGGTCGCGATTAATCGCCAAGCCCAGCATCGCGCCAAACAGAAAAATTCCCATCTCAATCGCGGTTGAAATTCGCAGGACTACTTCCAACGTGAACAGCTTCGAAACCGGTATTGGGTATATCATCAAACGGCGAATATCGATGTAAGCGCCGCTTGATCCAAGCAGTATCGGAAAACCTTGCCAAATGCAGGTCATGACGAACAGCAGGAAACCGGCGGAATCCGCCAGTCGTTTAGGAGAGACGATAGTCAGAACATAGGCCAGCATCGCGGCCCCCATCACCGTGCTTCCGTACCAGAGTAACGAAATCACGAAGGTGAGCACCGCCCCACCCTTGTTGGCGCGGGCATAGGCGTTTCGCAGCGTTTTTTGCTGCACCCAGAAGATCAGCCCTAACTGGCCAAATCTTTCCAAACTATAACCATTCCAAATGTTCGCGCAGACGGCTACCGCCCACGGCGCGCACAAATATGTCTTCCAGCGTTTCGGTCCCGTGACGTAAGTTAGTCAGCGTGTCGTCAATCACTAATTTGCCTTCGTGGATGATAGCCACGCGATCACACAGCCTCTCCACCACTTCAAGGACATGCGTCGTTAGAAAGATGGTCGCCCCACCCTTCACCAAATCCTGCAGGATATCCTTCATCAGCCGCGCGCCAACAACATCCACGCCCTCAAACGGCTCATCCATCAGAAAAAGCTTCGGCCGGTGAATCAACGCGGCGGCCATTGCCACGCGCTTACGCATGCCCTTCGAATACTGCCAAATCAATGTGCGCTGCTCGTTGTCCATCTCAAACAGAGCCATCAATTCCCGAGCGCGTTCGCGCGCCACTTGCCCCGGCAAAGAATACATGCGTCCCACAAATTCCAGAAATTCAAGGCCGGTCAAATGGTCGAACAGTAATGTGTCATCGGGAACAAGGCCAATCTGTCTCTTGATCGCAAGCGCCTGCTCCGGCATCGGCAATCCAAGCAACTCGATTGTGCCGGAACTCGCCGCGGCCAATCCCATTAGCATCTTAATAGTGGTGGTTTTGCCTGCACCGTTCGGTCCAAGGAATCCAAAAAAGCACCCGCGAGGCACCGAAAAAGTCAGATCATCGACGGCGATTTTGTCCCCATATACTTTATGAAGGTGGCTAACGGAAACTGCGGGTGACGACGGCAGCGGCGGCGGTGCAGCCTCGGCTACGCCTGACGGAACAAGATCCTCATTCTCCATGGACTTACTTTATTTTAGATCACTTCCCGTCCCCGCCTGCCTTGTGATAATTCGGAAAAGCAGGCCGCCTCAACTTTGGCGCCGGATTTCTCTTCAACTCCTCCATCACCACCTCCACCGCCCGTTCCAATTGTGGATCGCGCCCCTGCCGCACCAGCGCTGGGTCGTGCTCCACCTCAATATCCGGGCCCACGCCAATATTCTCAACTTCCCACTCGCCAGTAATCGGATTATAAACACCACTTGCTGGAGCGGTCACAAACCCGCCATCCATCAACGCCGGTGAGCCCGCCATTCCTACCAGACCTCCCCACGTCCGCGTCCCAATCAGCCTCCCGGCGCCAGACCGTTTGAAGTACCACGGCATCGCGTCGCCGCCCGACCCCGCGCGCTCATTAATCAACATCACCTTCGGCCCGAAAATGCCCTGAGGTTGCACCGGGTCCTCGCCAATCCGATTCGCCAGCGCCGACATGGGCTTGCGATTCATAATCTCGGCAATATCGGTCGCAAGCAATCCGCCACCATTGAATCGCTCATCCATGATCGCCGCCTGCTTGCCGATCTGGGCATAAAAATAACGATTGAATGCCGTCAATCCGCCATTCGACGTATCGGGCATATAAATATAGGCCACCTGCCCATTCGTCATTTTCTCAACCTTGCGCCGATTCCCTTCGATCCACGCCAAATTGCGCAACCCGTTCTCACTCGTCACAGGCACAACAGTAACTTCGCGCGCCCCTTTGCCCGACGCATCCGGCCCAACCTTCAACACTACCGCCTTGCCCGCCAACCCCTCGAAGAAGCTGTGCACGTTGTCTTGCGCTCGCACTTGGCGACCATTCACCGACAATAGAAACTCGCCGGCCTTCACGTTCACGCCAGGCTGAGTAAGTGGCGCCGTCAACTGCGGGTTCCAATTCTCGCCGTTATAAACGCGGCTGAAGCGATACCGGCCATCGGCGACTTCATAATCCGCCCCCAACAATCCGGTAACCACGCGCTTCACTTCCGGTAAGTCACCACCGCCTGTTCCTAAATGGCCGACTACCATGTTACCCAGCATCTCCTGAAACAAGTAAGTCAGATCCTGACGGGAGGCGATGTTACGAAGATACGGTTCATACTTCTTCTCCGCCGCTTTTAAGTCGAAACCATGTACGTTGCGATCATAGAACCAATCCCTCTCCACACGAAACGCCTCGCGATACATCTGTTTCCATTCCTCAGACGGGTCGACGCGAACTTCAATGCCGTCCGTCTTCAATCCGCCTTGCGCTGGACCACCCGGCGCGGGAGGAGACGCAGCGGCCCCGGAACCAGTAGCCATCGGCCGCAGCGCCGCGATCATCCAATTTCCACCCTGCTGGTAAAGTGCCTTGTCTCCACCGTGTGACATCACAAACCCGTTCACGCCCATCAACGGCATATCACTCTTTCGCGCCTTAAGGTCGTACCGGTGCACAATTTGTCCGAAGCTCGGAGGGCCGTCTGTTGGAGGGGCCACATTCATAGCGGGAAGCTCCAACGCCAATAGAACGCCGGGTTTCGCGACCTGCAGGCTCATGTAACGGCGCGCCGGCATGGGGACCGAAAGGATGCGTTGATCGATTCCGTCCAAATCCACCTTGATGTCCTTCACCTCGGCGGCCCCCGGCTTCGGTTTCGCCTCAGCGGCCTTCGGTTCATCCGTCGCCAGTTTTGGCCCCTCGCCTGGCTTAGCGGCATCCGCTGCGGGCTTGGAAGGGTCCGTGGGCTTTTCCTCGTCACTTTCCGGAGCAAACGGCGACGGCAGTGTCTTATCCAACACCGCCAGATAAATCGAACTGCTCGATGTTCTCGAAACCGCATGAATGTCCAGGCCCAAACTTTCACCGGAATTGGTGCTGGCGGTAAAGTAAAGGTACTTACCCTCTTTGTCGAAAACGGGACTCGCGGCATCGCTCATGCCATCGGTGATCTGCGTTGATTTCCCGCCGGCTAACGAGTACAAATGCACCGCGCTCAAGTTATTCGGCAAGACCTTCGAGTAAGTCAACCACTTACTGTCCGGAGACCAGTTTCCCGCAATGTTCCCCGTCCGCATCTGGCTGTGATCCGCGTCAACCTGAACCTGCTTCTTCGTCCCCAGGTCCACGTACCAAAGCTTGCTGAAGCTATCCATCAACGACACCTTCTTGCTGTCTGGCGAAAACCGCAACCCCGTGTAGAATCCCGGCTTCAACTCAATCTTCACCGGCTCCCCATCCCCGCTTTGCGGCCGCAGATGCAAGGCGTACTCGCCTGATTCGTCCGACAAATAAGCGATCGTCTTCCCATCCGGCGACCACTGCGGATCGCGTTCCATCACGCCTGTCGTGTTCGTCAGGTTACGCGGGTTGCCCTTCTCCGCCGGCACCGTCAAAATCTCGCCTCGCGCCGCAAACACCGCCCGTGCCCCATTTGGCGACACCGCCCCGCTTCCCAACTTCTTGCCGACATTCACAAGCTTTACCCGCAGTTCCGGCAAATCGCCGTGTACTCGAATCGGGACCTGCTTGGTCTTGCCCGATTTCAAATCGTAAAGGCCGATGCTGCCGAACTGTTCGTAGACAATGGCATCTGGCCCCAATGACGCCGATTTCATGTCCAGGTTCTTGTTTGGAACCACTTCCTTTACCGCCTTCGATTTCACGTCATAAGAGAACAGCGTTGCCGCCCCGTTGCGATCAGAAAGGAAGAACACCCGATCCCCAGCCCACATCGGGTTAAAGTCATTGGAATTCGTCCGCGGCACTTTGGTAATGCTGCTATCGGCAAGCTGGGCCAGCCATATCCTTGAGGTCGCTCCACCGCGGTATTTTTTCCACATTTGGAACGCCCTGGCCGTCGGTTCGTACGCGATCGATTGGCCATCTGGAGAGTACGCCGCCTGATACCCCGACGGCAGAGGCAGCTTTTCCTCAACGCCTCCATCTGCGGAAACGCTAAACATTTCCTCGAAACGCGAGTAGGCCGTCCGCGGTGAACTAAACAGTATTCGTTTGCCATCCGGGCTCCAACCCATCACCCGGTCCGCGGCAGGGTGCCAGGTTAGACGCCTCGGAACGCCGCCGGCCGCCGGAATGACGAACACATCCACATTGCCGTCATACTCGCCAGTGAAGGCGATGCGCGTTCCATCGGGCGAAAATGCCGGGTCTGATTCATACCCGGCGCCGCTCGTCAGTCGACTTGCATCGCCGCCAGTGCGCGGCACGCTCCACAAATCACCGGCATAAACGAACACAATGTGGGTTTTGTTAAGGGCCGGCTTCTGAAGCAGTAACGGCTCATCAGCAAACAATGTCGCGGCAAGCAGCAGGCAGAGTGTAACAAATCGCATGAATCCTCCAGGCTATTGTTGTAGCTTACAGGATTTCAAGTGAAGGAGCCAAGCTCTGTAAATGCCCGGCTCCCGATCCCACCTACTTACGAATAATATCCAGAATCTTAAACGTCCGGATCATTGCCACATCCCGCAATTCCCGGCCCCGATCCAGATACTGTTGATAGCTACCGTCCGGGTGAGCCTTCTTAAACCAAGCATCCATCTGCGCAGTTGGCGGGGCCTCCGCCATTGCCGTCTCGCCGTTTTTGTAGATCCAAAGCTCAACGGCGTTATAAGGATCCTGCGACCCGCGGAACAAGACGTTACGCACGGTCCACGTCCGATGCCGGCCGCTCAGCATAATCTGCTCCATCATCGGCTTGCGCTCCTTTTGCATGTACTGCGCGAAATCGGCCTGCTTGTGGGGCGCTATCTTCAGGTAGTAAGCACGAACGAAATCGCCCTTCTCCACCTTCGGATCCAGGCCCGCCACGCTGACGCTCCGGATCCGGGAAACGCTGTCGAACATCTCGGCCGATTTGGCGAGCCGTTCCTCGCGAGACATGCCAGCACCCTGTTCCCCAGCCTTGTTATAAGCGTCCGTAGCTTCGGCTTCAAACGGCTTCGTGGAGGAAATCGTGTAAGTATGAGTGTACCCGGCATCATACGCGCCAGGCTCCACCAATCGGCTCAGTGAATAGGAAGTGATTATTCCTTGGTCCACTCGCGCCTTCATGGCTTTGCGAAAAGTGTTGTTAAGGTAGTCTTCGCAAGCGGTGCGATTCCCCGGTTTGCATTTGATGTATGTAGACATCTGATAGGTGCGTGGCGTCTGAGCAATCAAAGTGGCGCCGAACGCCACCACGCTTGCGAAAATCATGTAGTTTCTGCGATTCATGCTTGTCTCCTTGAAAGTCCGGCGCCTTCGAATAGCCGGACCGTTTCAAGGAGACAAGCGTAAGGTCAAAAGAAACCCCGCCAAAAAAATGGACCCCGTTAGTAAATAAACCGGCTCCCCTCAACCAGCCCATCTCCGGAGCCAAACCCGGCCCAAGCCGCAAGCGCCGCGTCCGACTGCTCCCGCTTCATCGAATAAATCTCACCGCCAATCACGCTGCCGCCTGATACCAGCCGCACACGCCCGGCCCCAGCCTTGTCAGGATCAGTATAGGCAACCACATCCGATGCCAAGCCGGCCTGATCCATCGCCCGCTGAAACGCCGCCATCGCTCCCGCCAACTGACCCAATACCCCAGCCGTCTGCGCCTCTCGATCTCCAACCGCAACTGTCCCGCTCATCGAGGCCACAAACAATTGCACCGGTCCTGCCCCGCCAACAATTAAGCCGGCAGCCTGCCGCAATTGCCGGCCGATAGCAGTGCTTGGAAACTCAACCGGCGCGCGATTCGGCGCCAACCACCCCGGACGGCGTTAGCAGCCGCAGCCCGCTCGAAAGCCCGAACGCCTTTCCTTCGGAATGCAACACATCCGCCCCAACGGCCCGCATCATCCAGCCTGGCACCGAGTATCCGCCAGACACAAAATCACGATCCGTATCCCCAACCCCTGGCTCCACCAAAACGGCTAGGGATCGGCTATCGAACATTCGCCGGGCCTCGCCCAGCGAAGGGTGCAGTCCAAGGTTGACTCGCGATCTGGCCGAAATAACCGCCAATGGCGACCTGGCCAACAACATTTCTTGAGTATCGGTGGTGGATAGGCGTATGGCCACAACGGCGCGTCGCGCGGATGCAGCGGTGGCAAGTTTGCTTCCTAAAACAGCAGTGGCAAGGCCGCAGAAAACCTGCCTTCTGCTGGGGGTCACTTTAGACATTGATTTGGTCCTCCAGGACAGGATTGTCCTTAGGAGCAGTGTGAACCGAGAGTCCTGGTTAAACCAAAATAAAAACGTACCTAAGTAGTTTTAATTCAGTATTTTGCCCACATTTGTGGCGCCCGGTTGCCCTTCGGAGCCGTGCTGTCTCAGCTTAACTCCCTAACAAACCTTTTAGCCGATTCCCGGTTCCGATAAGCGCTCACATCCGACCAGGCATGGTAGTGGGGGACTTGGAAACCCATCCGAAGGACCCACAAGCGTATCTGCGTTCGGGCGTTCTACTGGATCGATGGATAGGAATGTGCCCGGCTAAGCCCCAACACTGTTCACCTAGGTTTCTAGCGTGACTATCGCTGCTTTCCAAACGGACCTTCCGACCAGCCCGATGGAATCGGGGGGTTCTTTGGACCCGTATGCTCAAAGACGCGGCTGGGCTAGGATTATTCCTAAATTCGCATTTTTTCTTGACATTGCCCCCCCCTTATCACTTATTCTCCAGTTGTATATCCACCGAAATTCAGAAATAGTACTGAAGTATTTCAGGAAATAGGATCACCAATGCACCGCTATAAACGATCAATTCGCCATCTTCTCCCCGCAGCCCTATCGCTCGGGGTCCTCACCTTCGCCCAATCTCCACAAGCCAACAACTCCGTGAAG
>JANXXI010000118.1 GCA_025350695.1 Acidobacteriota bacterium
TCTTCGAAGCGGTCAACCCATTTTTGTCTCGCCGGAATCGGCTCGTTTAAGGAGACCCTTTGAACCGCGCCAATTCTGGTGGAACTATCCATGAGACGTGATCGGACGAAAAAGTCTGGGACTTTAGCCCTTCGTGCTGATTTTGGCGCAGTGACAAACCGGAAAGGCAAGTAGACAAATGTTCTTGGAGTGGAGGCGGCGATTTTGGCGACTAACCCGTTGATGGAAATTGACATTGGCGTCCCAAACACTAATGCAACCATGAAGAACCGCCGATCATTGGCTTATGTGGCTACGACCGCCCCGAACTATCGGCCTGATCTTTGTCGCGCTATTGCTGTGGGGCGGGATTGGCGCTGCCATTGAAACCTTCATGGATGGCTATGGCCGAAATGCGGGACCGGTCCTTACTCCAAGCCTTTTTTTGCAGATTATTTCCGAGCTGGTCTATTGGCGGTATTTGGCAATTTTCGCATTGCTGTGCGCTATCGTTGCCGATCATTTTCATCGGAGAAAGATCAGCTTAGAAGACTTTTGGGGAGAAAAAGGATTGATGGCGCCGTCCTCCACTGGGCCGTCCCGGAGCCACGTGTGGCTGGGATTAGCCCTGGCCGTATTTGCCGCCGCGATGGGGATCGCCGAACGGACTCAAAGCCACTATTTCCTACAGGACGATAACTACTCACAGTTCTACCCAGGCATTCACTATGCTATGGAAAACATCTGGTCGGGCCATTGGGTAAGTTGGAATCCGCTGCAGTTGTTGGGATCTCCTTTAACGGATTTAGGCATCTACTCGCTCACTTATCCGATCACTCACATCTGTTATCTGGTGGCAAAGCATCTGCTCGGGGATGACACCCGTTTGATGGATCTTTTCTGTTGGTTTCATTTGGCGCTTTCGCTAATGACTGCCTACTGTTTCGGCCGGAAACTTCAACTTTCCGGACCATTATCGGCGGCGGCGGCTTTGTGCTATTCGCTGTCAGGGTTTGCACTAATTGGATCAAGAAGTTGGTATTACATGAGTCCAGCCCTGGCTGCAATGCCGTTGCTGGCTGCGTTGGCTTTGTCGTATTCGCAAGCCGGTACGCCCAAGGCGGGCTGGACGCTTGCGGTGGGATTGACCCTGGGCGTCTTGTTTCATGCCGGAAATGCGCAGATGTGGGTCTATTGCCTGGGCTTTTTCGGAATCCTGTTACTCAGCTATTGCTGGCAGAACAACCTGTCCTGGAGGGTGTTGTTTGGCGTCGGCCCTGCTCTGCTCATCGCCATGGGAATAGCCACCCCGCTGCTGATCCCCCAATTCTTGGCCACACGTGGTCTAAATCGCGATTCCTTGGTGGAGGGCTCTCTTTCCGGATTGATGTCGATGATTTATCCCTACCCGCTGACAAACTCTCCGATGCCCAACCTGTTAATCGATCCAGACCTGCCAACGGGCGAGTTTTACTACGCCGGAGGGCTGTTTACCGTTATCTGGATAGTTGGCCTGGCGAGTCTCTTGATTGCGCCCGGAGCTCGAAGAGTGGCACGGAATAATCCGCTCGTCGGGGTGTCAATCGTCGCGTTTCTTTCCATGCTGGGGCATGGCGGGGGATTGTGGACCATTCAATCCCTTCTGCCCGTTTTTAAGCAATTCGCCTACCCGGCCAAGTTTCTTTCGTTTTTTCACCTGTTTTCCTTGTTCACCGGAGCTATGCTCTTACAGAAAATCATCAGGAATCAACCCAGGCGGCGAGAGATTGAATACGGATGCGTGGCTGTCCTTAGCGGGTTGATGCTGTATCACACCAGCGTGGCGCGCGTGGCGTTCTATTCGTTTTCAGATGCCCCCCGATACGAATTGCCCGCTGAACTTACGCGCCTCATCAAGCAAGATGGAAATCTGCACCGCCTGTATCCAGCGGCTACCGACCGTGGGAAAAGCACCGGATTCACGCCAAGCCTCCGTCTCAGCTTCCCGACTATGTTCGGAATTTCTTCTATTGAAGGCTACGAGCCACTTTGGAAAGAGCGGCCTCAATGGCGACAGATTACGGAGGATTTGGGTGAACGGCCTCTTGAGACTTTGCGGATCCATGGCGTGGATCAAATCCTGCTTCACCGCACTGCGCGCCAGGAAGATGTTTCGGTTCAACGAGTGATGACCGAGGTTCTGGACGAGTTCCCCGAGGTGCAAGCGATGGAGAAAGCTATCGCAGGATGGGAGCCGATTTACAAGGATAAGGACGTGGAACTGTACCGTTTACCCGGCGCGGAACCGATAGCTCGATCCACGGAACTACCCGCGCAATCCCTACCAGTTCGATTGGATGGCAACGAAGTGCGTATTGACACAACCTCCCTCGGGAAGGGTGGCAAAGTGATGGTTAATTACCTCTGGCGGGTTGGAATTGAAGCTCGCGCCGGGGATCGAGAACTTGAAGTGGAGCCGGATTTGAATGGGCGCCTTGTGGTCAGTCTGCCGGCGGGAATCGAGTTTTTCCACGTCGGTTATCACATTCCTTGGAAGACGCCTCTATTGGCTGGGTTCTTTCTGATTCTCGCGGGAATGCTGTGGCAACTTAGGCCGCAACTGGCCGAGGGCCGAACGCTGGAACCCAGGCAGCTGGAGTTTGGCGACTGATTCTAGTCTTTACGTTCCTCACCTTCGCTTAACCCAAGTGGGGTATCGAATTGAGGCAGATCAGCCGATTCTACACTGTGGCGCTTCGTTCCTCAAAAACGATCTTCTTAACGACTCTCGCGCTGATCGTGTGGGGCGTTGTCAGTAGCATAATTCAACTCTGCTATTCAGCTGCCTATCTAAGAGGAAAGGCGTCGTTGAATCTGGAAGATGCCCAAAGAGCCATTGGCGAATCACCCTACTGGGTGATCACGCCGCTGTTTGTGGTGTTAGGCGCGGGGATTGCCGTGTACTTGCGGAAAAAAACAATCTCGCTGAACGATTGTTTTGGCCGGACCGGCTTGACGGAGTCTTTACGGGAAGAGCCCGATTCATCCCGTTGGCTTTGGGCGGCTCTGGCGGTATTTGCCGGGGCGATGACGGTACTCGAACGGATCTCCACGCATTACTTTCTCCAGGACGACAACTATTCTCAATTCTTCCCCACCATTCAATACGCCCTGAAGACTCTCTATTCCGGGTATTGGGTCAGTTGGAATCCATATCAATTAATGGGTACGCCATTAACCGATTTGGGAATCTACGCGCTGACCTACCCAGGTACTCATCTCAGCTATCTGGCGGCGAGGGCTTGGGGCGACGAAACGCGTTTCATGGATCTATTCGTGTGGCTTCATTTGACTGTCGCGCTAATAGGAACATTCTATGTGGGAAGAAAAGTCAGGCTGTCCAGCCCGCTCGCCGCGGGTGTCGGCCTGTGCTTCAGTCTTTCCGGCTATGCCTTAATAGGATGCCGCAGTTGGTATTACATGAGCCCCTCTTTCGCCGCCTTGCCCGTGGTGGCGTTCTTAGCCTTAACATTTCGGACGAACGGGAGGGCAGGGTGGCGCTGGACTCTCGCTTCGGGTGGCGTCCTGGGTTTATTGTTCCATGCCGGCAATGCTCAAATGTGGGTTTACACCATGGGGTTTTTCCTTTTCTTGATGAGCGCCGTAATCTGGAAAAAGGGAGGAGCGCTATGGAGCATGACAGGCGCCTTTCCAGCCCTGCTCGTTGTGCTTGGGATCATTCTGCCACTATTTATTCCTCAATTACTTGTGACGCAAGGTGTATACAGACCCCCCTACGGCGTAGGCGTTTTCGCCGCACTGCCTTTCATGATTCTGACCTTCCCCAACATCAACGGCCGCGCGCCGGCTACGCTTGTCCAAACTTATTACGCCGGTTCAATATTCACCGCTGTTTGGATGCTTGGCGCCGCCAGCCTGGTGGTGGCGAAAGGCGCCCGTCAGACGCTCCGCCAGAATCCGCTATTAGCCGTCTCAATCGTCGCGTTTCTGTGTGTCATCGGCCATCAAGGAGGGTTATGGACAATCCAAACGCTGATGCCGGTCTTGAACCGATTTGCCTTTCCTGAAAAATTCCTGCCGTTCTTCCATCTGTTTTCCTTACTGGTTGGAGCCATGTTGATCGAGCGTTTGTTAAGTGGGCAACGCAGACGGGATCTGCAGCGCAAATTGGTATTTGTCTCCGTTGCGGTGTTGATGTTAAACCACGTGTCATTAAGTCGCAAGGCCTTTTACGATTTCGCGGATGCTCCACGGTATGATCTACCCGCAGAGCAGTTAAGGGTGATGCGGCCGGATGGCAATCTACACAGAGTCTTTCCAGCATCCACGGAGCGGGATGGCGATCGCGGATTTGCGAACAGCCTGCGGCTTAGTTTTCCAACCATCGCCTTGGTTTCGTCGGTTGAAGGGTACGAGGCGATGTTCAGGGATCGAGCGCAGTACAAAGAAGTGCTTGCCCGGCTGACCAGTAGACCCCTTGAGACACTGCGCATTTATGGCGTGGAGACGGTTATCGTTCATCGCAGCGCATACAAAGATCCGTCTCCCACAGATGCCCCAATGGAGTCCATCAGCCTTGTTCCAGAAGTTCGGGAGATTAGAAAGGCTCTGGCCGGACGCACCGCGGTCTACCACGATCAAAACGTGGATCTGTATCATCTTGAAGAGGCCGAACCGATGGCCCGGCCAGTGGATCTGAGAGGCTTAAGGCTTAAGGCTGAAATTGTAGGAAATAGCATTCGGGTTGACACCTCCGACTTCAAACAAGGGGGCAAGGTGATGGTCAACTATATGCTGAGACCAGGGATGGAGGCACGGTCCGGTAATCGCGAGCTACCTGTCGAATCTGACGAGTATGGAAGAATGGTGGTGGACGTCCCCTCTGGGACCTCTGCGATTGAGGTGGCCTACCGCATCGGGTGGCAATGGCCCGCATTCGCCGGTTTGATCTGCATTTGCCTTGGTGCGTTGCTTGAGAGGCGGCCCGCCTTTGGAAGTCTTCCAGTAATGGCGGTAACGGAACTTCTTCCTCATAATAATAAATAAGAACAGAGCGAATCCTTTTGCCTATCCAATGGAAACTAGATTCAGAATGACCGATTCGGAGTTCCGGGAAGCATTTCACAGCCATAAGGATGTGCTGTACCGGTTCACTTACCGGATGACTGGGTCGCACGATGTGGCTGAAGACGTGGTGCAAGATACTCTCGGGGCGCTGTGGAAAGACGGCTGTGGCTACGACTCCGGGCGTGGAGCGCTTCGCGCTTACTTGCTTGGTATTGCGCGTAACCTGGTTTTGAAACGCTGGCGAAGCCGTCATCCGGACGAATCCATTGAAGAAGATCGGTTCGTGAGCGAGCCAATAGATCTGGCTCGGTTGGAGATGAGTGAAGCCATAGCCGAAGCGGTGCAAAGGCTGCCGCCCCTGCAAGCGCGAGGCCTTAATTTTGGCCGAGTACGAAGAGATGCCGCTTTTTGAGATTGCCATGGCGACGGGCTCAGAACTGGCGGCGGTGAAATCGAGATTGCATCGGGCAAGAGAAAACCTGCGGCGCGCGTTGCGCCCATTGCTCGAACAGACGAGGAGCTGAATTATGGAACAGAATCATGATCCGGAGCTTGGAAATCTGCTGCGCGAGTGGCGCGTGCCCCCGCACTCGCCGGCGCTTGAACAGCGCGTGCTTGGGGCGAGGCTCCCTTGGTGGCGGTTTCTGCTGACCGGCTCAATTCGTGTCCCAGTGCCCATAGCTCTGGGCCTTGCGATGGTGATGACTTTGGGGGCTTGGCGGGCAGCCCGCGCGGAAACCATCGCGCCGTGCATTTCCGAGAGCAAGCCGCCGCCAAGTGTGGCCTGCCCGGCCAGCACCCGCTGCTAGAAATTTACTCTAATAGGATTAGGAGAACGATATGGATTTGACAAGGCGATCCGCCATCTTAGGTATCACCGCGGGACTGAGCCCCTTACTAAACGGAGCCACGATGCCTAGGCCGAGCGGTGATTTCACCCTCACGCCTCCGACCGGCAAGAAGCTGCAGTTTTCCGAATATAAGGGAAATGTGCTGCTCTGCCAGTTTCTTTATACAACCTGCCTTCATTGCGCCGCCACGGCGACAATGTTCTCGAAGTTGGACAGGGAGTTCAAAGCCCAGGGCCTTCGAGTGGTTGGGATTGCTTTCAACGACGAGGCTAAAGCTCCCGAGGTGATCGCTAGTTTCGTCGCTAAAAATGGCGTTTCGTTTCCGGTGGGGCTCGCTACGCGCCAGCAAGTGCTGGGCTATTTGCAAATATCGGAAATGACGCCATTTTCGGTGCCGCAGATCGTCGTGATCGACCGCAAGGGTATGATTCAGGCGCAAAGCGAACCGCGTGGTACTGAAGCGTTGCAGGACGAGGCTCCGATGCGGCAACGTATCGCCGGGCTACTCAAATCAAAGTAGTCCAGGCCACTAACACTATTGACGGTCGATATAGGCGATCAAGTTCGCCATGTCAGTGGGCTTCAACTCAGGCCACGCTTTGTGATCTGCTTCCAGTTTCGATAGCATCCGTGGCCCGTGACGCCAAAGAGCAGCGACCATGGTGATGGAGGAGAAATCCCGCTTTCCCGCCGCCAGGCTAGGAGCGCCGGAGCCCGGATTGTTATGGCAGGCGGCGCATTGCACATCGAACAGTTTACCGCCTTTAACCGCATTGCCATTAGAACGGAAGAATTGCTGAGCCCAACCGTAAGCCAAGATCTCCCGCATTTCGGCCGAAGTCACCGGCTTGGCCTTCTGGCGCATCTTCGGCGCATGATTCCACATTCCAGCGGCGACTTCAGTCAGGGTTAGATTCCCCATCAAGGTTTCAAGCGCCATTGCTCCTTTATGACAGCTGGTGCAGCCTTTTTCTTCCATCAAAGCTTTTCCACGGTCGCCGTTGGGCAGATTGAAACCAAACTGCATATGGCGTGTTTCCGGCAGATTTTGCAGGTAGACCAACAGATCGGTCAACTGCGCCGCCGAAAGTTGTGGCCAACGGAACTGTTCGGCCTTTGTGGCGGTTTGCATTTCTCCGGCGTGATTCCACATGGCCGAAACCAGATCGATAGGATCAGCAAGCGATTTCCATTCCCGGGCCGGTTTTTGGGGGCCATTCAAGGCGTGGCACAACACGCAATTCTTGTCGTAGAACACGGCCTTGCCCCGGGCGGCATCTCCACGGCGCTCGAAGTAACGGGTTGAGTAGAAGAATGCGAACAGGTCGGAGGCGTCGGCTTCGCTCATAGCCGGAATGTCGATGTCGGACTGCTTCATTGCGGCCCACATTTTCGGGGCATGGTTCCACATACGGCTGGCTATCCCCGCTGGAGAGTAGGCGCGATCCAGGCGCTGGCCAAGGTCTGGAGCCGCGCCAGGCTTGCCCGGTCCGCCGGCAACCGAGTGGCAGTAGGTGCAGTGGTAACGGGTGAAGAGATCGGCTCCTCGCTTGGCGTCGGCTTCAATGGCTCCCGCGGCGACAGGCAGTAGTGCCGAGATCAGCAGAATGCACTTCATAAACGCCTCCTTGGGGCAAAAGCCCCAACAGCGGGGCAATACGCGCAGACCACAACCGCCGAAAGGGGGTTGTGGTTCGGTTTGCAAGAAGAGGAGCAATCGGAAGGCCAGATCTTATATGACAATCTGGCGGCAAACCGAGGCGGCAACTTCGAGTTGCGCAAATCCGTGGCCAGTTCAGGCGGTAGCGCATACAGTTTCGCAGCGCGCCGACGCAGGATGCTGTGCGACTGATCGCGATCCATCAGCAGATCCTCGCCGATCAGATCAAGTCCGCGATGGAAAAGGACCGTCTTACCAAGGCTGCCATGGCCGTGCGCATGCAAACCAGCCGTAGAGCGCTCGACCGTCTGTTCGACCCTAACAATACTAGCGTGACCTCGCACACGCTTCACCGGGCTGCCGTGGCGGTCGGCCGGCAACTCCGGCTGGAACTGGTCTGAAAGAGCATAGCGATTGCGCCCACAAAACGGGCCGGTTGCACAGTGGGCGCGCCTTCGCACACCCATTGCCGTCGCTAACGACTCGTCAAGACGGGTCTTGAAACGCGGGGAGCGGTTGTCTTCCAGCTTCGTAAATCCAATACTTAAACCAGCCGCCCATCGGCGCGTTCTCCCACCGCCGCCCCCGCCCCCGTAAATCCCCAAACCGCCAACGCCAATCCCAACGCCAAATCATCCCGCCCATGCCGTTTCCGCCCATTGCCATCAAGGGCCAGCAACTCCTTACGCAGTTCCGGCCAGTTCCTCAACCCCGCCACAACCTTCACCCGCCCCTCCTGCCACTCCACCGCCAGCCGCGTCAGCAACGCATTCCGAGCCACCGACCTCCCACTCACCCCCACCCCGCCCGTAATCATCACAGCCCGCAAAGCACACCGCAAACCCACCGGCCTCCGCTCCCGCACCATTTCCTCCACCGCCACCCCCACGCCCGTCCCATCCATCCAAATCTCCGACGCCCCCGTCCCCTCAGCCACCGCCCAAATCCTCCGGGCCGCCACGTCATAACTAGTCTCCAGCGGAACCGATTCCACCCGCCGCACCACCAACTCACCCGCACACCCACCACGCCGCCACCCATGCCCCACCGCATCCCAAACCCGCTCGCCCACTTGCTGCTCAACCGCCACGATCGTCGTCGGCGTCTGCCGCTTCCCCAGGTCCACTCCCAAAATCATCCGCCGTCCCGCCGCCCTCACCACTCCAACCCCAATGGCCGAGCCGCTTCGCAAAACACATCGTCAAACCAGGCTTTATCAAACAGCCCATCCCCAGCCGCAACAAACTCACACAGAAATTCCTGAGCAAACAACCGGGCCCCCAAACTCGCCCGTTCCGCCTCCAACTGCTCCGGCTTGAACCGGGGGCATTCCGTTGCCGGCGCCACCACCCGCCGCCAATCTTCTGCCCCCTCAGTAAACTCGCGATAGTAAAACCCTTCTTCATCCTTCGGGGTAGACAGCAACCAAATCGACCCGTCTTTCTGCGTCAACATCGGCCGCGCCGCCGCATAGACTTCATCCCGCACCATCGAAGCTTCATCAATCACCAGCATCGTCACCCCGGAAAAACCACGAATGCCATCCGGCGAATTCCCCGGCACCGCCACAATCCGAGACCGGTTAGGCAGCACCACCGATTGCCGATTAATCCCATCCCCCCGCGCCGCCAACCCCATGCGCCAAGCCAGATCTTTGACTTTTTTCAGCAACTCAGCCGATTGCCGCAGCGTAGGCCCAGCCACAATGCTCAGCGATTCCGCGTGATGCACAGCATGAAACAGCAGCGCCACCGCCGCCATCCAGCTCTTACCCCACTGCCGCGTGCAATTCAAAATCACCCGCTTGCCGCAGCCAGTAAGTAACTCGCGTTGCTTGTCCTCCAGCCTCCAACCCAAAGCAGTTTCCGCAAACTCCGCCATACTCCCGGCTGAAGTATCTCCCCCAAGTCGTATGGCCTCTGAGACCACCGGCACCACAGCCCGTTCTTTCCGCAGCACCAATCCACATTCAATCCTCATGGTCAAAACCTATCAGGCAAATGCAACCGCCATGTTCCCATGCATGGCTAAACCATTCTATCTGTGAGGTCAACAAAGCTTTAGCAGCCCGGTGACTAAGGAAGTTGTACCCCAAGCCGGTAGCAGTAGTTGAAAATTAAACTATGTAGTTGGTCTTATCAGCGCATATCTGCGTGAATCCGCGGCCCTCAATCCGGTTTTTCAGTGGCCGCTAATAGCGGGTGATAAAATCAAATTTCAATGACCAGAGTTACAAGCGGTGTTCTACCGGGAAAACAGCAAGCCACACGGCATACCGCCGCCGGGCAGCGGCTCATCAAAAGCGTGAAACAGGCAATTACTTCACGCCAGAAGCAGAACGAAGAGAACCTCGCTCTTCGAGTGGCAACGAATCCCATGCCATTGGTGGATGTGATGTCCTTACGGCAAGGGCTTGGACTCAGCCAATCTGAGTTTGCCGAGCGCTTCAGGTTAAACCCGTCGTCGATCAAAAATTGGGAACAGGGAAGAACACAACCGGACGGGCCAGCGCGGACTCTCCTCGCCGTGATCGCGCACAACCCAAGCGCAGTGGATGCAGCACTTCGCAGGGCCAGTTAGCTTTGGCAAGGATCAAGGTCGCCAAAGCAAGCTTCGAAACCAAGGCGTTTTTATCGAACCGGCTGGTGTTCCAGGCGCAATATTCATTACAGCCCAAACCTCCATCGCGTTTCATATGAAAGTTTTGTGGAATTACCCAGTGACCACGGAAGTTGTACCGAAGCCGGAAAAGCAGTAGTTGAAAAATTAAACCAAGTAGTTGGTTTTATCAGCGTCCATCGGCGTGAATCCGCGGCCCTCAAATCCGGTTTTCCCGTACCCGCCGATTAATACGGGATTAAAGCAGTATGATGGAGTTCAAAGGAATAACCCCCTTGCAAAACTACCGAATTTGCCCTCAGACTATTCCTATTTCGGAGAATCCCACAAATTGAGCACAGAGTTCTTTTCCCGTCCCATCCTCAACTCCCCCTACGAGAATCCAGCGCGGCATTGGGAATTGGACAAAGAAGGCCAACCCACAGGCCGTGAGATCCAATCGCGGCGCGCAGCAGACTTCATCACCCCAATCCCTGCCCCACGCAAAGTCAAAGGTAAAAGGGTCCAAACCACTCTTGACCTGGATGAGGGAAAAGGTCTTTCCGGCAAGGAACAGCAGTATGCCCAAACCAGCTTAATCAACGACCTTCGCAATACAGTCGATAAATGGCGGCTCATCCCCAATCCTGGCGATTGGCAGGTTACCCCGGAAACCGCCCGTCTCCTCCAATATTGGCGCACCCACAAATTTAACGGGGTCCGTCCGTTTTTCTGCCAATTGGAAGCGGTAGAAACAGCCATCTGGCTCACCGAAGTGGCCCCCAAAGCCGGCAATAACGGCAAGCGCTTCCTGGAACACATTGCAAACTGCAACCTCGAAGCCAATCCTGAACTTTCCCGCATAGCCCTCAAACTGGCTACTGGCGCTGGCAAAACCACTGTCATGGCCATGATCATCGCCTGGCAAACCATCAACGCATCCCGCCGCCCCAATAGCACCCGCTTCACCCGCGGATTCCTCGTGGTCACTCCCGGCATCACCATCAAAGACCGTCTCAACGTACTCCAACCCAGCGACCCTTATAGTTACTACGCCAGCCGCGAGTTAGTTCCGCAGGATATGTTGGATGAAGTGAAGCGGGCCAAGATCGTGATCACCAATTACCACGCCTTTAAAAAGCGCGAACGGTTGGAGCTTTCCAAAGGCGGACGCAGTCTGCTGCAAGGGCACGGGGAGAAGTTGGACACCGAAGAAACGGAAGGCCAAATGATCCAGCGCGTCATGCCCGACCTGATGGGTTTGAAGAACATCATGGTGTTGAACGACGAAGCGCATCACTGCTACCGCGAAAAACCGGCAACTGCCAAAGCCGTGGAGGAAGTACAAGATGATCTGACCGGCGATGATCGGAAGGAAGCTGAACGTAACAACGAAGCTGCGCGGTTGTGGATCTCTGGTCTGGAAATGGTGAAGCGCAAACTGGGATTGGCCCAAGTGTTTGATCTGTCTGCCACGCCCTTTTTTCTGCGCGGCTCGGGTTATGCGGAAGGCACGCTGTTCCCTTGGGTGATGAGCGATTTCTCCCTGATGGATGCTATTGAAAGCGGAATCGTGAAGCTTCCCCGCGTTCCTGTGGCTGATAACATCCCGGGAACGGACATGCCCAAGTACCGTAATCTTTGGGAAAACATCCGCTCCAAAATGCCCAAGAAAGGCCGAGGCAAAGCAGAAACCCTTGATCCTCTGGCCTTACCCACCACCCTCATCACGGCCCTGGATGCGCTCTACGGACACTACGAAAAAACCTACAATCTTTGGGAAGAACGCCGTATAAAGGTTCCCCCTTGTTTCATTGTTGTCTGCAATAATACGTCAACCTCGAAGCTGGTCTACGACTATATTTCTGGTTTCAATCGCAAATATGAAGATGGCGAAACCAGATTGGAGTATGGCCGTCTTCCCCTGTTTCGGAATCATGATGACCACGGTAACCCACTCTCCCGTCCTCGCACTCTTCTGATCGATAGCGAACAACTGGAATCCGGCGAGGCTCTCGACACTAACTTCCGCGAAGCCGCTGGCCCGGAAATCGACCTGTTCCGCCGAGAGATTGTGGAGCGTAGCGGCAACCGTCAGGATGCAGAAAACCTCACCGATCAGGCCCTGCTCCGCGAAGTGATGAACACAGTCGGCAAGATCGGACGTATGGGGGAATCCATCCGTTGCGTGGTCTCCGTCTCTATGCTCACTGAGGGGTGGGACGCTAACACTGTTACTCACGTGCTTGGTGTTCGCGCCTTCGGCACTCAGTTGCTCTGCGAACAGGTGGTGGGCCGTGCGCTCCGCCGCCAATCCTACGAACTGAATGAGGAAAACCTCTTCAACGTTGAGTATGCCGATGTCCTGGGCATTCCGTTTAACTTCACCGCGAAGCCGACCATAGCGCCGCCTCAAGCGCCTGTCGATACCATCCAAGTGAAGGCCATACGCCCGGAACGCGACGCCCTGGAAATCCGTTTCCCACGCGTCGCCGGTTATCGCGTTGAGTTGCCTGAAGAACGACTGGACGCCACCTTCACACCCGATTCCCTGCTGCAACTGACGCCCGATCTGGTGGGCCCTACGGTTACCCGCAACTCCGGCATTATTGGTGAGGAAATCGACCTCAGCCTGCAACACCTGGGCGATATGCGCCGCTCAACTCTGTTGTTCCACCTCACCAAACGATTGATCTTCAGCAAATTCCGCGACCCTGGGGACGACCCGCAACTGCCCCTATTCGGCCAACTCAAACGCATCGTCAACATGTGGTTGAAGGATTATCTTGTTTGTACTGGCGGAACCTTCCCCGCTCAACTAATGCATCAGGAACTGGCAGACATGGCTTGCGAACGCATCACCGCCGCCATTACGCGTCGCTTCCTTGAGGAACGCCCCATCAAGATTACGATGGACCCTTACAACCCGATAGGTTCCACAAATTACGTGCTATTCAACACATCTAAGAAAGATCGTTGGCAAACCAGCCCTGACCGTTGCCACATCAACTGGGTGATCCTGGATAGCGATTGGGAAGCGGAATTCTGCCGCGTGGCGGAAGCGCACGCCAACGTGAAGGCTTACGTGAAGAACCACAGCCTGGGGTTTGAAGTGCCTTACCGTTATGGTTCGGAACCGCGAATGTACCGGCCCGATTTCATTGTGCTGGTGGACGATGGCCACGCGGACCTGCAGATCG
>JANXXI010000131.1 GCA_025350695.1 Acidobacteriota bacterium
CTGCTGCCGACATCATTTTCAACCGCCGTTTTTAGGATGATTGACGTGTTGCTGGTGCTGATGATTATCTTCATGGTGATCACGCCAACACAACCGGTGGGAATACCGGCGCTTGTGCCCCAGCCTTCAACCACTGACGGACAACCCCCAGATCCAAGGTAGTGTTGTCTATTGATGAGCGAAAGGCGATTCGGCTGAACACAGAGTCGGTTCCGGTACAAGATTTAGACCTGCGCCTGAAGCGAGTGTCTGAAGCCGCGCCGCATGGCGTGTTGTTTGTGAAGGCCCACGGTAATCTGGACTATCAAGTGGTGGCTCAGGTGATGGATATCGCTCAGGGCACCGGTGTGAGCAAAATCGAAATAACGACGGACCACCCCTGACTTCGTTGACTTCAGCTACAGTGAACCATGCAACTCGAACTCCGCCGAGTTCTGCTGCTGGAAATAACTTGGCTCCTGGCAGTCGGCCTTTACCATCGTGTGCGATTCGCAACTGTCCGGGTACCGGTTAGACAGGACGCAAGAGGGTTGGACTATTCTGATACGCCTGCGTCATGTTGGCCTTCTTGTCGTAGAGGCAAATGTGGCATGGATTCGCGATGCCCATGCGCTCGACTGTGCCACGCTTGGCGACCCATATGACTTCGATGGATTGGCGTCGCCGGAGTTGCCGCATCCGCTGCTTGGCTTTGGTGGATGTTCCATTCCCTCGGACGCAACCTAACCGATACTGTCTAACCAACCCGCACTAATGCGGAGTTTGTGGAACACGTGCCATATCGTTACGTTCGAAATCCGATGTATATTCGAATGTTTTTCCTGGGCATTAGCTTAGGGCTGGCGGAAGGGAATGGGGTGGTGCTTCACGGCAGTGCGAACCTCCATCGAAGAAAAATTCCTGGTTGCCCGTTTGGAGATCAGGATCGCGACTACATGCGGCGCGTTGGCCGTTTTGGCCGCTATTTTTTTAATTCCTTACGCGCGGTTCTCTCCCACGAACGAAGCTCGGCGGCTCGCCACTTAGGCAAAGTACCCCAGACTTCAATTGCCTTCTCGAAAGAGGCATTCGCATCTGACTCGCTTCCCGCCTTGCGAAGCGCTTGCCCATAATAGACCAGACCAACAGGATCGTACGGCCGCAAGTTGGTGTACCTATCCAGCGTTTGGATGGATTCTTCCATGTGGCCGAGTTCCATTTGCGAGTAACCGAGTTCGCGAAGGACTTCGTGATTAGAAGCTTTTTCGTTGAGCGCAACGCCGCGTTCGAACAGGTCGTGTGCTTCCTGATGTTTCGCCGTTTCCTTCAACACCAAGCCCAGGTGATAAAAATAATCTGCGTCACTTGCGTCAATCTTGATCGCCGCGCGAAACCGCTCTTCGGCTTTAACAAAATTGCGCCGCTGGAGTTCGATTAAGCCTAGCTGAAACTGCGCATCAGCGTCGTGCGGATTGAGGCTGATCGCTTCAAGCGAACGGCGGTAGTTCTGACTGCCGTGTAGTGCGTCTCCAAGCGCCGATGCCGAACCACCGAAGCGCATCCACAGCATATAAAGTAACCAGGGCGAGGCGAACATATAAGAGATACCGCCCAAACCAGCGCTTAAGGCCGTGCCGGCAAGTAGCGCCCCCGATCCTAAAACGCTAACGCCGAACGCCCCAGGCCACCGCGCCCCAAGCGAGGTGCGAAAAACAAAGCCCGCGAAAATTGCGAACAACACCCAGGTGGCGGGGATGATCCAAATGGCCCACGGCGGATCATCGGCCAGGTTCAGTCTCAGAAATCCCAATGGGACCGCCGGTAACTTAGCGGCGGCCCACGCCATCGACAAACACGCCAGCACCGACCCGTAGTTCCGGGTCATCAAACCGCGGCTGTGGCCAAGCCCTTCCCACCAACCGAGAAGTGAAATGGCAATGGGCGTGAGAATGATTCCGACCAATGCAAGTTCCCGCAAGGAACCAGTTGCGTCTGGCCACCAGGAAAAAGCCGGCGCGTGCGCCGAGGCAATTTTTCGTTGAAGCTCTACTGCCTTAGCCGACTGCCGCGGCCCTTCCACTTCATCCGCAGTCGCGCGATATTCGCTTTGAGCCTGAACCAGAATATCGGCCATGCGCTTTTGTTGAAGCACATATGCCGGACCCTGAAGCAGAAGCGCGGTAACCACTGCAATACCGATCGCCCAGCCAAGCTTGCCTTCATCCAATACGCGGGCGACCGACGCGAGCGGGCGGAAATAGAACCCCAAAAGGATTTGCAGATGATCAACCATTTAACAATTTCCTTCCCGTTGGATCGGCGCCATGGAAGAAGAACTGTGACCGGAAGTCCCAAGCCGCCAGGCCCAGGGCTGCTTAAAATCACCTCAACGCCAAGTTGCCGACACCACCCGGTATACCACATATTTGGCGACATTACTGGTTGCGCGGTAATGATCGTCGTAGGCTGAGTAACTACCGTTGGGAATGTGGGCGGACGACGTTCTGCCATCAAAGCGGGTAGTGATTACGTGAGTCGCCGACCTAAAGCCCTTCCTTGCTTGTTTGAGTTGTCCCGACCGGTAGATGATCAATCCCTGGTTGTTGAGGATCAAGGCCTCTAACCGTACCTTAGTTTTCCCAACAATCATTATGGATTGAAAAATGTCTTGTTTGGATACAGGTTGAAGAATTGCATTAGCAGCCAGGGCGCGCTTGTAACAGGTTTCCGCCTCCCTATCCTGTCCGAGCGCGAAAAGGACCTCACCGAAGGAATTCCACACGAGCGCTGATATAAAAGGGGCTTCATTACGAACCGCTAACGAGGCAGCCCGTCGCAAGAGCGGTTCAGTTTCGGCGGCGGTATGATGCGTTTTGAAAAGCAGCGAGGCTAAGGATTGCAGAGCGAGAGCGAGGTGATGTGGCTTAGCGTGAGTTGATTCCATGATCGTGACAACCCGGCGTTGCAGAGGCTCGGCTTCATGGTAGCGGCCCAGCTCCTGCAGAACCATCGCCCGGTTGTAGAGGCAGGTGGAGATCAGCATCGGGTCGTTCGATTTTTCCGCTGCGGTTAGAGCTTCAAGCGTGAGCCTATCGGCTTCGACCGTCGTGCGCTTTGATCGCGCTTCCAGCGCCTGCTGGTTCAGCGAAAGCGCCACGGCCTTCGGGTTCGGATTTTGACTGAAGACTGGAGCGGCGGTGGCCAACACAACCAGGAGCATTTCGCGCATAAGCTTTCCTTTGGACCGGGAAGCGAGCCCAGCCGGAAAAACCTGCAAAGAAAAATGACACTTGCGCGTTCCCTTAGCGAATGAAATTCCTAAACGCTGCTCCTACTTCTATTTACCAATGATGAAAGTGCGGCCCCATCATTCCATCTGCTAACGTTTTGACTGAAGATATAGACATATGACTGCCATCCTTATTGAACGCGAAGGACCCGTTGCTGTTCTCACACTAAACCGGCCAACGAAACGGAATGCCTTGTCGCTCGCACTGATGAATGAGTTGGTCACGACCCTGGAAGAGACGGGTAAGGATAGTAGCGTACACGCTGTGATCCTGGCGGCAGCGGGATCTGTATTCAGCGCCGGGCACGACTTGAGCGAAATGACTTGCCGTCCGGAAGCGGAATATCAGAAGCTGTTTGATGTTTGCACGAAGCTGATGACCACGATCCAATCCATCCCCCAACCCGTGATAGCCCAAGTTCAGGGTCCGGCAACGGCGGCAGGGTGCCAACTTGTGGCGACGTGCGATTTAGCCATCGCTGCGCACACGGCTTGGTTCGCGACACCCGGAGTGAAAATCGGCTTGTTCTGTTCGACTCCGATGGTCGCGCTGTCGAGGGCCGTCGGGCGCAAGCGCGCGATGCAGATGTTGCTAACGGGCGAACCAGTGGATGCAGCCCGAGCCTCGGATTGGGGATTGATCAACGAAGCAGTGCCAGGCGCTGAGTTGGAACGTCGGACGCGCGAACTGGCAGCGGCGATTTGTAGTGCCAGTAGTTTCACCGTCGCCCTGGGCAAACGGGCCTTCCATGAGCAGATCGATATGGATCAGGCAAAGGCGTATGCGTACGTCAGTGAAGTGATGACGCGGAACGCGTTGGCAGAGGATGCGCAGGAAGGGATCGGCGCGTTCCTCGAAAAACGCGCCGCGCATTGGAAGGGGCGATAGCTTAAATTGTCACTGGCGGAACTAGGGTCTTCAGGAACGTGTGCGCAGTGCGGAAACCTCGCTTGTATTGTTCGGTGAAGTTGCCTTGTTCATAGGCAGGATAGTAGAACTCGTCTTCGTTTTCGATGTTCATCGCCCCTGTATATCCCACTTCGGATAGCACGGCGAAGAAGGCTTTCCAATCGACCGAGCCTTGGCCAGGGATGCGGAAGCGCCACCAGCGCTGATTGTTCACCGGGTTGATGCCGCCCTTACGAACGAGATGCCACAGGATTTCGGTGTCCTTCAAGTGGACATCATAAATCTTTGTAGCGAAGTCGCGAGCAGCTTGGGTTGGATCCATGAATTGCCAAACCAAATGCGACGGATCGAACTGCAGTCCGACGGGGGCATTGTCCGGAAACGCCTTGAAGAGAGCTTCCCAACCAACTGGGCCGGTGGCGATGTTTGGGCCGCCGGCGTACGGTTCCCATAGGATACGGACCTTGTTCTTATCGCAAAGAGCGAAATATTTTTCGTTGTAGACACGAACGATTTGGTCAACCTGTTCAGCCAATGGGCGGCCTTTCATGGTTCCTGATTGCCCACCGATGGCCGGGATGCCGAGCTTGCCGCACAGTTCGATGCACTTTGAGGCGTACTCGTTTTGCTTGGCGCGTAGAGCCGGATCGGGATCGATGTGATTCCCATCGCAGGCCATGGAAGAAACGTAGAGGCCAGAGCGCTTGATCTTGTCTTTGATGGATTGGATGGCTATATCATCCAGCTTGTTTGGGTCCAGTCGAAGTTGCATGCTGGTGAACCCTTCGGATTTTACGAACTCAAGATTGGCGTCGGAAAAATTGCAGAGGACGCCAAGCTTCGGCTTCCAGTTGGGGACGCGCGGGCGTTGCGCTTGGGCAGCCACGGCTGCGGAGAGGGCGGTGACGATGGTTCGCCGGGAAATATCCATGTCATGACAATACTGCGGCGGGTAGGAGCTTAGCAACTAAAAAATGCCTCACGGCGTTCTGGAGGGATCCGCCGTGAGGGACCAAGACCACGTCCATGTGGCGACCAAAGTAGTCATTCAAAGGCAAGCGAACCCGTCTTAATCCGCTTGCCGTAGCCTCCATCATGGAGGAAAACTGTTAGCCCGAAACTTCGCTAGTTGGCGTGGGCCAGGACTGATCTTGCCTCCGGAGAGGGCAGGGGTCCTGGATTGAACTTCACGCTGACCAACTTGGAAACGCCTGGCTCTTCCATGGTCACGCCGTACATGGTTTGCGCGGCCTCCATGGTGCGTTTGGCGTGGGTGATGACGATGAATTGCGTATCGCCGGCCATCTCCTTAAGGAGCTTAGCGAGGCGCGCCGTGTTTGCTTCATCGAGCGGCGCGTCCACTTCGTCCAGAATGCAGAACGGGCTGGGCTGGTACTTGAAGATGGCCATGAGGAGGGCCATCGCTGTCAACGATTTTTCGCCGCCCGAAAGTAGCAACACGTTCTGCAAACGCTTGCCTGGGGGCGAGGCGACCATTTCGATGCCGCTGTCCCCTATGTTGTTTTCGTCAGTCAGCCGCATTTCGCCGATGCCGCCGCCGAACAACGTTTTGAACATTTCCCGGAAGTTGATGTTGATGTGCTCGAAGGCCTCCTGGAAGCGCTTGCGGGATTCCACATCAATTTCCTGAATAGCTTTTTCCGTATCGCGAATCGAATCGAGCAGGTCTTGGCGTTGTGCGTTCAGGAAGTCATAACGCTGCTGGGCTTCGTTGTACTCTTCGAGCGCCTGCGGATTGACCGCGCCGAGCGCTTCAATGCGATTGCGAACGTCGGTGTACTGGGACTCGGCTTCCGTTAGAGCAGCTTCATCCAGTTCGAGTGGATCAATTTCCACCAGTTCTTGAGGGGAACAGGTTAACTCCTTTCGGCAGGTTTCATCCAGGTGCTTAATGTCCGACTGCAAGCGAACCAGCTCGAGTTCAATGCGCGATTTATCGCCGTGGGCTTGTTCAAGGCCGGAGCGGCGCTGCTTCAGGGCTTCGTCAAGAGCCCCAAGCGAAACGCGCGCAGTTTCGTGCCGCCCACCGAGGTTGTTCACTTCCCCTTGCGTCTGGCTGACTTGTTCGGAAAGCCTTTGGGCCAGCGTGTCGAGTTCGATGTTGTCGGCTAGCAGGCGAGCGCGGTTGACACCGAGGCGTTCCATTTCGGCGCCCAGTTCGTCTTTACGCCGCAGCGCTTCGCGCCGCTGCATTTCGATGCGGTTCTGAACGTTCGCCTCCGAACGGCGGCGTTCATCGAGCGAAGCCAGTTCGATGCGGAGAATCGAATGGTCTTCCACGACGCGGGAAACGCCGCTCTGCAATTCGGCCATGAGGGCGCGGGCCGCTTCAAGGGCCAGTTCCTGTGCCTGGCGAGCCTGTTCGCGTTCGACAATCTTAGAATGATTGGCGTCGCGCTGGGCTTGGGCCTTTTCCGATTCACGGGCTAAGCGTTCCAGTTCCAGCCGCGCCACTGACAGGCGCTGGTTGGTGCGGGCCAGCTCTTCAGTCAGCTTCCGCGTTTCGTGATCGAGGGCGAGTGCTTCCTTTTCTTCCGTCTGCTGGGTTTGACGGAGTAGCTCCAGATTTTCCGACAGCCGGGTAATTTCAATTTCCAGTTCTTCGATCTGAGAGACGGCGCCTTCCATTTGGCGATTACGGGAAATAAACAGACCTGAGACTTCACGCAGTTCGCGCTTTAGCCCGAGTGGGCCGCTTCCGGTTTTGCGCCCGCCACTGACGGCATGGCCGTGATAGCAAACGCCATCGGCGAGGAGGAAATAGAGATCAGGGTACTGCAACGCCAGGCGCTGAGCCGAGGCGCGGTCGGTGGCCATGTAGCAACGGGCCAAGCGAGGCAGCAACTCTGCCGGCGCTTTGGTCAAGCCGTTGGTCATTTTCAGAACATCACTTAAGCGGCACTGGAGGCCGGTTTCAGGACCGATGACCGGCTCCTTGGTTGGGACCGAAGCGAACTCGCTACCCGGTTCGGGATGAACTAAGAAAGTTGCTCGGCCGTCGAGGTCGCCACGCATCAGATCGATGCCCATTTCGGCTTGTTGCCACTGGTGGACGACGACGTATTCCAACTCGTCGTGGAGGAATTCTTCGGCGGCTTTTTCAAAGGCCGGATCGACTTCCACAAAGTCGGCCAGAACTCCGGCCGGCTTCAGTTCCTGGGCTTGACCGCGTTCGACGGCGGTGAACAAGCGCTTGACGGATTCGGTTGTGTAGGCGCGATGGGAGAGGATTTCTTCCAGTGATTCCTTGCGCGCCTTCAAACGGGAGACTTCATTGCGAAGTTGATCGAGTTGGCGGCGCGATTCCTGCGCCATTTGCTTGCGCTCGGCAAGATTCGATTCCACGCCCTTGCGCTTGTCGGCCAGCGATTCAAGCTCCATTTGGCGGGAGGAGATGCGGGTATTCAACTCATTGCGGGCTGCTTCAATTCGCTGCAACTCGGTGGCGCTGCTTTCCTCTTCTTTCTGCGAGCGGGTGCGATCCCGATCGGTTGAGGCGAGATATTCTTCGACTTGCGCCAACTGGTTGCGCATGGTGGAGGATTCGCCAAGCAGGCGCAGCACTTCGCGGCGAGCGGTTTCAATCGCCCCTTCCCTGCCCCGCAGATCCTGCTCAAACCGGACCCGTTCTTCGTTTTTCAGGTTCAGGCGTTGGCGGGCTGATTCGGTTTCTTCCTCCATCTTCTTCAGCGCTTCTTCGTTCTTGAGACCTTCCTCCGTCAGGCTGGCCAGGCGCGTTTCCACGTTTTGGGATTCGCCTTCGCCTTGCCCTAATCGCTGATCGATGGCGGCTATCTGTTGAGCCTGCGTTTGAATACGACCGCTGGTTCGTTCTGCTTCGAGACGGTATTCGGAAAGCAGCTTCCGCTTTTCGGTCAGCTCTTGTTCCAGCTTGTAGAAATCTTCCTGAAGCCCGGTCTGTTCTCTTTCCTTGGTCGCGACTTCGCTGATTAATTCCGTCAGCACGTTGGCGGCGGATTGCAATTCGATGGCGGCCTTGTTGGCTTCCCGATCGAGTGAAATGAACTTACCCGCGAGCAGGCGGCGCAGATGGGCCACCATTTCGGTCTTCAGTTCTTCCCAGCGCTTGGCTTTGGCGGCTTGGCGTTTGAGTGAATTTACTTGGCGGCCAACTTCTTCGAGAATATCGAAAACACGCGATAGGTTTGCCTTGGCGCCTTCGAGTTTTGCTTCGGCAAGACGGCGCTTGGTTTTGAAGCGCGTGACACCGGCAGCTTCTTCGATGACGGCGCGCCGGTCATGCGGACGGCTGCTAAGAATTTGGCCGATTCGTCCCTGTTCAATGATGGCGTATGATTCGGGTCCAAGTCCTGAACCCATAAAGATGTCTTGAATGTCGCGCAGGCGGGCGGTCTTGCCGTCAATCAGATATTCACTTTCGCCGGAGCGGAACAAGCGGCGGGTGATGGTGATTTCGCGCTTTTTTTCCAACTTGTCGGAAGGGATGTTACCGGTGGGAGCAGCGGCAACGACGTCCGATCCAGGAGCGGTGTCCTTGATGGC
Organism: Acidobacteriota bacterium; assembly: GCA_025350695.1. Lineage (GTDB taxonomy): Bacteria > Acidobacteriota > Terriglobia > Bryobacterales > Bryobacteraceae > JANXSF01. Next base: position 8,724 of record JANXXI010000131.1, read on the forward strand.
TATCGGCAGTTGAATGGCTTCGCCACGCGGATCGGAAAGCGTCATGGTAACCGCAGCCATCCCCATAGGCTTGCGATCGCGAGTTCCGGCGAAGATCACATCTTCCATGCGAGCTCCGCGGAGGCTCTTGGCGGATTGTTCGCCCAGCACCCAGCTTATAGCGTCGCTCAAATTCGATTTACCGCAGCCGTTAGGACCTACGACGGCGGCAACCCCAGCGCCTTGGAAGCGCAATTCAGTACGGTCGCAAAATGATTTGAAACCCTGGATTTCTATCTTTTTCAGTTTGAGCAAGGCTTAAGCCCTCTTCTATTGATTTTGTACTGCCGGACAACCACACGGTTCGATACCACACTGGGGGCTTCTCGAAGACGCGAGTAAGATCCAGTGGCTCGGGGGATGTGGTTAATAGTAAACCGTAGCGGAGGAAAAAGCAAGGAACTGAACCACCGGTTGTAGTGGTCTTGAAAATAAATATACCAGATCTTGTACTTGAGCGCCTGATTCCCTTTGTTTCGTTTCAGTTACCGGCGAAGTCGCAAAGGGTTACGCGAGGGGATTCGACGCATATCTAAGGTTTCAGGAAAGGTAAGGCGGCAAGGTCAATTTTAGTACAATTTCCGGGTGGAAAGTTGAGGGAGAATAAAAAGCGAAAACCCTGGCGAATGGGAGTACGCCAGGGTTTGGGTGAAGCTTAGCTCGGAAGAATTACTTCTTTTCGGACATCTTTTCTTTTGATTCGTGGCCACCCATTTTGGCAGCTTCGGCTTCGGTCAGGTACTTGCCTTTCTTGGTGCGGCCGTACCAGCGATCGCCTTCGCGATGGAAGACTTTGGATTCTTCATTGAGCCAGACGAGGCCTTTGCCCCCGCCGGGAGCAACGGGAAGGGTTGGACCGGTGGGAGCGCCTTTAGCAGCGGCTTTGGCTTCAGTTTTCATGGCAGCAGATTTACCTTCCGTCTTTGTCATGGGGGCGGCGGTCTTAGCGGCGGGGCCAGCCTTAAGCATTGGGGTGAGGTCTTTCAGTTGATTAGCGGGGATACCAGCTTTCGCGAGATCGGCCACGGCGGTGTAGGGACGGCCTTTGATAATCTTCTTGGCAGTCGCTTCACCAATACCGGGGACGGCGATTAGCTGTTCCTCTGTTGCTGCGTTGATATCAACCGGTGATGTGGGGGCAACTTTGCCGCCTTTCTTTTCTGTCTTTGCCTCTACTTCCTTTTTGACAGCCTGGGCCTGTGCTTGGGGGGCGGCAAGGAACAGACAAACTAATGCGAGGGTTGCAGTCACTTGTTTGATCATATGTGTAGAAATATCATTTCCTCATTCTTAATTGCACCTAGATGAAGGCGCGTTATCCAACGATAGCATCTCGTCGCACAAATGTAAGTGCTTGCTCTGGATATATTCAGTTTTCAAAGACCCACGAGAAGGGCGGCGGAGTGACTCCAAGTTGTGGCCGGAGCGTGGCCTGACGTTCTCATGGGCCTGGGAGGTCGGACTGCACGGTGGTAAAGGGCGACGGCTGTGGGAACACTTGGGGAGCGGCTTCGAGCGCCAAC
>JANXXI010000144.1 GCA_025350695.1 Acidobacteriota bacterium
CTTTGACCGAAAACATGAAGCAATTCTTTCAGATTGACGAGATGAGCCCTGCCGCCTGGATGAAATTAAAGGAAGCTTCTGGGTCTACATATCTCAGTCGCAAGACGCCGCCTTTCCTTTTGATCAACGGCACGAAGGACGAAGCTTCTCCCTATCCGCTTTCGGATTACGACATGAACTTGCTTCAGGCAAAGGGAGTTAAGGTGGAACGCATAACCGTCGCCGATGGCGTTCACGGTGTCGTGAATTGGGAGAAGGATCCGAAGTTTCATACATATAAGAAACCGTTGGTGGACTGGTTGCGAAAGACTCTAGGACAATAAAAGGTATAAAATGATGGCAATGCGCATACGCCTAATAACGATGACTCTCGCCGCTACGCTCGCGGCTTTTGGCCAACAACGGCCGCAACCGGCGCCGCCTCAAATCCCCGATGATATTCAGGCTGACTTGAACGTGGTTTATTCGCGGGTCGGCGAGGCAGTTGCCATGGACGTTCTGCGTCCTAAAACCGCAGGCGCAAACCCAACGATCGTCGCTATTCATGGCGGCGGTTTTCGCGCGGGTTCGCGTAACTCCTACATTCCGCTCTGCATTAAAATGGCGCGAAAAGGCTACACTTGCGCCACGGTAAGTTACAGGTTTGCGCCTCGCCATCAGTTCCCCGCGCCAGTGGAAGACGTTAAGGCAGCCGTTCGATTCCTGCGTGCGAACGCCGCGAAGTACAATGTGGACCCAGACCGCATTGGCGCTACTGGCGGCTCGGCGGGTGGCCATCTGGCGTTGATGCTTGGCCTTACCGGCGCGACGAAATTGTTCGAAGGCACGGGCGGTAATCCTGAACAGTCTAGCCAGGTTCAATGCGTCGCCGAATACTACGGCCCCACCGATTTCACCCAGTCCTATGGCAAGAGCGTTGACGCCGCCGAGGTGCTGCCCATGTTCATTGGAAATGATTTGCAGCACAATCGCGAAGCTCATCTGAAAGCTAGCCCGCTCTTTTATGTGACGCCCATGTCCTCTCCGATCCTGGCGATTCACGGGGACAAGGACGCTTATGTTGCCGTTGAGCAATCTGTTTGGTTGGCCGACAAGATGCGTGCCGCCGGCGTGCCGGTTGAGCTGGAAATCATTCCTGGCGCAGGTCACGGCTTCAAAGGCGCCGATGCCGAAAAGGCCGAAGCGCGTTTGATGGCTTACTTTGATAAGCAACTGAAAGCCAAGGAGCAGCTGATCCTGATTTCCGATCACGGCCCGAAGAAAGAAGTGGTCGCGATGATGTGGCCCTCTGGCCGTCAACTGTGGACCGTGCCCAACGGTGGCAGTCATGATGTGCAGGCGCTACCCAATGGCGGTACGCTGTTTAGCTACGCATCCCAGCACAAGGTGGTGGAAGTGGACAAGAACCAAAAAGAAGTTTGGACCTGCTGCGATGGCCTGGATCATCCGCTGGCGGCTCAACGCCTTCCTAACGGCAACACTCTTATCGGCGACGCCAAGGCGGGACGCGTGATTGAAGTCACGCCGGATAAGAAAGTGGTTTGGGAGTACAAGTCGGACGACATCGGCAATATGCGCAGCCGCAACTCGAACCGAACTCCAGAGGGCACAACGCTGATTGCGGTGGAAGCCGTGGGCAAGTTGATCGAAGTCGACAAGGATGGCAAAATCATCTGGACCTATCAGACCGCCGATACCAAACGGCGACTGTATGTCGGTCATCGTTTGCCTAATGGCAATACCATGATCAGCCTCAGTGATCCTGGGGAGGCGATTGAGGTGGACAAGTCCGGCAAAACATTGCGCTCGGTTGGTCCGTCAAACGGCTTTGCCTTCGGCTGGACCAGTGGCATTGATGTGCTTCCCAATGGCAACTGGTTGATTAACGACTACACCGGGCGCCGTTTGGTGGAAGTGGATAAGTTCAACAACCTGGTGAATGAACTTCGATTCGGTCCCCGCACAGTGGCCAGTATTGCGGTAGTGAGGTAACTAACATGGAGAGGAAGGAACTCCACAGTCAATTAGAGGAGATGAAGGAATTCTTTGACCGGTCAACACGTGCGCTCGATGAGGCCGATTCTGGATTCACGCCGGCTCCTGGAATGTTTACCGCGGCTGCGCAAATGGCCCATGCCGCGCTGGTTGTGGACTGGTTCTGTCATGGAGCGTTTGCACTCGGCGGCTACGAACGCCAGGAAAGCGAAGTGCGCGCAGTCACATCCATCAAAGCCGCCCGTGCGTGGATGGACAAAGCCTTTCAGGATGCGGCGAAAACGATAGACGCCCATTCGGAAGAGGAATGGGACGCGCCTTTGCCCGATGGCCCGATCATGGGTGGACACCGGCGATTCTTCATCTTCGGAGCCATTCGAGATCATACGGCACACCACCGTGGAGCTTTGACTGTTTACGCCCGATCGCTTGGCAAAGTTCCCCCAATGCCCTACATGGACTTGTAACATGCGCAGGGTGTGTTTCTTGCTCGCAGGCGTGGCTTACGCGCAGACCTTCTCTACCGTGGAAGCAGAAAAGTTTTTGAAGTCACCGATTTATTCGGTGATGGATAAAGACGCGGCAGGTCCTTCTAACGACAAGCACGACTACATTAGTTATGCGCCCTATTGGTGGCCCGATCCATCGAAACCTGACGGCTTGCCGTACATCCGCAAAGATGGCCATACCAACAGGGCACTAACGGCCAAGGGCGACGCCAACCGTTTTGGGGAAACGATGCGCGCCATTGAAACGCTGACGAAGGCGATGGTCGCCACAGGTGAATCGGGCTACGGAAGGAATGCCGCCGAACGTGTCCGAGTTTGGTTTCTGAATCCGGCAACTCGCATGAATCCGAACTTGGAATACGGGCAGGCAATCATGGGGCGGACTGACGGACGTGGCGCTGGATTGATCACCATGCGCGCTTTGATCTCCCTTGTTGCCTCCCTCAAAGATTTGAAAAAACGCAAGGCGCTGACCGAAGCCGATGATCGAGCCATGCGCGCATGGGTCCGTGACTACTTGCAGTGGCTCGAAAGCAGCAAGATCGGCAAGGAAGAAATGAAAGCTAAGAACAATCATGGCTCCTGGTACGCTTCGCAAACGATGGCTCTTGAACTCTATTTGGGAGAGAAGGCCAAGGCAAAGAAGAGAGCCGAGGATTTGAAGGGACGGATTGGTTGGCAGATTGAGCCTGATGGGCGCCAGCCCCTTGAAACGGAACGTCAGGATGGTTTCAGCTACAGCGTATTTAATCTGGAAGCGCTAGCAACAGCAGCGAGGTTGGCGAAGCGGTTGGGCGTGGACCTGTGGAAATACAAAACGGTGGATGGACGATCCTTGCGAACAGCGTTCGAGTATTTGGAGCCATTTGTCGCCCAAACGAAGCCCTGGCCCTTTCGCCAGTTGAAGAAGATTGAACCGAACGCATTAGCCAAGGTTCGGCAACTGCGTGACGAACAGGAAAAGTAGGGCGCGGGGGTGCGCGCCCTTACCTCCCTATCATGCGGCGATGGGTATGGGGAGGGCCTCCTGATCAGGGATCGGACGATTGACGACAGAGGGTCGGATCGGTACCACGATGGGCCTCCGTTGATCTTCCGTATTGGCTGGACGGGGGATAGCAATGGGGGTAACGTCCATCGCTGATTTGTGGAAGTAATCGTCCAGCGGATAAAGCGCATAGGGCTGTAGTTCGCGGAAGGTTTTCCCCATTTTTTGTTCAATGCGATAGACGGCGTGGAAGAACAAACCTCGGTCCAAATTCAAGCGGCGGCAGCACAACTTCCAATCAGCGCCTAAGAGGTGGTAGAAGGTGAAGATCTTGTGTTCTTCGGGCGTGAGGGTGCGCTTTGTGACCAATAGAAAATCGGCGCAGTACTCTTCCTCTTTCCGGCCCCATGTCATGCGGTTCTCTTTTCCCGACACCATTTCGAGCACCGCGCGAGTGAGCCGTTTTTCTTTTTCCTGGCAGTGGCGAAAGCGGTTGAAGCACGCCCTGAAGATGTTTCGAAGCACACAATTACAAGGGTTAATACCCCCTCGTTTTCCAATGCGCAGTCCGAGGCCGCGGCAGGAAGTGCAGGCGTGCAAGGCCAAAGCCAATGTTTCCGATCTTGTCCAATCCATTTTTTTGTTTTTATCTCCTAAGCACCCGTATGTTCGGGTTGTCCTCAAATTCCAAGTTCAGAATATTTCTTTTCTTTAATACGTCAACCTTATATCTTTTAGGGCGTTTTTCTCCGTGGGTGAAAAGCACCCAACGGCCTCGTCTATTCTGCTTGAAATAAACGTGTTACAGTACAGGTGAGAGTTTTACGCGTGCTCGGTATCGGGTTTTTCCGATATGAATTGAAGCTTTATTGCCGAGGATTGCCGAGACCTATTTCTATAAGAAATAACTCCTCTGTTCGCGGCTCAGCCAACGAGGAAACCCCATCGAATCGATGAGGGCCAACGTTGGTTTTTGGCTTGGATCCATCACGGGACGGACTATTGAACAAGCCACGCCAAATCTGCATTTGCCGCTTTGTTGGGGGGTGAAGATGTTCTTTGAGAAACTGCAAGAGAGACTACTTTTACTGCTGCGCGGCAGAGTGCAAGCGGGCGAGGTCACAGAGCGCAGTCTGGCGAAGTTGACCGAAATTTCACAACCCCATATCCATAACGTACTAAAAGGGACCCGCAAGTTTTCCCCGGAGATCGCCGATTCGATTTTACGAAAGCTTGGTTTGACTGTTCTTGACTTGTTTGATGCCGGAGAACTCGTGATGCATCTGTCCAAGAACTCCCGGCATGAGGATCAGCGTTATGCCAGCGTCGACATGCTAGATGGCGATTTAGGACCTGGAAGACCGTTGCCCACTCTAACTCGCACTGCCGAGAGATTTACTGTTCCCCAGTCACAACTCAAAATGGTTACCGATCCAGTAGCTGCCCGGTTGGCCTTTGATCCGCAGATGCGCGGGACTTTCCATGGTGGTGAGGTTGTGTTGCTGGATCAGTCGGAGATGAGCCGGGCGTTTCTTGAGCCCCAAAGCCTTTTTGTCTTGCTGACAGATAGGGGAGCTTTGGTGAGGAAGTTACGGCACCGAGGCGATCAATTGATATTGCTCGACGGGACCGGCGAGGATACAGGTGAGAAGTTGGATCTTGGGGGCAGGGAATTGCATGAAGTAGTGGTTGCCCGGGTGGTGTGGATGAACCGCCGTCGACGGTGGACGGACGAGTTACACAAGGAAGAAGGGGCCTCATAGCGGTAGTGGTATGATGGATAAAGCTCGGCGCACTGCCGGGCTGTTCTTTGCGGTGAGGTGCGAGAGTGGTTGAATCGGCCGGTCTCGAAAACCGTTGTACCCGAAAGGGTACCGTGGGTTCGAATCCCACCCTCACCGCCATAATATTTTCAACAACTTAGCATTGATACACAAAAATCTCGGGCAATATGGGCCAATCAGGCGTAGAATGAAAGAGCCATGTTGTCTCTCTATCGTCGGCACCGTCGCCATTGCAAGGGCGGCCATTCACACGATACGCGCTCCTCGGAATACGACGAACGCAAGAAGGGTTGGAAACGCTGCGAGTGTCCGATCTTCATTTCGGGAACACTGAAAGGCAACTTCAAACGAGAAAATTCTGGGCAATGGGAGTGGGACTTAGCCAGAGGTGTCGCAAAGAGCTACGAAGCTGCTGATGCGTGGACCGACGTTCCAGCGACGGACGAACCTCCGCAAGTCCCCATCGAGATCCGGTCGCTCCGTGTCGCTGTCGCGGAGGCGATCAAGATTTTCCTGACCAACCGTGAAGGCGAAGCGATCAAGCCAACCACGGTACGCAAGTACAAAACCTTCACTAAACAGCTTGCTGCTTTCACTGATGCGCGCGGCTACGTTTTTCTCGATCAAATCACGCCCGCCGACATGGACGTTTTCTACAGTCAAATGAAGCTCGGGATTCGCGCCAAAGCGGCGCGCCTCGGCACACTTCGATCCTTCTTCCGTTTCGCCGTCAATCGGGAATGGCTGACCAAGACTCCCGTGAGTTCAGATTTGAAGCCTCCAGTCGGCGCAAACAGGCTGGCAAACAAAGCGCCATTTACTGACTCCGACCTTACGCGTATTCTAGACGCTTGCGACCGGATGCCCGATACGAACTGGAAAAGCGGTTCTGGCCAAGGCGTCTGGACCGGCCAGGATGTGAAGGATTTCATTTGGGTGATGATCTACACAGGTCTTCGCATCTCGGACGTGGGGCTCTTCTCCATGAGCCGCTTACACGGGAACGAAGTCTTTCTTCGCGCCAAGAAGAACGGAGGCGAAGTTTTTGCGTACATCCCCGATTGGTTGTGTGACCGGCTTAAAGAGAGAGCCAAGCGCCACGGCGACCGTCTTTTCATCGTTGGCAAATCGGATCGCCTGGAGACGGTAACCGATATGTGGCGGCGAAAGATTAATCATGTGTTCGCTCTGGCCGGCGCGTTCGAGGAATCGCCCACGCCGCACCGGTTTCGTCACACGTTTGCTCGAATCCTATTAGAACGCGGCGTTCCGATGGCCGATGTGGCTGATCTCCTCGGTGATGACGAAAAGACGGTCCGCCAGCACTACTCCCGATGGGTTCCTGAACGTCAGGCCCGCCTAACAGGAATTCTCAAACAAGCCTTTGAGGATAAACCGCGTCCAAAGCTTGTTACGCTCGGTTCTCGTTGAACTTCGTCAGTTAGTGATTTGATTGGAATACCGCATTCAACAAGCGAGTATGGATTTTCCTCACCGTAGATTCCGGCACTGAGTAAACGGTGTGGGCTTTCTTCCGGCCCATGCGAATCTTGACAACGTCCGGGTCGTCTTTGACGAGCTTGCGGATCGTTTCGCGGCCCAGTCCCCAGATTCGGGCGAGGTCGCCGATCCGATAGTGCTTTTCAAATGCGCGGCCTTGAATTGTTGTCACTGATGGCCTCCACTTTCCCAACGTCGGCCTGTTTCTTCGCGACGAAGACCGTTGTTAGATCAAAGCGGTCGGTGTCGTGGTCGTATCCGTTGACTTTGAGAATTTCCTTGATGCATCGCCTACTCTCGCCGCGCTCGATGTGAATGATGAGGTTGAGCGCCTCGCCGATATTTCCGCGGATCGCCTTATAAGGCAATTCAGTGCCGGACATGAGGACGCAGGTAGTGAAGCGCGTGAGCGCCTGCGCCGCCGAGTTGGCGTGAATCGTACACAAGGAACCGTCGTGGCCGGTATTTAGCGACTGCAAAAGATCGAAGGCTTCGCCGGAACGAACTTCGCCGACCAAGATCCGGTCGGGCCGTAGGCGAAGGGTTGTTCGCAAGAGATCCCCCATCGTGACGGGCGGCAAGCCGGGTTGCCCGCGCCGCGCTTCGAGGCGCACGACATTTCGGTGATTCACTCTCATTTCGGCTGTGTCTTCAATGATGACGAGCCGGTCTGTGGGACCCATAACGCCCGTCAGGGCGTTCAAGAGCGTCGTCTTGCCGCTCCCGGTCGAACCCGAAACAAGAATGTTCAGCCGGTCTTCTACGGCTCTCTGGAGTATGGCAAGCCCTTCACTGGTTAGGCTGCCAAGTCGAACAAGTTCGGCCAGGGTGAAGATTTTGTTGTTGAATTTCCGGATGGCCAGTGTGGTGCCGATAACGGAGCAGGGCGGAACGACCGCCGCAACGCGCGATCCGTCCGGCAGGCGGGCGTCGAGCAGAGGCCTTTCCTCATTGATCTCGTCTCCCAGGATGCGGGCGATGTTGCGCACAGCCACTCGCAGACTCGCTTCGGAAACCTCGACATCGGTTTCCAAGAGTCGTCCGTGTTGTTCAATAAACACGGGGGCACCGCCGGTCGCCATGATATCGGTGGTCGTTTCATCTTCGATGAACGGCATGAGCTTATGAATGAATGGACTGATCACAGACCAGCCGGGTGCGGTTGTCATAGTAGCCCCCTTTTCAATTGCTCAAAATAGGACACGGCTGGGTCGATGAAATACGGCTTTAGGTAACAGTAGGTCGGCGGCAATGGGTTCATGCCGTCGTATGCCAGAACGATGGCTTGGGCGTTCTTAAGTTCCATGAACACTTTGGGCTCGAAAACGAAATCCCGCTGGAGACTATAGCTCTTGGATGCCCCTACGGTTGACTTATGTGCCGAAGACTGACCGGTCAACACGCTAACACGGCGTCCTGGCCGTGCTCGGAGATGCTGTAGTTCAATTTCAACTGCTCTTCTTTGCCACAGAGCTCGCTTGCCGTCCTGGCGGAGAAATCATCCGACAAGGAAAGAAAGATCTTGGTACGGAACGTCTGAAGGAGCGTTCGCCAGGATTCGCCGGGGCATGTGGAGCGAATCGAACTGATGCTCTGCGTCGCCACGATAGGGATGCACTTGGCTTGGCGCGAGAGCGCGAAGAACTTTTCGTCACCTGATGGATCGTGTTCGCCGACCGTGGCAAACGCGTGGTATTCATCGCAAAGAAACAACACGTCGCGCCATGGCCGGTTCGGCGCTTGTTCCATCTTCGGAATCCTCATGAGAAGCGCCCGTTGGAAATCCTGCTTCATCATGGTGCCGAGGGCGCGAGCCAGTCCTGGATTGGCCGCCACTGGAAAGTTCAAAGCGCATACCGTTCCCTTTTCGATCAGTTCTGCAAACGGCGGCATTGGAATCCCAAAGCGGTGGTCGGCGTTAGCCACCGGGTCATAGGTTTCCTTGGGCGGACAGAACACACGCTTGATGGCCGGATTGTCATCGAAGAGTGAAAGAAACACCGAGATGCCTTCGATGATGGACGTTCGGAGTTTCGGCTCGATCTGCATCCAATCGTGGTTGAACCAGCGCTTGACCGCTTCAAACTGCTCGCGTTCATCTGCGGTCCACGCCCGGCCCTGTGCAGCAATGCGCTCGGCTGCAAACGGCACGCGCAGGCGCTTAAGAACGCCGGTCAATTCGGGCGACTCCAGTACGCTCATCCGTTTAGTCGCCGAGTCCAAATCAAACGGAAACTTTTCCAACTCGGAATGCCGCATAAAGTCATCGACCTCGATAACAAGTTTCGTCGCGCCGTCGGCCTCTCCTTCTTCGATCTTGGTTTTGAGAAGCGCCGGGTTAATCGCGCATTCGTAAACGTCGAACAGTGTCACGTATCCGTGGCGAATCTTGTGCAAGAGGATGATGAACTTGACCAGGTTTGTGTACGCTTGCTGCCAGAACGGCTCTTTTCCACGGCCATAAAGGTTGTTCAAGAGCGAAGCAATCGAATAAGCCGAGGCGTAAGCGTCGAGGTCGTTGTGAAGGGGGTTGTAGCGGTACGGCGTGTCGAGACTGATTTCAAGGTAGTCCCTACCACGGTTATGCTTCTCAAGGATGGTCTTCACCTTGCGGCAGAAATCGCCCTTTACTTCGAGAACAAGCCCTGCGGCCCGCCGGTCAGGATCATCAGCCTTGAACGCCAAGATCTGTTCCGCGAAAGGGTGCATACATCCGCTCGTTTTGCCCGATCCGATTGCGCCAAAGATCATCGTTCCCGTGTAGAGCCCTCGGTCGGGGATGGTGAGCCATGTTGGATTTTCGACCGGCATAGGCTTCTTTGCATGGTGAACTTCACCCAAGACCATGGAGAGCGTTTCGCGTCGGGCAGGATCGGGATACGGCGGCAACTTTGGCTCAATGGCAGTCGCCGGTTTAGGAAGGAAGATGTAGACGAGAGCCGCCGCTGTCGAGAGTCCAATCCAGGGTGTCGTAAATCCCATCACAAGGTATCCATTCTTGAGAGCGTGAAACAGCCACGGTTTCTGTAGGAAGACAAGTTGCAAAAGTGCATTTTCTTCCGGGAAAGGATGATTGACTGTAAGCCACACTCCCGTAGTGATGGCTATCGCGGCGACTAGAATGCGACTGGTCATTTCTCACGGCTCCTTGTCTCGCGCCACTGTCGAAAGTCCTTGTCTTTGCGAAACGCCACTTCAAGCGCCTGGGCAATCACATAGTCCCGGTCGCTTTCGAGGTATTCGCAGTATTGATTCAGTTCTTCGATGAGCGCGGTTTCAAGCTTGGCTTCTACGCGCTCTTTGGTCACTTTGGTTTGCTTTGGGATGTAGCTCATGGGTGTTTCTCCTTGTCGGTCTTTTCCGGACACAAATCGGTATCCACGGGCGGGAGCGACCCCTTGGAGGCAATCGCCTCCGAGGGTTGGGCAGAGACGAAATCTCCCGCCCAAAACCGGGGTCGCTCCCGCCCGTGGACCCGCCCTGGCAGTTGGCTCGGACGTTCAGATTTTGTTCGTATCGGTTTGATTTGTAGAGGTTTCTGGAATCGGTTGAGGCGGCGATAAGACCCGTCGTCAGAACTAGTGGCCTGATGATGCTTTGAGACGCCCAATCGCCGCCCACTCTCCCGCCCAGACGTTGCGCGAGGGCCATATTGGCGCGAGCGGACCGCTGTTTAGAGCGATGCAATGGTGCCGAGAAAGTCATAGTTGTGCTCCAAAAGGTGAGTTGAAAATGAAACGCGAACGTCGGTACGAGTGGTCGATTCTGACGCAAACAAGCAGGTCAATTATGCGGTGCCGCCTTTGCTTCCAGGCGTGAAAGAGGTCGTCATTTGTTGGCCCTGCAAACTCGGACTGACCGCACCTAAGATCGGCCAGTTGTGCCCGGTCGAACGTCGAGAAATCGCGCGCCTCGTATCGCTCGCGAAGGGCAAAGTAAGTTGTCAAACGGTTCAAGAGTGCGGCGCTCTTTTGGCCACCATGCGCCCATCTTGCGGCGTACCGCTCGAAGGTTTTGCTTGCTCCTTGGAAGGGCCGACGCTTGGCAGCCACGTACACCACCTCCACGTCGCCGAGCGCACAAACCAGGCGCTCATAGTGACCCAAGAACGTCTCAAAATGAGACGCCGTCGTTAGCCCTTCATCGACAAAACAGAACCGGGCGGGTTCCTTAGCCCCTTCATGGGGCACAGCGATCGGATATTTTTCAACAAAATATCTCTTTGCGGGCGCGGCGTCGCCGTAGGTGTAAAGGCGGGCCGGTAGAACCGTTTCGTCAACGCCCCATACGCGGCGGAAGTAGTTGAGCTTGTCAGTTTCAGTAGCAAGAAACCGCGAGCCGCCATGGCCAAGAACGTAGTCCAGTCCCATCAGCTTGTTCTTGATCGTCGAGACTTCACGCGTCCGCCGGTTGCGGTTATCGGCTTGTCCGATCAGCGCATAAAATGTGCGGTTGCAGAGGTGATACAAGTGGTCTTCGGGGGCGAAGGCAATCGCCGAGACGTGGCCGTTGTCGAAGAGCTTTTCAATAAAATGTTCCACCTTTGCGCCAGATGCCGCCAAATGGGCGGCTGCCTGGGGCCGCAAAAAGTACCCGCTATGCAGACTGGCAAGGTCAAGAAACTGCGCTTCGGCTGGGTTGTATTCAAGCGCTTCTAGCGCTTCGATTCGTTCAGCTTGAGTCATTTCAAATTGCGTCATAACTTCACCTCTCGCTTGGTCACAAAGACAGAATGGCTGCCGTAATTTCGCGTTCCTCAAAGACTGGCGACCGATGCGTCGCCGCCGAGTCGCCGTACAACTTGAAACCTGCTTCGACCTTCTCGCGAAGATGCGACCCATGGTAGTGATGGGTGGCGAGTTCAAGATCCACGCGCGACATATCGCAATTTGCGGTCTCGTATTCAATTCGAAGATCCGGCAACGGGATCTTGCCATTGACGACTTTGAGATGGTTGTCGCGGGCGACTTCTGCCTGCCGCTTTTCGTAATCGTGCGGGCTTTGAACGCGCGCCTTAGCCAGCGGCGAATAGATTTTGCGCTTGAGTTCGTAGTCAAGCACAACGCGCTTTACCGTGCCGCCTTGCTTTTGGATCGCATCCGATTCTTTGTGAAACATCCGGTATATGGCGGCGTCGTGCGCCACTTCGGCTGGTTTCACAAAGCCTGCGAATAGTTCCTGGTCGTGATTGCTTCGCTTGGTTTCAGCCACGCGCCGTCCGGCTTTGGTGAGCACAAGAACATCGAGTTTGAGTTGCCCTTTGGCGACGAGAGCCGTACGTTTCTTGACCAAGCCTTGTGCCGCAAGCGACTTCAGATCAGCTTCCAACTCCGCGGCTTTGCCCGCGTAGCGATGCTTGACTAGATCGTCGATCGCCACCGTTCTGAAACGGCCCACACCAACAAGCATTCGAGCTTCGCGGTCAGTCACGTGGTAGCGGTCGTCTTTCTGGCGCGTGGCTCGTTCGGGGACTTCCTCCGGGCCACGTTCGGGGTCAGTGCGGTCAGTCGCGCGAGGATCGGGTGCAAAATCGCGGTCCATAGTCAGTCCTCAAGACGCTCCGACAACTCTTCGAGAATGCTAGGTCCGGACCGAAGTTGCTTTTCAAGATGGGCGAGTTTGCGCCCTGTATCTTTCAAGAAAAGACGCCGTGAAATGACATAGAACCCAGCGACAAGATTGACAAACATACACAAGGTGTAGAGCGCGATTGGAACCAAGTACGGGCCCAATAGAAGCGAGCGATACGAGACGAGAAAGGTGCATTCGCCTAGTAAGAACATGAACAGGGCGAGTACCAAGATTGCGGCGACGAACAATGAACTCGCCATTACGGTTGCCTCTGAAACGCCTGATCTTCATGGAGGAAATTGATGACGAAGCCAAGCGGGTTTACTGGGATCATCTCGCTGGTGACATGAGGGTTGATCGTGAAAAGGAAACTCGCAACGAAGCGTTCGCGGCGGACTTCTGCGCCGGTGGCGGGAGTCCGGTACACCTTATCGAACTCGACCATCGCCCGGTACGGGTCACGGCGCGGGTCTTCGATGACGACGTTTTTGACTTGAATGTCTACTTCATCGGCTTGTCCCGAAAGGTACGGCTCAAAGGCGTTTGTCTTACGGATTTGATCCAGCGCTTCTTCGGCAAGACGCCCTTCCAAGAAATAGAGCGAGCGCGCAAACGCGTCCTTAAGCGTTGCCCGCCTGCGACCATAGTGTTCGTTCACGAACTTAATTAGGAAGTACTTGATCTCGGGTTCCTGAGCGCGAAACTGCGTGGAAGAGTAGGGACTCGTCTCGGTTCTACCGGCGTCGTTGATGCGCACAATGACGACTTGTGGCTCGCGGGCCGTGCGGCGGTCGTTGAGAAGTACAGACACCGAGGCGCAGTTGGTAAAGAGTAGCGCGGCGAGTGCAATCCACAGATGTGTGTTCTGCACAGCGGTAACGCCTGTCTGCACAAGAAACAGATCGCGCGCGCCTTGCAGTTCTTCGGAGACAGGCAGTATCAGGTGAGGTTGCGGCAAGCATGCGTAACCGACATGAATTTGCCATTCAGGCGGCAATATCGGACGTCTGAAGAAGATTCTCGCGGTAATTCCAAGGCATCCAGTTCGCAGGCGCTTGCGCCAGTTCGCGAGGATTCCGCAG
>JANXXI010000180.1 GCA_025350695.1 Acidobacteriota bacterium
TGTGCTGATCCACGTTGAACCACACTAGGCGGAAATAGCTTGCGCTTTTCGACGATTCAGGTTCAGGAATTATTCGATTGTCAAAGACCTACGAGGCGGGCCGCGGGGTGACTCCATTTTGTGACCGGAGCTTGGCCTTTCCAGTTATGTGTATGGTGCATTTGTGAACTCCTGAATATTTGGGTCCGGTGGTGGTTCGCGCGGGGGCATGGCCTTTTCGAACGTTGGCTTTGTGAAGATCTGGTTGAGGACAGCAACCATCATGCTGAGTAATGCTCCGAAGAGTTGGCTTTCGTTGTCCCCGGCGTTGGCTTCGTTGATCTCGATGTTTATTTGATTGGGGCTGATTTGGATGGGTTCGCCGGCGGAGATTATGACGGGGCGGGCGATGGTGCTCCAGACTGGGCTTCGGCGCTTGTTTACTTCTTTTAGCTTTACCAACATTCCGCTTTGGAGTTTCTTCAGCGCTTCGATTTTGCTGGGGGCGATGTACTTGAAGATGCTGAAGGCCAGCACATTGTTGGTTAACGCGAGTTGGCCAAGTTGCGCGGTTGTGTACGGAATTTCCTGCAAGGGGTGCACGACGGGGTCGAGCAAGTTACGAAGCGCACGGGCTGCCTGGTCGCGCATCTTTCCGGTGACGACGAGTATGGGCGGCTGCTGGTCGGGGAGCATTGCCATGGCTAGCCAGTGGGCCAGTCTGGTGGCGTTTTCCTGGTCGAGAGCGAACGTGCGGGCGAGGTGCGTGGGAAGTTCGTGCGGCGATTTCTCGGGACGGGGCAGCGGATGGTTCAGGGCCGGACGGAGGAAGTTTAGTCCGGAGCCTTCGGCGATGGCCCAATCGTGGTAGTTGAATTGGACGGTGGCTTGATCGAATGTTTCGAGGTCGATTTCGTAGGCGGCTTGGCCGGTTTTGGCGATTCTTAGATGCGGCGTTTGGATGTTGCGGGCGGACCAGATTTCGGCGTCGAGCAGGCGTTGGAGGTACGAGATTTGGGTGGAGGATGGGGGCGTGATTTGTTGGGCGTCGAAGATTTGGTGCAGCCAGGTGAAGAAATCTTCGGAGTAGAGCGGGACGGTGGCGCCGGTGGGGAGCGTGGCGTGCGGCTGATGATCTGGCGAGAGGAAGTAATTGGCGCAATGGGCGAGGTTGAGTAGCGTGAGGTGCATGGGCGGATCTGTGGCACGGTGACGGCGAAGCGGATTTGGCGTGTTTTGCATACTGTTTACTCTGGTTGAAGCTTACACCGGCGGAAGTGAGGGGCGGCTTGGCGGGTGACGCGGTCCGACTTGTAAGTGCAAGGCTTTGAGTTTGTTAGGGAAGATGCTGTTTTTTGAAACGGGTTGTGATTGGGTAAGCTTTCGGGGTGATTTTCATTGAGGTAGAGAAGATCTCCAGATCCTGAGGTTGAGATCATAGCCGCCGATGCACACCGATTCACGCGGATAAGAAAATGCAGGATTTCTCGATATTCATTTAACCCCAGTTTTCGTGTCGTAGAGGGAGATGGTTTAGCTTGGCCCTGTGGTGCTTCCACTTGGGGAGGTAATGATCCATTAGGGCTACAAACTTCTTGTTGTGGGTGGATTCCAACAAGTGGGCCATGCGTCGTTGAAATCGGGCGGGTCGGAAAGGTGGATGGCTTTGTAGAGGGCGCCGATGATTTTCTTGTTGATTTAGTCGCCGATGTCGGCTGTGCCTTTGAGGGCAACCATGTCTTTGAAGGCGGCTCCTGGGGGGACGGTGATGGAGGAGTAGGGGCCGGAGTATTTTGTCGCTGACGTATTTGATGAAGAGGAGGACGAGGACGTAGTCTTTGTACTGGCTGGCGTCCATGCCGCCGCGGAGGGCGTCGCAACTTTGCCAGAGGGAGGAGTAGATTTCGGATTTTTTGGTGGCCATGGTGGGGAGAGGCGGTTGCGGGGCGGATTATTTGGCGAGTGGAAGTATTTGGCGCCGTGGGCGAGGTTGAGTGAGGTGAGGTGCATGGGCGTGTCTGGGGCGCGGCAAGGGCGGAGCGGATTTGGCATGTTTGGCACAGTGCGTTTCTCTAGTCCAAAGCTATACCCGGCGGCAGTGAGAGTGGGCTTGACGGTAACGCGGTACTACATGTAGCTAGGTTTTTTTGAACGCGTTTGTGATCGGGAAAGCTTTCGGGGTTGATTTTGATTGATGTTAGAGTTTGGCCGATACTAAGCATGAAATTATGGGCCGCGAGTAAACTCAAGTCAACACAAGTAAGAAAATAAGCTTCGTGTGTTCCGCCGATGAAGAGGCGGTGGACTTGGGCCGATTTGGAAATGGAGAGTGCCGATAAAGGGCAGTAGAGTATCTCGGACGAGGATTATTGAATTTCTTAATGTCTCCAACACCTGAGCAGGGCGTCCTTGTGGGCCGCCCGCCGAAGGCGCTTCGGCCCCACTATTACTCGATTCAATTGAGAAATTCCAGCCTAGAAGAGCAGCTTGAATCCTAACGTAATTTGCCGTTGCCCGTGGCCCTTTTCCGCGGTGATGGATCCGAATGCCGCAGCCGTCGGAGTCGTATTCGGCCCAGCAAACTGCACATGATTCAGTGCATTGAAATTCTCGATGCGGAACTGCGCCTTGATATTTTCCTTAATGCGAAAACTCTTGAACATCGACAGATCAAAGTTGTTGATGCCATCGGCGCGCACTCCGTTGAAGCGCGTACTCAATGTCTGAATGTTATTGGCCAGCGCTAGTGCCGAGTTCTTGTTGAAACCCGCTTCGGTATTGAACCAACGTTCCGCCCGGCGATCAGCAATCGGAAGCTCGATGTCATGCAGGTTGCCGGTGAAAATTGCATTGCCGAAGCCCAACGTTTCGCCGGTCTGACCCTCAAACCAGCCCTGCAACTGCCAGCCTCCCAAAACGGCTTCGGCGGCGAGAGGCATCCTGTTAAACCATGTGCGTCCCTTGCCGACTGGGAATTCGTAAATTGAACTCAGCACGAAGCGGTGCGTATAATCGAGGTCGGAGATAACCTTCTCCAACGACGAATCGGTTTCGTTACGGTAGCCGGTTGCCTCCATCAGTTTGGAGTAAGTCCAGCTGGCTTGGAAGCTAAGGCCCTTGTTCATTCGCTTTTCAGCATTGACCTGCAACGAATGATAGTAGGAGTAACCGGCGGGCTGGGTTGAAGTGACACTGGTGAATTGAGGATATGCCCGAAGCAATTGTGACACTCCAATAAACTGATTGGCGAGGCCTGTGCCGTTGAAAGCAGCAATGCCAAAGAAGGGGTTCGCCACTTGCCTGCTGAGGAAGTCGATTACCGCTTGGTCCCGCATGGGGGCCGTTGAAAGATATTGGCGCGGGATGGAGTTCAATTCGCGAGTGACAGCTAACTTCGCGGCGCGGTTGCCGATGTAGGCTGTGTCCAAAAGAACTCCAAACGGCAATTGGCGCTGCAGGGAAAACGACCAACGCTGGTTGTAAGGATTCACCTGCTTACTGTTGAAGTAACTTACACCGCGTCCCAGAAACGTGGTTAGACCGCCGGAAGCGCCCGGCGCCGGATCCACACCGTTAGGGAACGGATTGCGCAGTGTGGCGATGTAGGTTTGACCATTGTCCAGAGTCGGAATCAAATTAGTGGGTTGATTGAATCCCCCCTGGTTGACGTCGACCTTATCTACACCAACGACATCGAAGAAGATGCCGTAACCGGTGCGAACGACTGTTTTCGGATTGATGGAATAGGCCAGGCCCACGCGCGGCGCGAAGTTGTTCTTGTCCGCATTCCACAACTGGTTGGGCTGCCCGCCGACGCCGGCAAACAGCAAGCCACCATTGGTTTTGAAGGCTGTTGCGGGAACCTGCGGAATAGGATTGCGCGCATAGTTGGCGGCGGATTGTTGCGTTACGGGATTTGCCGTTTCGAAGTCGAAACCACGGATGCTGCGGTTATAGCGTTCGGTGGTCGGCTTTTCGTATTCGTAGCGCAAGCCAAGGTTTACTGTCAGCTTTGAAGTTACCCGCCAATCGTCCTGTGCGAAGATGCCCCAATAACTGCTCTCCTGCGCCGACGATGCGTTGTTGTTGATGGCGCCGCCGCTGGGAATGCCCAGCATCATCGACGCCAAGCCTTGTCCGATGGGTGCGGCGGTGGAGTTATCCAGCGGACCGCGGGTGTAAGTGCCGGCGAAAAGTAACTGCGGCGCGGCAAAGCCGTAGTTAAATGCTGTCTCGCGCATCAGCCGGTACTCCACGCCGTAACGGGTGCTGTGGCGTCCGGAGAGCTTAGTCAGAGTCGCGCCCGCCGTACTGTAATTCGTCACACCGGTGCTTCCACCGTTGTTGCTCAGGGCGGTATAAACATTGCCGTCCACCTGAACATTCGGGAAAGCGATTCCGTTTGGACCCAGACGATTCACGATGTTGGTTACAAGACTGGACGGAAGCCCGAGCTTGGTAAGATCAAACCCTTGGCTGCCGCGGCTATTGATGTTGTTCTCATAAGTTATGCCGTAGCGAACATTCAGCAGCAGGCGCGGACTGAAAACATGAACGTCATCGGCTACTGCCCCCCAGGCCGTACGATCCAGAAGGTCGATGTTGGTGATGGTGCCTAAAAAATCGGTGCTGTTATCGTGTTGCTGATTGAACCAGCGGAAGAAGAAGCGGTTCTTGTCGGAAAAATTGTGGTCCATGCGTGAGGTATAAATGTAGTTTTCGCGGTTGATCACCTGCGTGGTGAAGAAGTTGTTCGTCTCTTCCACGTTCTGGCCGGGTTGATTGGGCAGCGGATAGTAACCGGCGATCTTTGCTCCCACCGGATCGATGCGGCTGGCCGGAATCACGTTGCCTGCCAGGGGTTGGCGCGAAAAGCGGCCATTGGGCGCGGGGACCGTGGTGAACGGATCGAAGATCTGGTAGCGGGCGCCCAATTTGAGCAGGGCTGAGAAATCGCCGCGCCGTTGCGGCTCCGTGGGGACCGTGCCGGTGAAGGACAAGTTGCGGACAATGGTCAGATCCTCAAAGCCGAACGTCCAGAAGGTGCGGTTGCGTCCGTCGTAGACCTTGGGAATATAAACCGGGCCGGTCATAGTGGCTCCCCAGCGGCGATGCAGCCAAGATGGAATCTGGCGTTGGCGCTCTTCGGGGCTGAGGTTATTCTTCGGGTCGTACAGGAAGCGGTTGGTGAACCACGGCACGGCGCGGATGTTGGAATTATCGAAGAAGAAAGTACCGTGGATGGTGTTTGTGCCGGACTTCATACTTACGTTTGTCATAGCGCCGGCCGCGTGGCCGATGGAGGCGTCGTAAGTGGCGGTATTTACTTTGAACTCCTGAACCAAGTCCTGCGGTGGAGAGAAAGCGGCTGTTCGATTCGCCATGACCGGGGAGCCATCCACTGTGGCTTCGCTTGCATTGCCGCGGGTACCGTTGACTACTATCCCAGTGGCGACGCCGTTGTCCATAGCGTTGCCAGCGGTGCGTCCTCCGGTGGACAACACGCCTGGGGAGAGCCGTGTGAGATAGAAAGGATTGCCGCCAACTACCGGCAATTCCTGGACGCGACGTTGATCCATGACCAGGCCGAGGTTGGCGCTGGCGGTTTCAAGCAGCGGCGTTTCGCCGGTAACTTGGACTGATTCGGACAAGTTGCCCAGGGTCAGCGAAAAGTCGAGAGTGATGCGGTCGCCGATGCGAAGCTGCACGTTATCGCGCACGGATTTCTTAAAGCCAGCGGCTTCGACGGTGATGTGATAGACGCCGGAGATCAAGTAAGGAATGTCGAAGTTGCCACTTGCATTGGTCTGGGTGGCCACCGCGGCGTTGGTAGCAGTATTGGTGGCGGTTACCGTGGCGCCGGCGATGACGGCGCCGGTGGGGTCGACCGTCCGGCCGATGATGGAGGCGCGTGATTCCTGTGCATAAGTGGAGGCGGCGAACAATAGTGCCGCGAAAGCGAAGCGTGTTTTCATGACTGACTCCTGAACTGAGGTCATTATATTACCTCTTGGGGACTTGCCGGGGATGGGGAGTGGAAGGACTGGGAAGAGTTGTGCCTAGCGGTTTTGGTTCAAGGGGAGAATGCCCTGAGCGCGATGGTCCAGGGCATCCCAAGTTTTAACGGGTGGTGGCCACGAGGCGCACGCGGCGATTTTTCTGCCAGCAGGCTTCATTTTCGTCGGTGCATTGCGGTTGTTCCTTACCCATGCTCATTGGTTTTAGTTGACCGGCGGGTACTCCGAGGTTGCTCAGGAAGTCCTTGACGGCTTTGGACCGGGCGTCGCCCAGCGCGAGGTTGTATTCGGCGGAACCGCGTTGATCGGCGTGGCCTTCGAGGGTAACTAACTCGCGAGGGTACTTTACCAGAGTGTTGCGGATCACCTCCACGTCGGACTGCAGGACCTTGGCGGCATCGGGGCGGATGGTGGCTTTGTCGAAGTCGAAGAGGGCGTCTTCGAGCTTGGCGAGGCTGGAATCGAGACGGGCCTTTTCGTCAGCAGTGATGCTGTTGTTGCGCGCGGACTGTGGCGGCGCGGGTGTGGCCTCGGCTTGGCGCGTTCGGGCGGGTGCGGGGTCGGCTTGGCGCGAGGCGGCTACGACGGGTTCGCGCGGTGGTGGCGGCGCGGTAGTGGTGGCGGCGGTGACGGGCTTCTTGCCGCAGGCGCTGAGGAGGGTGAGGAAAATTACTCCTCCTAGGGTTATGGTTTTTGTGTTCATTTTGAAGGTGCTCCTTTTCCAGTAAATGTTATTGACTGGGGTTCGGCTTGATTTTAGCAAGTTTTGAGGTGGGGGGCTGGACCGGCCTGCGATCGAGTTGGCCGTCAATGAGCGGTGATCGGCATAGGGGCGGCGGTCACCCGCCGACCCCTGCCACACCACCGTGCGTACGGGTCCGTACACGGCGGTTC
>JANXXI010000181.1 GCA_025350695.1 Acidobacteriota bacterium
TCAGCACTCGCCGCGTAACCCACGGCTACTCCCGCTACCGCCTCCACATCCGCCGGAAGCCCATACACCTCGCGAATCTTGTCCAAATGAATCCCGCCCATCCCATGGGCCTGCAAACCCATCGCAGTCGCTTGCACTGAAAGCGCCATCAAAGCTATCCCCGTGTCATGCACCGCCGTCCGATTCGGGTTGCCATTACGATTAAAAGTCGTCTTCGCCAACGTAATCATTAACAGCGGAGCATTCTTCGCCCACGCCTGATTGGCATCCACCAGACAACCAAGCATCTTCGCAAAGCCCTCAGCGTCATCCTTGGTAGCCACCAGCAAAGACCAGGGCTGCTCATTCATGCTCGACGGAGCCCAACGAAAAGCCTCCACCAATGCCAGTAGCTTCTCCTGCTTCACAACCTGAGGCGTGAACGCCCTAGGACTCCACCGTTCCGCCAACACTTCTAGAATCGGAACCGCCGTCACTGCTCTTTTCGGAATCATAAAATTGACGCAGCTTACGCGCGGCCGCAAGGCCCACCACCGCTGCTAATTGCTCCTCATTCGCCGCCTTAACCTGGTCTATGCTCCCAAGAGTTCGCAGCAACTTTTCTACCGTCTTCTTACCCACTCCCGGAATTTCCGCAAGCTCGCTGGTAAGCCGCGAAGCATTGCGCCGCGTGCGATGAAACGTCACCGCAAACCGATGCGCCTCATCCCGGATCATTGTTATCAGATGCAGCACAGGCGAGTGACGATCCAACACAATCGGCTCCTCTTCCTGCCCCAACACGTAAATCCACTCTTCGCGCTTGGCGATGGAAGCCAACGCTTGCGTCACCAACCCAAGCTTTTGCAAGGACTCCTGCGCCGCATGCAATTGCCCCAGCCCACCGTCTATCAGAATCAGCCCAGGCATATCCTGATTCTCTTCCAAAACCCGGCTGTACCGCCGGTAGACCACTTCGCGCATGGAAGCAAAATCGTCGTTGCCGGTCACCGTCTTAATGATGAATTTACGATAAGCCGCCTTGTTCATCCGTCCGTCTTCCCACACCACCATACTGGCCACTTTATCGGTCCCCTGGATGTGCGAAATGTCAAAACATTCAATGCGCTTCGGCGCATCGGCCAACCCAAGTAATTCCTGCACCGCCTCTGAAATCGCCGCGCTTGAGGGCTTCAACACACGGAATCGGCTCTCGAAACTGTGCTGCGCATTGGTCTCCACCAGATCCGCCATGGCCCGCTTCTGTCCGCGCCTCGGCGTCAGAATCTCCACCTTTCGTCCCCGCTTTTCGCCCAGGTACTCTTCGAGCAGTTCGCAATCTTCGACGTCCACCGGTACATGGATGATCCCCGGAATGTAGCGCCCACCAATGTAAATCTGTTTCAACAGCGCATCCATGAATTCCTGAGGATCAAACTGATGCTGGTCTTCCCAAAACATCTCACGCCTATCCACAATGCGCCCATTGCGTACGTGAAACAAGTTAAGCGCGACCAGTGGGGGCTCGGCATGATAAGCGAAAATGTCGATATCGTCACCAGAAGCCGCAGCCATCTTCTGCCGCTCCTCCACTTCTTCCACCGTTGTCAACAAATCCCGAAGCGCCCCTGCGCGTTCAAACAGCAGCGCCTCAGACGCCAGTCCGATCTGGGCGCGAATCTCCGCCGCCAATTCTTTATGTTTGCCTTCAAGGAACATGCGCGTGCGCCGCACGGCCGCCAGATATTCTTCGTCCGTTGTTAAGCCCTCAACACACGGACCAAGGCAGCGTTTGATATGGAATTCAAGGCACGGCTGCGGATGCTTACGGTTCAAGTCGATCTTACAGGACGGCACCAGGAAGCGACGGTGAATCAGGTCGACCAAACGATAAGCCAAGTTCCCCGGAAAATAAGGCCCGTAGAAACTATCTACTTTATTTAGCCGGCGCGTGACATATACCCGCGGATACTTTTCCGCCGTGATCTTGATGTACGGATAAGTCTTGTCATCCCGCAGCAGAATGTTGAAACGCGGCTTGTATTGCTTGATGAGATTATTTTCAAGCGCCAGCGCTTCTTTCTCGTTATCCACAAGAATGTAATCGAGCGTGACAGCGACGCTCATCAAGGTGCCGGTCTTCGCTTCCGCTAACCGCTCATCAGAAAAATAGTTGCGGACGCGCGCTCGCAAGTTCTTAGCCTTGCCCACATAGATAACGGTCCCGTCTGCTTCCTTGTATAGGTAGACGCCCGGGCCTTGTGGCAGCAGGGTAACGCGTTCTCTAAGGGTAATAAAGGTATCGGATGCGATACTTCTAGGATTGCGCAAAAATGGAATCGCGGAGTAAAATAAAGTGTGTGGCCTTTCACAATATTGGACCGGTGGGTTGTCTGGGCTCTTCCCTCATCTCTGGACGCACGGCATGTTGAAGAACCACAGCCACTACCCACACCCGACGACTACGTCCTCGACCCGCACGAAGCCGTAAGCGAAATCAAAGCAGGTGAAGCCTATTTCGAAAAAGGCAACTTCAAGGGAGCCGCACTCCGCTTCCGCGAGGCCACCAAATGGAACTCGCAAAGCGCCATGGCTTACTTCCGCTTAAGCGAAGCCCTCGAAAAAACCAACGATACCGAAGGGGCCCACGCAGCCCAAACGAAATACCTCGAACTGACTCGACAGGGAGTAAAATAAAGAGGTGAACAGAGTTCTATTCGCGCTTCTTCTTGCCCTATCGACCTTCGCCCAGAAACCCACGCCCGCAGTACAAGAACCGGTCGAGGAAGACAAAACGCTAGCTCCGCCCAAGGAATACTCGTTCAACCCCCTGCAAGCGGAAGGCGAAATCAAGACCGGCGAATTTTATTTCAAAAAAGGCAACTTCAAAGCAGCGTCACTCCGCTTCCGCGAGGCCACAAAATGGAACCCGCAAAGCGCTCAAGCCTACCTGCGCTTGGGCAACGCGTTGGAAAAAGCCAAGGACATGAAGGCCGCCCGCGAAGCCTATGCCAAGTACTTGGAACTAACCCCCGACGCCAAGAACGCCGCCGAAATCAAAAAGAAACTCTAGTAAAAAGTGGGGCAGACGCCCCTGGCCAGCCTGCTCAGATACATCGAAAAATACCGAAAAAGCCCTACGCCCCCGAGGCCCGAAACTGTTCATAAGCTTCAGCCAACCGAGCCTTCACCTCAGCCTTCAACTCCGCCTGTTCAATCCCCGCAGCCGCCTTCCGCGAAAGCGCCACACTCTTTCGCAGACTCTCCACAAACGCCACACAAGGCCCGCACTCCTCAATGTGAGCCGCCACGCTCTCGCAAACATCCGGCGGCAAATCGCCATCCAAATATTCCGGCAACTTAGCGAAAATCTCCGAACATTCCTCTTTCGTCATTTCCCACTTCCCTGCCCCAGCAGAAAGCTGTCGATCTTCTTCCGTACAGCCAACCGCGCCCGGTGCAACCTCATCTTCACAGCGTCTTCACCGATTTCGAGCACATGGGCCGTCTCTTTGGTCGACATTCCTTCCACATCCCGCAACAATAAAACCGAGCGGTAATCATCAGGTAATTCATGAATCGCTTTTCGCAAAGCCACATTCAGTTCACCTTGAATAGCAGCCTCATCCGGCAACTTCTTCCAATCAGCAATCTCCAACTTGCGCCCCTCACCCTCCCCATGAAAGCCAGGCCGCAACTCATCGAGCGACAATTCCTGCGTCGGCGCAAAGACGCTTTTCCGATGCTTATGCGAACACACGTTGCGCGCAATCCGAAACACCCACGCCCTAATATGTTCCGGCTCACGAAGTTGATGTAAATTCTGAAAAACCTTAAGAAGCGTCTCCTGCACCACTTCTTCGGCATCTTCCCGTTGGCCGCAAGTCATGTAAGTGAATTGGAAAAGCTTACTGTGGAACAAGTTGACGAACGGCTCAAAGGCGTCCGCGTCCCCAGCCAACAACCGTCTTGCCAGCGAAATTTCATCCAGTTCGGTAACCGTCACTAGCTCAAATAGTAGCAGGCTGAAGAACCGCAATCTCAATCGAAGGGGCATGCAGAAGCGTGTTGTGGATCAGGCATTTCCTCACGGCGGCCTTCACCCCTTCAACGTGGCGTTCCTCATGCAACTCCGGAACCAGCACCTCAATCAGGAACGAGCCCAATCGCACCGGCCCAGTAGCTTTCTCAGCATGTACCTTCACTTCCAACCCTTGCACCGGTAGGTTCCGCGCCCGCAGATATTCAACCGCATAGTAGGCGGCACAGGAACCCAGTGAGGCCAACAATAGTTCAGGTGGAGTCATCCCGCGATCCTGGCCCCCACCAGTTATCGGCTGGTCTATCTCAATCCGATGCCCGCGAGTTTCGGCCTCAAATCGCACCCCGTCCTTGTAGGTTACTCTCAGATCCATTTCATGCCTCTGGTTATACGGATTCAGATTTGCGGAAAAGGTAACACCTTACACTCTATAATTCTGACATGAGCCCGAAAATTGCATTGGTCGGAGATTATAACGAAGCAGCATTGGCGCATCGAGCTATCCCAAAAGCGTTGCGATTAGTGGGAAAGGTGGAAGGAGTTTGGGTGCCGACAGATTCCATCCGAAACGCTCCGGTCGATCTGGCGCACTACGATGCCCTCTGGGTAGTGCCCGCAAGTCCGTACAAGAACATGGAGGGCGCTCTCGATGCAATCC
This sequence comes from Acidobacteriota bacterium, assembly GCA_025350695.1. Classification (GTDB taxonomy): domain Bacteria; phylum Acidobacteriota; class Terriglobia; order Bryobacterales; family Bryobacteraceae; genus JANXSF01. The sequence continues at coordinate 4,680 of JANXXI010000181.1, forward strand.
GCTTCGCCCGTGAATCCGGCATGCCATTCCTCGGAACATGCGGCGGATTTCAACACGCCGTCATTGAATATGCCCGCAACGTACTGGGCTGGGCCAATGCTGATCATGCCGAAACAAACCCTAGCGCTGCTCAACTTGTAGTCGCGCCCCTAACGTGTTCAATGGTCGAGAGACAACGGGTCATTCATATCACTCCCAATAGCCAACTAGCCGCCGCCTATGGCGAATCGAGCATCGTCGAAGGCTACCATTGCAGCTACGGTTTGAATCCGGCTTTCGAATCACGCTTATTCGCGCAAGGTCTCAAGGCCACTGCCCACGATGAAGCGGGCGAAATCCGCGCTATCGAACTGCCCGCTCATCCCTTCTTCGTGGCCACTCTATTTCAACCAGAACGGCGGGCGCTTCAAGGTGCCCCCCCCGTTGGTAAAAGCATTTTGCCAAGCTATTTCTTATAGCTGATGTGCCAGATTTTGTTGTTGCCGTCTTCAGACACTAGCAAGCTGCCGTCAGCCATTTGCAAAATGCCCACAGGCCGGCCCCACACTTCCGCGTCGCTTTCGCCCATCATCCAACCACCAAGAAAACTCTCCCGTTCCCCCGCCGGCTTGCCATGTTTGAACGGAATGAATTCAACTGAGTAACCAACCCGCTTCGCTCGATTCGACGATCCGCGAAACGCCACAAGCACTCCATTCTTATACTTGACGGGAAACTGTTTGCCCGTGTAAAAAATGAAATCCATGGCCGAACAGTGGGCTGGCAAAACCACGTCCGGCGCAATCGTCTTGGCCACCAATTGCGGCGCTTCCCCTTTATGTCGAGGCTCTTCATTCGGTCCAATGTAAGCATACGGCCAACCGTAGAAGGCGCCCTTCTTCACTTCCGTCAGAAAGTCGGGAACCAGGTCATCCCCCAAACCATTGCGCTCCTGGACGGTGGACCAAACCGCGCCGCTTTCGGGATTGATGCGGATGCTGACAGGGTTGCGCAGACCAGTAGCGAAAATCTCGTGTCCGGATCCATCCGGATTATAGACGTTGATCGCCGCCCGATTCGCCGGGTCTCCAGTGTCAATGTCCGAGCCCGAACCAAGCGAAAGGTACATCTTGCCACTCTTCTTATCGAATTGGATCGTCCGTGTCCAATGCCCCTTGCCATATCCCTTCAGCGGCACAACTTCCTCGCCCGCTCCAATTGCCAGAGTCTTGCCGTCAAACTTATAGCGCTTAATTGATTCGGCTTCGGTGACATATAAATACTCTTTCCAAACCGCCATGCCGAAGGGACGATCTAATCCGGTGAGCAATTCCTTTCTCGACTTGTCGGGCAGGATGGCGATCACGCTGCCCTTGGCAATTGAGTCAGTCACCAGAACTGCCCCGCCTTCCGCCTGCAGCATATAGCGAGGCTTCTTAAATCCGGAAGCGAATTCCTCAGCGTGAAAACCCGCCGGCAAGGTGAGTTGCTTGCCCGATGGTTGCGTCACCACCTTAGGTGCATTGTTGGCTGAAGGCGTCGCATACGGCTCCGGCAGTTTTACCTTCGGTTGATCGGCGGCCAACAAAAAAGCTGGCGCAAGCAGAGCGGTAATCGTAAGTTTGTGCATGACTATTTCCTTGAATTGCCAGTTTATCACTGGAGTACCCAAAACTCATATCGGAATCCAGAAACCCTTGTGTGCAGTGGGGCGGACCCCTGGTCTGCGGCGGGCCCCCTGGCCAGCCTGTTCCGGTACTGGAAACACTTCGAACATTCCAGCAGCCAGCCCACAACTAAGTAGCGCTGCGGAACCCAATGTCCGTCACCCCAAACACTTGAAGCAAATTCCGAATAGCCACTTCAGCCTGTCTTCGAGCATCACTTAGAATCCCCATGCCTATCGCTGACTTCTTGATTTCCTCAGTTGCCAGAACGCGCGCCTTTCGCTCTAGATCAATGTTAAATGGAACCCACGGCGTCCACCACGTCACTTGGCGATCCCACACCTTGGTCTCGCGTTCATCAATGGCGACGTACAGAATTTGCGCCTCCGGCAGTCGCACAACATAGGCCCCCTTCGCATCTCGATTCAGATCGATTTTCTGCAAGCGCCCCATATCGATGCCTGCGCCTACCTTGGCCTGTACGATCAACAAAAGCTTTTCCGTGCCGAAAGGCTGCTTCTGTTCCTCCAATCCAATTACCTTCTGGACTGAATATTTTACAGTCACCAATTCATTCATCTTTTGAATTTGAAGAAGCAAGGCAGGAGGGTTCGACGCTAAATTCAGTTGGCGATCAGCGCGGTTGAAATAGATCAACCCGATCAACGCCAAAACCAGGCAGACCGTACAAAGGAAAAGCATCTGTCGAAACGGCATATTGTTATTAGAAACTATAACGAATCCCCAGCACCGCATGAGAATTTTTGCGATATTGACCTAAGAAATCTCCCGCCGTCCCACGAATCCAACTGAACGCAGCAACCGCTTTCCAATGGGCTCCCAGGGTTTGTACGTACTCACTCTTCAGCCAACTCCCGTCGCCATTCTGGCGCACCGCTCCTTCAAAAGCAATGGAACGGTACGGATCAATCGTAAGTGATGCGCGGCCAAGAAACGTTTTCGCCAACCCACGGTCTGGAGAGAATCCCAGCGGGTTGCGGCGCTCCGTTACAACCTCGCCGGCATAACCGCCAACGAACGACCACTCCCCGGACTGCCGCTCCAATTGCACTACATATTGAAAATACTCATCCGCCGTTTTCGTTGACGACGTGAAGTAGGCGGATTCACCCTTGATCGTGAACCAACGAATAGGTACGGCGGCGGTCGCTCCATACATCCTCATCTGCGGATAATATTTCTTGATGTTTATCTTCAGGTCTGGCGTGATGGCTCCATCAAACAAAGGCAAGTGATTATTGCCATCATAGAACGCCATGGAGTATTCGTATCCCCTGCCCAAGTGATTCCACCGAATGCCGCCGGCACTTCCCCCCGGGTAATCCGCGCCGCCATTGCGGAAAGCAAGCCCAGCCGGAAGCACGGCCCATCTCTGATTAAGCAAGGGAACACGGCTTGGCGTGAATCGAACCTGCCAAATGAGATCGATCGTATCCGAACCCTTTTCGATGCTCAGCCGAGCGGCTGGAACTCCCATGAACTCGCTGTCCACAACGTTCACAAAATCCTTCGGAGCAAAGCGATCCATCGGATTAAAAACATCCGCCTTCCCCCAACGGATAAATTGTTTGCCGAACTCAAAAGTGATCGGCCCCTTGTGGGCCACCACACTCAAACGTCGTAACGAGAAAGCCGGTCGCAATATTCCACGGTCACTCCAATCGATACGAAACCGGCGTTCCGTTTGACGATGTGAATCCGCACGGGCATCGAAGGCTCCGTACACGCGCAACCAGGAAGTGATCTTCTTTGAAGCTTCGTAACGAATGAGCCCGTCGCCGACGGCCTGTCCACTGTCGCCTTGCGCGGCTTGCGGAAACACAAAGAGCCGTGTCTCAAAATATCCACGTTGCTGAAAGTCCTGGGCCGTTAACCCGAACGCCAGCATGACTATGAGGAAGGTAGCTTTCATTCGCCTCGCCGCAGTGCATCCAGCGTGAAACGGTCTTGTTTCAACGGGATGTTGTATTCCAATTTTTCTGTCTTCAGCAGCGTCTTTGATTTCCTCTTCACATCCGTCATTTCCAGTTCCAGAGGAGTCCAGATGTTTTGTACTTTCTCTATCCGCAGATACTCAAGCTGCCGCACCACTTCGGATTTGACGTACATTTCCATTTTGGCCACAAGGTAAATGTCCTGGCGAATCCAAACGATGACCTTTGAATACTGCGACGATTTGTTTTGCCTCGGCTTCGATTCAATCTTCCAACACTGCTTGCCATCGATGGGTTCCTCACCCAGCAAAGAATAGTCATTTTGATTAACGTCGCGCTCCTCCAAGTCCTCGAAGCTGAAGTCCGTGCCGAAGAAGCGCGTGGAACGGTCCTGCAATGCAATGCGGCGATCGCGTGCCAGTTCCGGGGTCCACATCCATTGGTCCGATGCGCGATCTGGATGATTAACAATCAGCAGCGCAACTCCTTTCACTTCGGCGGGCGCAATGAATCGCAGAATAGATTTCGATTCGCCGAAGGTCCCGGCGCGTTCAAACATCCAACGCTTTGACGCCTTCTTGCCGCTCGCCTGCGTTGTCTCAAGCACGCCCTCATATCGTTGCGATTGGCTGCGCTGGCGCTTCTGCGATTCTTCGATAACCTGCCGTGCATCGGCCCCATAGGACGCCAAGATGGAGAACACCGCAATCAACCACCTACTCATATTCCAAAGCCTCCACCAAAGATCCTCGCACCGCCGATTCGGCCGGCCCAAGGGCAGCCAGGAATGCAGCGCCAAGAATCACAGGCAGTAGATACAGCGCCATGCTCCACGGGTATTTGTACTCCAGTCTGAGTCCCGCAAAATCCCGCGCCGTGAACTCAAGGCTGTAATAAAGTGCAATAGCGCCCAAGCCCAATCCCAACGCAAGGCCAACCAATCCGATGGCCGCCGCCTCCAGCCACACCGTTCGGCGAATTTGATTCCGTAACGCGCCCACAGCTTGCAGCACGCCCAATTCGCGGCGGCGATCGGTGATCGAAACCGTCAACGTATTGACAATCCCCAGCACCGCCACTAGCACCGCTACCCCAAGCTGAATGTACGTCAGCCCAAACCACTGGTCAGTAATCTTCAGCACGAAGTCGCGGAGATCTTTGTTCGTGAACACGAACACCTTCAGTCCCCCCGCAAACTTTTCAAGCAACGCCTGCCGCACTTTCACGCCATCCACACCTGGTTTCAGGTAGATGCGAATCACGTTGTAGGTGGGGTCGTTCCACTTCTCCAGATACACTTTGCGGTCCAGCAAAATCGTCCCTTTCTGATCCGAATAATCCAGCACGATCCCGACAATTGGCAATCGCACCGGACCGTTCGGAGAATCGAGTTCAATCACGTCGCCCATCTTAAGCTTCTGAAGATTGGCCAAATTGTCCGAGACGACAACTCCTTCACCAGCGGCCGTCTTCGGGTACATCTCTTCGTGCTTCCCGGAGACAACAGGCAACATGGCTTCCCGTGCGATGCCCGCGATATCGCCGGTGACAATCATAATTGGTTCATTACGGAAATTGATTCGAACGGTGCGGACCCCTTGCGCCACTCGAACGCCTTCAATTCCCAATACGTCGTCCAAAACTTGCGCCGGAAAACGGTAGCTACGATCAGTGATCGATTGCGACGGAGACAAGAACAGATCCGGGTTCAATCCCACGCGCATCCACTCGTTCATGGATTCGTAACTGGCGCGCGTCAAACCGCCGAGCGAAATCACCAACGCAAGCGAGAGCATCAACGCCGCCACAGTTCCTGAAGTACGCCTTGGAGATTGTATAAGACTGTCCACCGCCAGCGCCCCTTCCACCGGCCGCACCCACCGCAGCACTGGCCGCAGCATCCGGGCAAGCCAAACAGCCGCCCAAGGAGTCACCATCAGGGCCGCGAATACGGCCGATAAGTAGCCGCCATAAAAGAAAACAGGCCCGCCTCCAATCACCGCAAGGCCAATCGCCAAGGCTCCAAAAACAACCGCCAGCGCCGCGCGCACGCGATGCTCTCCATCGGTTAATTGCTGATAGCGCCCCTTTTGTAGTGCTTGCACGGGATCAACGCGAGCCGCGCTTCGAGCGGGAATCCAGGCAGCGATCAAGCTGGTGACCAGGCCCAGCACAAGGGAAAACAAAAGCAACTTTGGATTGGCCGTTAGCTCTTCCGCGCGTTGAGCAACGCCGTACACCTCACCCAAAAAATCGCCGAGTCCTTTGGCCATGCCTCGAGCAATCAGCACGCCGAACGCTACTCCGATGATCGAGCCAATCAAACCAAGAATTGCGCTCTCGCCGAAAAACAAAGTCTGAATTTGCCCTCGTGTGGCCCCCAGTGCCCGCAGAATTCCAATCTCCTTACGGCGTTGCGTCACGGCGATCGCAAAGGAATTGTAGATGATGAACATGCCGATAAACAACGCAAACAGGCTGGTAAGATTGGCCATCATGCCATACACGCTGCTTAAGGATTCAAACTGCTTGCCGCGAGCCGCGGGCGTCTCAACCTGGAACCCCGGACCCAGCGTCTTCTCCAGAATCTTGCGGCCTTGGTCAACGCCCACACCTTCCTTCAATGCGATATCGACCCGGTCAAATCGCCGCCCCCTGCCAAACACTTTTTGCGCGGCATAAACATCCATGATGGCGAGGTTCCCACCGAACGCCGACGTCAAGCCTCCGCTTTTCATCACGCCTCGAATGGTGAATGTCTTCGGCCCTTCCATCGTTTCCATTTCTACTTTGGAGTTGAGCTTCAAATCATTAGCGGCAGCGAATTCGCGCGTTACCATCAACGAATCGGGCTGAGCCAAAAACACCAGCGGATCGTCGATACCCGAATCGTCTGTGTTCTCTAGGTCGTAGTCGCGAAGGCCGCGGTCGCCTGTCATGTCGACGGCGAGTACTAGAATGTTGCCAGGCATTTTCAACTTCGGATTGATAGTCGCCTCAATCACCGGAACAGCCACCCGGACTTCAGGGATGCCTTGAATGCGTTCCAACACTTCCTCGGCAAATCCAGGCTCGCCCGCGGTAACTTGTAGTTCCGTTGCGCCGGCGATCCGATTTACCGTCTTGTGAAATGCCTCTAACACCGATTGATTCGCCGTGTGCATCCCTTCGAAAACGGCCACTCCCAACACGATGCCCACCATCGTCAAAACGGTTCGCAGCAAATGTTTGCGCGTGTACTGCCAACTGATCAGTTGCAGCAGTTTCATCGGCGGAGATCCTCGATGATCTGGCCGTCGCGCAGCGAGATTTGCCTTGAACAGCTGTCCGCCACTCCACGATCGTGAGTAACGATCAGCACCGTTGCCCCAAGCCGCTGGTTTACATCACGCATCAAATTCAGGATGTCCACGCCAGTCGCGGAATCAAGGTTTCCAGTCGGTTCATCGGCCAAAAGCACGGGTGGATAAACGCTCAATGCCCTAGCGATAGCCACGCGCTGTCGCTCACCGCCGGAGAGTTCTTCGGGAAGATGCTCCAGCCGATGGCCCAAGTTCACAAGGCTCAACAGTTCGTTCGCGCGGTCCCGAATTTTCGCCGTGGGCCAATTGCGCAGATGCAGAGGCAAAGAGACGTTCTCGACGCAGGTCAAGGTGGGAAGCAGATTGAAAAACTGAAAGATGAATCCAATCTTGTCACGGCGAGCGCGTGTCAAATCGTTGTCGCTGAGCCCGGCGAGTAGTTGACCATCCAGCCGAATCTCACCTTCGCTCGGACGATCGAGTCCACCGATCAGATTAAGAAGCGTCGACTTGCCGGAACCGGAGGGACCCACCAGGGCAACCATCTCGCCCTTTGCGATCTTCAAATCAACGCCGGCAAGTGCGGTCACTCGCTTCTTGCCCTCAAAGTGCTTTCGCACTCCTGTCAGTTCAATCATGGAATTGTTGGAAGCGACCCTAAGTACTTATGATGACATACGGAGGCAAAAGGACGCATAATGATGACTTGAATCGGTTCACACAATCCGCAATTTTAATTGCCGGCACGACCGCTGTTTCGCTGGTCATTCGCCAGTGGTGCATTCAGGTTTTGCGGAACAAGTCTAAAGGCGAAGCGTCCCCTGCCGCGCTTTTCGCCAGGGCTTTGAAGACGCCTTCCCTGCTCTGGTGCCTGGCTGCGGCAATGGCCTTGGCCACCTACCTGGTTGACTTTTCAGACAAAGAACTTAGCTATATCCGGTTAGGGATTGCCTCGTTCCTCATCGTCAGCCTGACGTTGGTGGCGGCCTCCGCTGCCATCCAAATTCTAGCGGCCTATGGACGCGGTCAGAATCTGCCCATCGCCACCGCGGGAATGTCTCGGGCGTTGATTCGTGTCCCCGTTTTCGGAATAGGTTTGGTGGCTCTGCTACGTGTCTTCGGCATGGATGTCACTCCCATGCTGACGGCTCTGGGTGTTGGTGGTTTGGCCGTGGCTTTGGCGTTGAAGGACACGCTGGAGAATTTCTTCGCGGGCCTTCACATCATGGTGGAAACGCCAATTTCGGTTGGCGATTTCATCCGCCTTGCCCCGGAGGAAGAAGGTACGGTAACCGATATCGGTTGGCGTACCACAAGACTTCTAACTACGAGCAACTCAACTATCGTCGTTCCGAATTCGAAGATCACATTCGGGATTTTGGTGAACTTCAATCAGCCGGGCCCGAAGGCTGCCGTGTCATTACCCGTGTGTGTTTCCTCCCGTTCAGATCATAATCTGGTGCGGAAGCTAGTGCTCGAAGCAGCTCTTTCGACCGAGGGTGTATTGGCTGACCCTGCGCCAATTGTCTTGGCCGATCCGGGTTGGACGCCAACACACCTTGAACTGAAACTTGTGATTTGGTGTGAGCGGAGGTTGGGTAGCGGGTTGACCAAATCGGCCGTCGCATTCCGAATTCTAGATAGCCTTGCGGCCGCAGGCGTGGAGCCGGCCAGTCCTCCGGCAGGGGTGAAATGATCCGGATCGGGATCGACTCGGGCGGTACGTTCACCGATTTCGTGGTCGACCGCGGGGATGGCTCTATCGAGTCATTCAAGCTCCGGTCTAACCCTGCGAACCCGGCCGGTGTGATCCTGGAGGGGCTGACGAAAATTGGAGCCACGGCAAGCAGCGAAGTGATCCACGGATCGACGGTGGCAACCAACGCCTTGCTGGAACGCAAAGGCGCGCCGATGGCTTTTGTCACCACCGAAGGCTTCGAGGACATTCTGTTGATCGGCCGGCAACATCGGCCCTACCTTTATGACCTGACTCCGCCGCCCCGGCGATTGCTGCTGCCTCGGGAGCGGACGATGGGTGTGCGGGAACGCATCTATTTCGACGGCGAAATTGGCAAACCGCTTGAAGGCGTGGCGCGGCTGAAGAAGCGCCTGGCGAAGTTGAACGTTCGGTCCGTGGCGATTTGCCTGCTGCATTCCTACCAAAATCCGATACACGAAAAGCAATTGGCCGAGGCGCTCGCGGGCGAATACAACGTGAGTTGTTCGCACGAAATCTGCCCGGAATTCCGGGAGTTTGAGCGGGCTTCGACCACGGCTGTGAACGCCTATGTTGGCCCGTTGATGGACGCCTATTTGAGCCGGCTTGGTGAGAGCATTCCGGCTAAGCTTTCCATCATGCAATCGAATGGCGGATTGATCAGCGCCGCAGGCGCTGGGCGCCATGCGGTGCGCACGATCTTGAGCGGGCCGGCTGGAGGCGTTATGGGCGCCTTGCACATGGCGCGGCTTGCAGGTTTTGAACGGATCGTTGGGTTCGACATGGGAGGCACTTCCACCGACGTAAGCTTGGTGGATGGCGTGCCGGTTGAGACCACCGAGGCAGAGGTGGATGGGTTTCCCGTTCGTATTCCGATGCTGGACATTCATACGGTTGGGGCCGGGGGCGGTTCGATTGCGCGCGTCGATTCGGGCGGGCTGTTGCGGGTTGGGCCGGAGAGTGCTGGCGCTGACCCTGGACCAGCCTGCTATGGAACCGGAAAACTTGCCACCGTCACCGATGCCCATCTTTACTTGGGGCACATCAAACCGGATGCCTTTTTGAATGGGCAAATGCGCATCTATCCGGAACGCTCGGAAGCCGCACTGGGCGGCATCGCGAAGCGGTTGAAGATCACGACACGGGAAGCAGCGCAGGGTATTTTGCGAGTAGCGAACTCAAACATGGAACGGGCAATTCGAGCCGTGTCGATTGAGCGAGGGCATGATCCTCGGCGGTTCGCGCTGGTGGCTTTCGGTGGTGGCGGCGGATTGCATGCTTGCGACTTGGCGGCTGCACTGGGGATGAGCACCGTGATAGTTCCGGCGTTTGCCGGAGTTTTGTCAGCACTAGGGATGCTTGCGGCGGATCGAGTACGGGACTATAGCGCAGGGGTGTTGGGGCGGTCTGCTCGCGAAGTGGAACGGAGTTTCAGGACACTCGAAAAACGGGCAAAGTCGGAGATGAAGGGCGCAAAATTGACGCGGTCAGTGGATCTTCGTTACCAGGGCCAGAGTTACGAACTCAACGTTCCTGGGCAAGGCGATTTCCATCAGGCGCACGAGAAAGTTTACGGCTATCAGGACAGGACCCGCCAGGTGGAACAGGTGACAATCCGCGTTCGGGCAAAGGTTGCCACCAAGCCGCTGACAGGACTCCCAAAGGTGGCTAAAGCTACCGGACATGGTCCGGCTTTGCTGCCGGAGTACGGATCAACAACACTGATTCCGAAAGGGTGGAGCTACCGGCGCGATCGCTACGGAAACTTACTTATTGAACGGGGCCAGCGCCAGGCTGTTGGGCCTCAAGCTTGATTTCTCCAAACGTGGCTTCGTACTGTTGCACGTTTTGTTGAAGCACGTTCATGAGCATTTTCGCCTGCTGCGGTGAAAGATACACACCCTGAAAATTGTGGATCGTCACCGCGTCCGGTGAGGTTTGGTTGACCGTTCCGAACAGCAGAAACATGTCCCATAGGCTGGTGCGAATCTGTACGCTGTTTGAATAATGTTCCCGATAATCGGGTGCATTGATCAGTGTAATCTTGGGTTGTTGCATGGCATGCATCATAAAACGGAACCTCCGAAAAAACGAAAGGGAGCGATTGGGCTCCCCTTGCGGTTCAAATTGTCCGGATCCGTTTGTTATGGCGGGGTCGACGGGGCTCGAACCCGCGACCTCCTGCGTGACAGGCAGGCGCTCTAACCAACTGAGCTACGACCCCAATACTACACGGCGTCCGTTTTTTTAGAATAGCACGTGGGTGGGGAAATGCAAAGTTTTGTGAGGTGTTCTATTCCCATTCGATGGTTGCTGGGGGTTTGTGGGTCAGGTCGTGGAAGATCGCGCTGATGCCGCTCACTTCTAGCAGTTCGGCCTTCAGCTGATTCAAGAGATCAATAGGAAGTGGGACGGAGGATGCGGTCATTCCATCGACTGAATGGATGGGACGCAGCACCACGGAATCCGGTCGAGCAGCTGTACCCAGTGGAATTAGCACTACGGGGAATTGCCAGACTTGGCTTTCAAAACCGGTCGAGACCGATAGGCGGCGGACGATGGCGTCGACTGCGCGGAGGCGGTCTAGGCGTTCGGCGGTTAGGCCGCTGCGGCGGACGGACAGTTCGTCCAGAGGGGCAAAGGATCCGATCAGGCCGATAACCCGGTTCACGACTGTGAGACGGTTGATTAATTCCGTTGCGCTTTCGTGATGGAGGCTTTCAACGGCGAGTACTGGACGATAGCTGCGCGAATCGCCTTGAACTCCGACCGAGTGAACTGGGATCAGCCAACCGTCAGGCAAACGGGAAATGGGTTCGTTTTCTTTTGAGCAAAGGCAACGGATGGCGAGGCCGGGACCGGGGAACGGATGACGATCGAGCAGGTCGTTGGGCAGGCCGAGTTCGCGCCCTATCTCGCGGACCTCATCCTTATAGAAAGAGCTGAGTGGTTCGATGATGCGGCCAGCTTCCATCAATTTTTGAATGCCAGCTACGCGGTTGTGATGGGTTTTGATTAAGTCGGCTTTCGCGGTTCCGCCCGATTCGATTGTGTCGGGGTAGATGGTTCCCTGCCCCAGAATCCAATCCTGATCGAGATAGTGACCGGAGTTGAGTACCTTGTCTTGAATGTCGACAAAGGCTTCGCCAATGATCTTTCGTTTCTGTTCGGGCTCGTCGGCGCCAGCCAGTTTGCTGAGGAAGAAATCGCGGGCGTCTTCCACGCGAAAGGCTGTTGCGCCCAAGCGGGCGAATACGCTTTCCACGAATTCCGTTTCGTCTTTGCGCATGAGACCGGTATCGACATAGGCCCCGTGAACGCGATCGCCACCGAGCGCCTGCAAGCAGAGGGCGTAGGCGACAGTGGAATCGACGCCTCCGCTGACGAAGAAGAACACCTTGCGATTGCCGACTGCTTCGCGGATTTTCTCTTCGACAACGGGAATGCGGTGACGCGGTTCCCAATCTTCGATGCAGCCGCAAATATCGAAGATAAAATTACGGAGCAGCTTCATGCCGTGGCGGGTGTGAACCACTTCGGGGTGAAACTGGACGCCGTATTGCCGCTTGGCATCAGAGCCGATGGCGGCAATTGCGCAGGTGGGCGTGGAGGCTAACACCTCAAAACCTGATGGGGCTGTGAAAACTGTATCACGATGGCTCATCCACACGGGCTCTTCCGATTCGAGCCCTTTTAGCAGGGGACTGGTTAGATTTCTAATAGTGAGCCTTGCGGCGCCATACTCGCCCTTCGTTCCTTTTTCCACGACGCCGTCCAGCAAGTGGGCCATTAACTGTTGTCCGTAGCAGATGCCAAGAATGGCATGACCGTCTTCCAAAATGGCCGGGTCCATGGTGGGGCTGCCCGCCTCATAAACACTCGCGGGGCCGCCTGAAATGATGATTCCTTTGCGGTCAGTTAGCTCTGTAGCGGGGGTTTCGCTTGCGCGAACCTCGGCATACACGCCGAGCTCACGTACCTTGCGCGCGATCAGGTGAGTGTATTGCCCCCCTGTGTCGAGCACAGTGATCTGGGATTGAGGTGCGTAATCGGTCATGAGATCCCCCGATAATCATCGGGGGCTAGTCCGAGCATGCGGGGCTTAATTACGGACGAGCTAATCGCGAGCCCCTCCGGTGCGCTGCACGATTAGCTTTTTGGCCGTTTCGAGAAGTTGCTTGGCCTTGGGCATGACTTCGACTGCTTTCAGAATCATGGGGTCGCTCTGGACGCCCAGCTTGCGGGATTCTTCGGTGCCGAATGCCGTGAGATAGATTTCTCGCTTGAGGGATGTTTGGACCCAATCCTTATTAGCGGTGAAATCAGCTTCGGTGAAATCCACCTTTTCTTTGAGGAGGAACGCATGGAAGTCGTTATTGACCTGATCAGTGAGTTCCCAACCCTGGGGAAGCTTTGTATCGCCACGGGCGGAGAAGAACTTTGAGGTGAAACTAAAGAATGTGTACTTGCGCAACATTTCGATTTGGAACTTGTTCAGCTTCTCTGGCACGAACTTTTCATCGGGAGCGATGCCGCCGCCGCCGTAGACTTTGCGACCGCTATCTGTCATGGCGACGTCCTGCGTGTTTTGCGTTTCGACGTTCTTGCGGTAGTAGTAATCCAGGAAAGACGAGGACGAGTAATCGCGCTGAATCAGACGGTTGCTGGGTGTGTAGTATTTCGCCGTGGTGAGAGCGAGGCCCGTGCCTTCCGCAAGCGGGAACACGGTTTGCACTAAGCCTTTACCGAATGTGTTTTCGCCGAGGATAAGGCCGCGGTCATGATCCTGAATCGCTCCGGCGACGATTTCGGCCGCGGATGCGCTGTAGCGATTGACCAGAACGACGATTGGGTAATCGCGCTTTGGGGAACCGTTGCGGGCGAGGTAAGGCTTTTCGGCCGACGCCCGACCGCGATGGGAAACGACGACTTGACCGTTTTGAAGGAAGCGGCCGGAAACGGCAACGCCTTCGTTCAACAGTCCGCCGGGATTTTCGCGGAGATCCAGAATGAGTCCCTTGACGTTTTGTTCGCCGACGCGTTTCATGTTGTCTTCCACTTCACGCGAGGTGTTTTCGTTGAACGACTCAATGTCTAAATGAAGAATGCCGGGTTTGACGAAGAAGGCGTCCTGGACGCTCTTACGGGGAATTTCGTCGCGAGTGATATTAAAGGTGAGCGACTTTTCGCTGCCTTCGCGACCGGCGATGACCTGAACGCTGGTTCCCTTAGGTCCCTTTAACAGCTCGGCTACTTCGGAGACCGACATGTTGGTGGTGCGTTTGTCGTTGACTTCGAGGATTGTGTCGCCTGGGCGGAGACCGGCTTTGTAAGCGGGCGAGCCGAGGAACGGGGCGATGACAACTACTTGATGATTGCGTTCGGCGACTTGCATGCCGACGCCGTAGTAGTGGCCTTTTTGGTCCTCGCGAAGATTGGTGTAATCCTTGGGATCGAAGAAGCTGGAGTGCGGGTCTAGCGTGCGCAACATTCCAGTGACGGCGCCTTTGTAGATGCCTTTGTCGGAGGTGACCTTGTCGGCGAAGTTCCCTTCCACCAAGGTGTAGACTTTGGTGAAGGTCTTCAGCGTTTGGGAGACATCATCTTCTGAAGCAGCGGCGACGCCCGTGACTCCGGGTCCGTAGAGGCCCCCGAGAACAGAGCAAATTCCAACTACCGCTGGATATAAAAGTAGGGACCGCCGGCTAGCCATCGGTGGAGAGCCCTCCCGGGACTCATCTCTATTATACGCCTGGAAATTTTGTTTCGTGGAGGGGTGGTTTACCTTAGATTGTGTAGACACAGCTCTGCCTCCCTGTTGAATTTTTCGAAGATTAGAGATTCCGGCCGCTTGGCACTTCATCCCTCATCGCTGCCAACCATAACAGCGAAACCCCAATGTTTATGGGGCTAATCCCTCAGATTCCCCGATCTTTGGAACTCTTCGGGTCTTTCATGTTTTGGCGACCGGTTACCTTTGATTTGGATACCGCGCGGACTTTTCCGTAGAAGATTGTTGGCCAACAATTTACCTTCTGCATAAAAGTAGCATAGTGGGTTGGGGTTGTTGGCGGCTGAGTTGGAGTAAGTGGTTTGTTTTGAGGGTGAGAAAGTTGGGAATGCGTGGTGATTGGGGTCTTGCGGGTCCTGGGAATGAGATTATTGGCCGCGTGAACGGGAGTTAACGCGAGTAAGACATTTGAGGGGGTTTTCCGGATTTATGATTGGGTTCGTTTTTCGTGACGCCGGTTGTGTGGGTTTCACTTTCAGTAGGGACTTTTGATGGCTAGGGAGGTTGGATGCTTGGCCGCTGATGCACGCAGATTCACGCCGATAAGATTTGGAGATTTTAGGGTTCGATTATCGCCGCAGGTTCCCATGCCGCTTCAAAATCGACACCCGGAAGGCCGGGAAGAAAATCGAAGCCATGCGGATCGCGTCCAAAACGGAAAAAACTGTGGCGATCCGTGAAGTCCTCGGGCTGGATGTCGTCGAGTGGCGCGGCGAATGCGTCAAGCGCGGCATAAGTGGCCCGCGCATTGGCTGGATCCGATTGGATGAAGAGTTCATGTCTTTCGTAAAACGGGGCTGCGCATGAAAGATAACCGCGTAGCCACTAACAATCAGATACCTAACGCCATGGGCATGGAAGGCGGACAAAAGGTCTTTGTAGTCTTGGTACATCGGGCTCTATCTCCCAACCTTTGATTGCGTAGGCGGTTTGGATCATTTCTTCAACAGCATCCATTCGCTCGTGCATAGGGCGGCTCTGCCAATAGCGGTACTCGTCAGCCTTCATCTCGTCGAAGCTGTTGTATCTGCGGACGGTCTTGTCCATGCGTTCTAAGTTGTAGCATTGAAGGGATCCTTTTGCAACCGACGTGCGCGATATCCTAAACTTAGCCTGTATGCCCATTCCTGATTATCAGTCGTTGATGCTTCCGGTCCTTGTGGCCTGCTCTAAAGGGGAGATTTCTATCGGATTTGTAGTTGAAGAGTTGTCGGTTCAGTTGGGACTTTCCGTGGAGGAGAGACAACAACTTTTACCTTCAGGAATGGGGACTGTTTTCGGAAACCGGGTAGGTTGGGCGAAGACCTACCTGGGCAAAGCGCATCTTGTGGAGATAACGAAGCGGGGCCACTTTCGAATTACGCAAAGGGGAATCGACGTCCTCAAAACAGGCCCACAAAGGATCGACAATAAATTCCTGGCTCAATTTGAGGAGTACCGTCAATTCATAGACAAAGCTCGTGGGAAAGGCGACGAACTAAGCCGGGAACCCATACCTGAACAGGAAGATCAGAAGCAGACGCCGGACGAGGTAATGCGAGGCGCCCACCTGCAAATAGATGCTGCCTTAGCTCTGGAATTGTTGGACAGAATCCGGCAAGCTCCACCGGACTTTTTTGAACGACTGATCGTTTCCCTTTTGCTTAGCATGGGATTCGGCGGATCCGTGGAGAACGCGGGACGAGCACTGGGACGATCAGGAGACGATGGCGTGGACGGAGTGATCGACCAAGATGCATTGGGACTGGACCGGGTATACATACAAGCCAAACGGTATGCGGCGGGGAACAGTGTTGGATCGGGAGCGATTCGGGATTTCTTTGGCAGCTTGGACAGGCACAAGGCAACGAAGGGACTGTTTGTAACGACTTCGACCTTTTCTTCCTCGGCGCGGGAAACCGCGGAATTTCTTAGTAAACGAATTGTTTTGATTGATGGGGAACAGTTGGCTCGTTTGATGATTCGCCACAGCGTGGGATGCCGGGTGGAGAGTACGCTTTATTTACGAAAGGTGGATGAGGAATTTTTCGAGTAAGGCATCATTAAATAAATGTCCAATGGCCACGAAGTTTCCCTTACTGGAGTCGCCGGGAAGAGAGGCTGACCGCTTCCTCCATGGTGTTGTAAATCCTGGAAAGGCCAGTACGGCAACGGCTTTTGGGATACAATCCATCATATGAAATCGGTTTTACAAATCATCGCTATCACGCTGGCGGTTTGTGCGTGTGGATACAGCCAGACTCCCGGCAGCTCGAAACTGGAATTCGAAGCGGCGGCCATCAAGACCGCAGCGCCTCAGGTGGGGCATTTTAATTTCCGCGCCCCCGCCTCCACTACAGGCGGACCGGGAACGGCTGATCCCGGTCTGTTCCGCTGCACGGGCTGTAACCTCTCTTTCTTAATCAGCAAGGCCTTTGAATTGGAGAAGTACCAGTTTCCCGGCCAGGGTTCTTTGCCGCCGCTTTCGTTTGACCTTTCCGCGAAAGTTCCTGAGGGAACGACGCCTGAACAATTTCTGGTTATGCTTCAAAATTTGTTGAAGGACCGGTTCAACCTTGCTTTTCACTTTGATAAGAAGCCGATGCAAGGTTACGAGTTGGTTGTTGCCAAGGGTGGTCATAAGTTAAAAGATTCGAAGGGACCGACCACACCGATTGCGGGCGAAGCTGGTGGCGCTCATCAAGGGGGTTCGGGAAATTGGCACGGCACAGGGAATGAAGGTCGCGAGCTGACACGGCCAGGGTTGATGGTGTTTAACGGGCAGGGCAAATACCGGGGAGAGAATCAGACCACGGCGGACCTTGCGCGGATGATTTCTAATCAACTGGCCAAGGCCGTGGATGATCACACTGGGTTGCAAGGTAAGTACGATATTTCCCTAAGCTGGGCGGACGACGGGGCGCATGCGGCGAGCCACGGGGGCTCACCTGCGCCTGCCGGCGGGGGATGGTCGGGCGGACATGGTGAAGGTGGGGGCGCGGGACAGGGAGGTGGTGTTGGTGGGGCGGGTGGGCCGTCGCTAGTCGGGGCGGTGCAGGCGCAGCTTGGACTGAGGCTTGAGAAGAAGTTGGCCACGGCGAATATTTTCATTGTCGACCGCGTGGATAAAGCTGCTACGCCTAATTAATTTAGCCCGGTTC
>JANXXI010000202.1 GCA_025350695.1 Acidobacteriota bacterium
GATCCTAACACTTATTGGACCACGCGATTCGATCATATTCTGTCGAAAAAAGATCAGATCTACGGGCGATACACCTGGTACCGCGGATACAATCGGGTATTTGAAGGGAACCTTCCGGCCATTGGCCAGCGCGTTAACCAACGCAGCGTCAACAGCGCCACGGTATCCGAAACGCATGTTTTTTCGCCCACGGTATTCAACGAACTGCGCTGGGGCTACGTATTCAACAACAACCCATTGGCGGGTTCCATTAATGGTCCGGCATTAGTCAAGGATTTAGGACTTGTAGGACTTGCCTCCGACCTGCCGGATATCAGCGGAATTCTGAAGTTAAGTTTCACAAATACCGGATTGACGGGGCTGACGCAGATTGACTATGCAAACCCTGGCTACCGCAATTTCAATCATGACGTCCAGGATCATATTAGTTGGTCTCGCGGCCGGCATACGATTAAGTTCGGATTCAATCTTAGTTTCATTGAATGGGACGATCTCACGGCTAATGCCAACTTATTTGGAAACGTCACTTTTTCGAACCGCTTCACAAGTTTGAATAAAGCCGGCGCGGCGGGCGGTCATCCTTACGCGGATTTCCTGCTTGGCATTCCAACCACCGCCGCCAGGGCTTTTGCCCCGCTGGAGGCTGATCGCCGCCGTCAAGCATATGACTTTTACGCAGCGGATGATTTCAAAGTGAAAAGCAATCTGACGATGAATCTTGGCATGCGCTATGAACTTCATCCACCGTGGCGGGAGGCGCACAGCCGGATGGCCATGTTTGATATCGGCACAAGCAGCGTGGTTGTGCCCAATGGAACTTTGGGGCAAATCAGCCCGTCGTTTCCCACTAGCTTTCTACCGGTGATTGAGGCGAGTAAAGCGGGCCTGCCCGGAAGCACGCTAGTGCGGGCGGACAAGAACAATTTTGCGCCGCGGTTTGGATTGGCATACCGGCCTTGGGGTCCCAGGACAGTGATTCGAACCGGCTTCGGAGTGTTCTTCGATTTGGCTCCGCGGCAAACCACTATCAGCGGGCTTCCGTTCGTGCTGAACGAACCGGCCTACACAAACTCCACTGCGAATCCGGCGGTAGTTTTCCCTCGGGTATTTCCATCCGCCGGAACAGGTTTGGGCACGTCAGGCGTTCCCGGGGCGTTGAACCCCGATCTGGTGACGCCTTACAGCATGCAATATAACTTCACGATAGAACATCAGGCGGGAAGAACCGGCATGCGGCTATCGTACGTCGGAACAACAGGACGCAAGACGGAATACGGATACGACATCAATTCTCCGCTACCGAGCACCCAGCCTTACCTCAGCAAACCCCGGCTATTCCCGCAATACGGTGGTCTGAATTATTTCACTAACGGCGCGGGACATCAATACAATGCCTTCAGCGCCGAAGGCCGGCGAAGTTTAAGCACAGGCCTTTATTTCCAGGCGTCATGGACATGGGCTCGCGACCTCTATAATTTGGAGCGCGGGCAGACGCCGGAAAATCCCTACGATCTGGTGCGGGAACATGCGGTTGGCATGGGAATCCCAACCCATCGAATCAATATGAACTATGTGTACAAACTTCCTTTCGGCCATGGGGCGCGCTTTCTCCACAATTCAAAGGTTGCCGATTTGATCGTGGGTGGATGGGAGTTAAGCGGGAATTACAGCCTGTTTTCCGGACAGTTCCTTACGCCGTTATGGAGCGGACCGGATACAACAGGCACGGCTTCGACGGGAAGCCTGACGCCCGCCAACGTGACTCGCAGACCCGATGTGATTCGGGATCCGAATCTACCGGCCGATCAGAGGACGACCAACCGATGGTTTGACCCAACCTCGTTTACCGCGCCGCAGCCCGGCCAATTCGGATCAGCGGCCAAGGGTATTATCAAAGGACCGGGTGCGAATGCCTGGGCATCGGGCTTGGCCAAGGTGATCCCAATCAAAGAGCGTGTACGAGTTCGCGCTGAAATTACCTCCACGAATATTTTGAACCATCCTAACTATTCGAACCCGGCGCTGGTGGTGAATACGGCGGCGAGCGCCGGTGTGATTAGCGGCGTTGGCGGAGTCAATGGTGGAGCCACCGGCGATAATCCTGGGGTGCGGGTTTTTCGCACCTCGTTACGCGTGGACTTTTAGTTTATAACGGAGAGTGTTTATCGTGAACGTTATTCGGTTAAGCTTTATCCTTCTTCCGGTTGCCGCGCTGGCGGGTCAGATGCTGGTAAACGAATCGGCGTTTACCGCCAACGCCGATGGCTCCGGGCCGGCGGGATGGACCATTTGGAGCGCTCGCGCGGAAACTGCTCCACGCTGCTATGTGGACCCATTGCACTGGCGCGGAAAGCCTGGCTCATTGGCGGTTAACGGCGCTGGCAACACCGCGGCCCATGGCGGTTGGCGGCGTGAAGTTCCGGGCGTTGATCCGGGCGCATGGTACCGGTTCACGGCTTATTATCGAACGGATGGGGTTGAGCATGAATCGTTACAAGTGCTGGCCCGGGTGGACTGGAATGATGCCAAAGGAAAGCGCACCGGTAAACCCGATTACGTTTACCGCGCCCATCGCGAAGGCGAGTGGACCAAGCTGACGGCGGAAGCGCCGGCTCCCCCGAAGGCTTCCGCGGCCGTCTTGGAACTGTTCTTATCTAATTCGCCGCAAGGGACTGTTTGGTGGGACGACATTTCATTCGAACGGATCGATGCGCCGGTTGCGAGGCCGGTGATTGTCGCTTCCGTCAACCTTCGTCCCCAGAGTACGAAGTCGGCGGCGGCCAGCGTGAAGAGGTTTATTGAAACCATCGAAAAGTCCGCGCCGGCCAAGACCGATGTGATTCTCCTTCCCGAAGGGATCACCGTGATCGGCACCGGCAAGCAATATGTGGATGTGGCCGAGACTATTCCCGGACCGACGACAATGGCGCTGGGGGAAGTGGCCAGGAAACGCAACACATATATTGTTGCGGGCATCTATGAGCGGGAGGCGCATGTGGTGTACAACACCTCGGTGCTGATCGATCGCAATGGTAATGTGACGGGAAAGTATCGAAAGGTATATCTACCTTCGGGGGAGGTGGAAGGGGGCCTCACACCCGGCAACAGTTATCCTGTATTTGAAACCGATTTTGGAACGGTGGGGATGATGATTTGTTACGATGTGTTTTTCCCGGACCCGGCGCGAGCGTTGGTGAACCGCGGCGCCGAGATTGTGCTGATGCCGATTTGGGGCGGGGACTTGACGCTTGGCAAGGCGCGCGCCATTGAAAACCGCGTGTTCCTGGCAACATCAGGCTATGATTATCCGACGCAAGTTATGGACCCGGATGGAGAGGTGCTAGCGCTGGCGGCGAAAGACGGCGAAGTGGCGGTGACCACCATCGATTTGAACAAGCGGCAGTGGCAAGCACTGTTAGGGGACATGAGGGCGCGGCGGGCCAAGGAATATCGGGTGGATGTGCCGGTTCCCGCACCGGGATTGAAGTGAAGATCTGCTTTGGCAATCCATTAAATAGATGGTGCTCGAACAGTTGTACCGACCGTTTGGACATCCGATTTGTTCTTTGCCAACCAGCTGCGAGTTGGGATGCTGCCGGCTGCAATTGTGAAACATCGAGGGCAAGAACTAGACGGAATGCTGCCGGCTTCAGCGTTCCGGAAAGTCTACGTTGACCATGGCCGCAAGGAAGTAATCCTGATTCGCTAGGGCTTGAGTCCCAGGCGAAATTTCTTAAATCCCCATCCCACTTGAGGCGTCACATTAAAGTGAGAGCTTTCATATTCTCCGTCATGTTGCAGGCTTTATCGAGCGCCCAAGGGCCCACCTTTCCTCCCCTCAAAGCTGAAAACCTAAACGGAGTGACGGTGGACATGCCATCCGGATTTGAAGGGGACCTGAACCTCCTGTTAATCGCCTTCCTGCAGAAACAACAGGCCGACGTCGACACTTGGCTGAAACCGCTTCCCGCCATCGCCAAGGCCCATCCGAAACTGCGCTACTACGAACTTCCCACCATTAAGGCGATGAATCGCATGGTCCGCTGGCTCATCAACAACGGCATGCGCGGCGGCATTCCTGACAAGGACCAGCGGGCGCGCACCATCACCTTATACATCGATAAAGAGCCCTTCAAGAAGTCGCTCGGGCTAGGCGGCGAAAATCAGATCTATGCGGTACTGATCGACAAGTCGGGGAAAGTGCTGTGGAAGGAAGAAGGCCTCTATAGCGATGCAAAAGGGAAGTCGCTGGAAGCGGCGCTTGGGCGGTAGGTCGTGCGATACTCCTTGTCATGCCGATGCTTTCCCGCGGAGAATGGCTGCGAACTAAAGCATCAAATCATGGTGAATTCAAGCCATGGAAAACATAGCAACAAGTGTGCGCATCGCCGGGGATGCTATCCATGTGCTTTCCAAACTTAGCGACAAGCTTGGCCAATCCAAGTCCGAGGTCATCGAAACGACTCTTAAGCAAATGGAGGAGCGAATGGTTTGGGACGAAGTGCGCCACGCATTCGACCGCATCGCCGCGGATCCCGAAGAGTCTGCCCGCCAGAATGCGGAAGCCGAATTGTGGGACCGTGGTACGGCGCGAGACTTCGGGGCCGAAGAGTGGTGATTGAAAGAGGAGTGCTAATAGAAAGAGGTCAAATCTACTGGTGCGGCCTGGATCCGGCGCTAGGGCACGAACAGGGCGCTGTGAGACCGGTCATCATCGTTTCAGCCGACGCGGACAATAAGACGCAGAGCCCGTTGACAGCGATTGTGCCTCGCCCAAGACACCTCTTCATGTACGGTTTACCCCTCGGGATACAGGCTTGGAATTGGAGTCTACGGCGCTGACGGATCACGCACGGTTCCTGGACCGTTCCCGGCTTCGAGGCGGTCCCATAGGACGACTGCAACCGGACAGCATTGGCGCTTCTTGAC
The DNA here is from genome assembly GCA_025350695.1 of Acidobacteriota bacterium. Lineage (GTDB taxonomy): Bacteria > Acidobacteriota > Terriglobia > Bryobacterales > Bryobacteraceae > JANXSF01. The sequence continues at coordinate 4,930 of JANXXI010000202.1, forward strand.
CGGTAGTTGGGGCGTGTGTTTGGGTTGGCGTAACGTGTGATTGTTCGCACGGTGATAGCCGTCGTTCTGACCCATTCTTTGGCGATGCAAAAGGGAAGTCGCTCGAAACGGCGCTGGGGCGGTAGGTCGTGCGATACTCCTTGTCATGCCGATGCTTTCCCGCAGAGAATGGTTGGCCGCCATAGCAGCGTCACCCCTCACCGCCGCCGAGCACCCTCAACACCCGCGTGATGTGACGAAGCTGTTTGAGGCCGCCAAGGGTTTGCGCGTGACGCAGATCACGGATTCCGCTTTCGGCAATCAGCTTTCTTATTACGATATTCCTTGCTATTTGCCGGCCGCAAACCGGATCGTGTACAACACGATTGTCAGCGAACCCGCGGGTAAGCCGGGTAAGAAGATTGGCAAAGGTTTGGATCAATCTCTATGGGGCGTGGCTTCGAGCGGCTTGGATGGAACCAATCCGCGCCTTCTCGTTACGCGTACGCCAGCCACCCCCTCCACCACTCGAGTGGATATGAGCACGGACGGCAAACTGATCACTTATACCAAGGTAAATCCGGCTGACGGGAACACTTGGGATCTCTACGGATTTCGGACCGGTCCGGACGTGGAGTTTCGAATCTCGAAATTGCGGACGCTGGTTACTCTTACCAAGAAGGTGAAAACTTCACCGCCCAGTTGGGACGCAAGGACAGGGAGGTACCTATGCGCCTTTTCCGTAGATGACAAGGTTTTCCTGTTCTACGAAGATGGCAAGCAGCTTGTCCCCGCACCGCTGACGGATCTGGAAGAATTTCCGGAAAGGACGACCGAAGACACGTCGTTCCATCGCATCCGGCTGAATCCCGTATTTCCCTCTCTCCTCTATTACCGGCGGAACGGGGTCAGCGACAATTGGATCATCGACTTTTCGGCGCCGCAACCCCGCAGCCGGAGGATTTCCGATTACACAAAGTCGATCCACGCCACTTGGAGCGCCGATGGACGGGTCCTCGCCGGGTCAATGCATGGCCCGTGGATCACGTGGCGCGTCGCTGATGGCCGTGGCCAGATGACGGACGAATTCGATCAGCAGGAATTAGGAACGTTCGGCAGCGGCGGTAAGGCCGGCATCTTCTATGGCTGCTATTCGGCTGATAGCAAGACGATTGCCGTCGCCACCCGGTTCGATCAGGAACCAGGAGGCAGTATCTGGCTGATGAATGCGTCCACCGGTAAGGCCGTCTATCTTTGCACGGCTCGCTATTTTGGACCAGTAACCGAAGGACAACCACGCATGGGCTTCGTGGATAGCGGCCGGGCGCTGGCCTTCAGTTCCGACAATAGCGCGGGAGCGCCCACCTCAAAGCCACCGCAAGTGTTTGTCATTACTCCCCTGCCCAAAATTTAGAGCCCTGGGCCGGAAGAATGGATGATTTACTTTTTTGATCATCCATCTCTGCCGATGCATCAAGCGGTGGAAGTTCCACTTATGCAATGTTCGTAAACTCCCAAACGCCTGAGTTGGTTGCTCCCGGCGGCCGAAGGCCCAACGTGTGAGATTGTGGCATAACGCCCCTTTATGAAGCGTTGTCGAGGTGTGAAACACCGGTTCCTTAGACGGCTTCGGATTTTATCGGACACCCAGTAAGACGATGAAGATTGACCCGTCGCCACTTTTGCAACTAACAGGCTGTTGCATGGGGGCATGCACCGAGCAAATCCTTTATTGGATATACGCCTGCTTTCACGTTCTGCTCACATCCTCCGGTGTGAGCAAGCCCATCGGAGAAGCCGTAACTAATTTATTGTCAAAAATACTCACAGCCACAAGCATTGCAGCAACGCCGTGGATTAAACACATGGTTGAGATATGGGTTCAGCGACTGATGCAGTGACCGCCCCCCCACCCTCCCACAAAGGGTCCTTTTCGGGATCACCTTAAATCGGCCCGGCCTGGGATCAAACGTTTCCTTACTTGTGCGCGGGCCGGGCAAGGGG
>JANXXI010000232.1 GCA_025350695.1 Acidobacteriota bacterium
CTTTGAAGCGGCGCAGGACGCCTTCTTTCAATAGTCGGTAAACGCTTGCACGCGAAAGGCCCAGATCATCGGCCACTTGGCTCACGCTCAGGCTGGATCGCTCGCCATCATCTTCTTCCGCCGGTTCGTTGGCAAGGCAACATCCGTGACGCCTTGCATACTTTTGCGCAGCGGCGCGTGACCTGCTTTCTACCTCGCCGCGCTCCTGAAGCGCTCTCACTTCATGCTCGCCCCATCGTGGTTTTGGGGACCACGGTCTTTCGTCTGCTGGAAGAACGCGACGAATAAACTCGTAAATCGCAGCGATTGTGCGGCCAACTTCGATTGCCAACTCATCCACGAACCTACGTTCGTTCAACGGCGTTCGCGCCCAATCTAGCACGATCTTTGCTTCTTTTGTGTTCCAACTCCTCATTAGCAATGCCTCCTTCTTGAGTAAGCCCCCAATCGATGGTTGATGACCACGTGTGCTTACATCTGCCCGATTCTAATGCGACTGAATTGATTTTCATAATTTCGTGATTGGAGTTAAGTGTCAGGAAGACCTTGCTCATGTTACGGTCAGCGTTGGTTCAGCGCGACCTCAAAAATATTCTTAGAGCTATCCGTTAGTTTAGGAAAAGAGACACTCAACACCAACCTGAAAAATAATCTTGAAGCTATCTCTGCAAGACTGCTCGCGCCACGTTTTAACGAGACTTAGTCGCACCCGTAGAACGCCTTTCTGGAAAATTCTGCTCAAAGCCTCTGCTCCAGCAAAGTAGAAGCATGTGGATTCGGAGAAGTCCAATTACTGCTGCAAGTCGAACGTCCATCGTATTTTAAGGTGATAAATCTTGCCAAAGTCTGTCCGCAACAGTGGATGAAATCTGCCCATGGAACCGACTGGGATAGACGACCGATTCTAAGCCCCTCGATCAGCAAAAGATGGTATTGCTTGCTTTCGAATCACCCACAGAAAAGTTGGGTTTAGCATTCACTTTTTATGCCCTGGCCGAGACTTTGGCGTAAAAAATAAAAATGCCATACAAATGGATATGAGTTGGTACCTGTATCGAATTGGCATCACTGCAATCGCGGCTTGAAGCATTACATGGATTGGAAAGCGCTGGCAGTTGTTTTCAAAGTCGCTTGCACTGCATATGACTTTTTGGAACCGAATTGACCAACCAAAGTAAATCTCTCAGGAGACGCAATGCCGAATTCGACATTGAAATTAGAACAAAAGCTTCTGACGCCCAAGGAGGTCGCGAGATGGTTAGACGTCTCAGTCGATTGGGTACACAATCATGCCACTCGAAAGGAGCCGCGACTACCCGTAGTTCGGATTGGAAAGTTGTTGCGGTTTCGCAATGAAGAAGTCGAGGCTTTTATCAAGGGGCAGAGTCACAGGAATGGCAAGATCCAATCTAGCAATCGTTCACGCACTACGGAGGCCGCATGGGAAGGGGTAGAAAACTACTAAGGGCCGGCTGGATATCTCTTGAGAAGAGATATAGCCCTCATCGCTGGATCGCGCATTGGTACAGCGATGAGAGCTATACAAGCAATGGAGCATTACGCTATCGTCAACGTTCTCATGTTCTCGGTTGCAAGACCAAGGAGGACTTGCCGACCAGGAGCGCAGCCGAATTGAAGTGGTCGCAAATCCGCGACCAAACCATAAACAGCACCCTAGAACTTTCCCCTAATTCCGCTTTGACTTTCTCAAGCTTCGTCCTAACGAGATTTATACCAGCACACGAATCGAGCTGGCGACCTCGCTCCAAAGAGCGGTTTCAGTATTTATATCAAAAAATGGCCCCGGTATTCGGGGACCTGGAGTTGACAAGAATAGACCGAGTTACGCTTCAGCTATTTCTCGATCACTTGGCGAAGAAATATAGCCACGATACCGTTCATCTCACTCATACCTATTTACAAGCGATCTTTAGTCAATCGGTAGACGAAGACTTAATTGCTAAGAGTCCCGCACGAGGCATCGCAATCCCAAACTATACTCGGGATCGGGATGAGACTGTTCTTTCCTTTGATGCAGTGCGGCTCTTTGAGGAAAATCTGGAAGATGAGAATAAGATTGTGTGGCAACTTTTATCCCGCTGTGGTCTACGAGCGGGGGAAGTCTTCGGGCTTCGATGGCAGGATATGAGGGAGAACTGTTCGTTACTAATCCAACGGACTTACGCCCGCGGAAAAATCGGTGAGCCGAAGACAAAGAAGAGCAAGGCACCCGTAGCACTACCCGATTCATTGTACAAAGAGCTGGTTAAACTCCGAGAGTCTGCTGAAGACGGATCAGATGGCGCATGGATATTTCCATCAACTCGAAATCGTCGAGAAGCACTTATGCCCGTCGATTATCACAATTGGCTCACCCGGATTCTGAAACCGGTCTCCAAGAAACTGGGCATCCGAGTGAACCATCAGATCCTTCGAAGGACCTTTGCGACTTTGGCATTCAATTCGGGTGGAGATCTAAAAGACATTCAGGCCCAAATGAGACACTCCCATGTCAACACCACGGCCAACGTTTATACGAAGTCGATTCCCGAAAGTGTGCGCAATGCCGTTGAGGCGCTCGATAAGCGAATTAGAAAAGAAAAGAATGTCCGGAAACCCGACAACTGAAAGAGCCCGCAATCCCTGGTGGAGGGCTAATCGCAGCGTAATCGCAGTGGGCAGTCAACCGGGTCAAATTAAGTAAGTTCTTTGTTATGAATGGTGGGCACGCGGGGACTCGAACCCCAGACCTCCTGCGTGTGAAGCAGGCGCTCTAACCAGCTGAGCTACGCACCCCTGTGGACTTGCAATCCCTTAGTTTATCTCAAACCAGAATGCAACACCAGATGTCAGCCGCATTCTACGGAAAATTATTCTAATTTGAACCTTGGACAAGCCAAGTAATGGTACGTCCTAATAAATAGTAATCTTGACAAAATCGATCCCTCCAAACAAAGGTTCAGCGAACCGGAGCGCTTTCAAGCTATGATAAGATGTCCGTTCCTTGATGGCCGGGGTTGTTTCAAGCCGAATGCCTGTTGCTTCTTCCTGTCTGATTCGAGTGGCTAATTAGTTCGTAGCTGTATTTAGGAGAGTATTTTGAAAAACATTTTTGTAGGCAACCTTGATTTCGGCGCCACCGAAGACTCCTTGCGTGCCCTCTTTGAAGCCCACGGCACAGTTGACCGTGTTAGCATTATGACCGATCGCGATACTGGCCGTTCCCGCGGTTTCGCATTTGTGGAAATGGCGAACGCTGATGAAGCAGATCGCGCCATAGCTGCCCTGAATGGCGCCAACCTTGGCGGCCGGGCCCTGAACGTCAATGAAGCGCGTCCGAAAACAGCGGGCGGCGGCGGCGGGGGTCGTGGCTTTGGTGGTGGTGGCGGCGGTGGCCGTGGCGGTTCCGGCGGTGGCGGCGGCGGTTTTGGCGGCAATCGCGGCGGAAGTGGTGGCGGATCTTCGCGCCGCGAACCCCGCTGGTAGTTGCGCGCATCACAATCTTATAGCACGTAGCGCATTTCATTCTTAAATGAGTGCAATGCTCTACGTGTGTTTAGACAAGCTACAATCCTAGGAGGCAACATGGCTGGACGCCCAGGCACGTCACTCAAAAAGCGGCAAAAGGAAATGGCGAGGCAGGATAAACAGCGCGACAAAGAAGCTCAACGCGCACAACGGAAGACCGGATTGGGTGAACGACCCGCCGGCTCAGGTCCGGAAATAAGCGAAGCATCGGCACTCGAACTGTTTGAAGATCTCAGCAGCGCTTAACCAAAGAAATTTGCGGCGTACGATATTCCTCGTGCGCCGCATTCCGCTAAACTCAATCCCCTACAGTTCCAACTTCCCTTCGTACATCATCTCTTTTAGAGAAAATTTCGCCTTCAAGTCCATTGCGACCATCTTGGAGTGAAAAGTTACTTCCTTATCACCCACCGCGATGTCCGCCCCCTCCTTGGGAAACAGAAACACCACCAAACGAGCGCTATTGCCTTCCAGGATTTCCACACGCTCTGGATAAATCGGATCCTTCCCCTTCCGCTCCAGCATTGTACTTTCCTTGAATCTGGCCACCATCGCATTCCGCCGCTCTTCAGGGGACGCAGCGGTAGCACCCTCGCCTTTCTTTTCCTGTCCAGGCCGGCCCCTTCCCTGCCCCATCATCGGCAAACCGGTAACACTCAAAATGTAATAGGATTGGGCCTCTTTCGATCTTTGGCGTTTGGACGCGTCGATGATCATCTGCGCGCTCTCCCAACGCACAGTGACTTTTATTTGGGGCATTCCGCCGCCCATTCCACCACCACCACCCGCTCCGCCACCACCTTCTCCACCGCCACCCCCACCACGGCCGCCTCCGCCTCCCATTCCCCCACCTCCGCCGCCGGCCATCCCTCCGCCACCACCAGCGCCTGCTCCACCACCGCCGCCACGACCTCCACCCCCTCCGCCGCTAGGGCCACCGGTGGGCATCTGCATCGAAACGGTAGCTTCTTTAGACCACGGAGATTTTGATGCTAACTTCTGCACATCCTCCGGCGTAAATTCAGCAGCCTTCTTTTCTTTCCATGGGTCCGCCGCGTTCAACAAACTCGCGGATCCCAGCATCAACGCAAATGTGCGGCGATTGATTTCCAAATTCATATAACTCCTCTCCTTAGCAGCAAGTTCCGTAACATTATGGCTGACTTCATTAGGGAAATGCGGAAATTTTTGTAAAACTTGCAGTAATGGCAAGCGACACATATCGATACCTGGCAAAGTATTACGACCTCCTGTTTGAAGCACGCCGTTCCTACACATCGGCTCGCAAAGAAATCATAAGCCCGCTGCTTTCCCAAGTGGAATCGGCCTGCGATCTGTGTTGTGGATCAGGAAACTTCGCATTACTGCTCGCCGCCAAAGGCATTCGGACGTACGCGGTCGACCTTTCCCCTGACATGTGCCGGCTCACTCGGCAAAAAGCCAAAACTGCGAACCTAAAGGTCGAAGTGATCGAAGCCGACATGAGAACTTTCCGCCTGCCACAGCCGGTCGACCTGATTACCTGCGAATACGACGCGCTAAACCACGTCCCCAAAAAATCGGATTTGGATCGGGTACTTCGCGCCGCCGCCAAGGCGCTCACTCCCGGCGGCCACTTTGTCTTCGACCTAAACAACCGTGCGGCGTTCGCCACCCTTTGGTCGAACACTTGGTTCATCGAAAGGGATACTGTAGCACTAGTAATGCAAGGTGAACATGAACCTGGTTCCGATAAAGCGGCTGTGAACGTGGAATGGTTTGTCCGCGGCGGAAAGGTCTGGAAACGTCACCACGAACGAATCGAAGAAGTCTGCTGGAGAGCGGCTGAGATCCGCAACGCCCTCAAGGACGCCGGGTTTGATCAAATCAAAACATGGGATGCCGCGCCCTTTTTCAACGACTATCACACACCACCAGGGAATCGAACTTTCTGGCGAGGCCGCAAGAAAGCCTAGGGGGTTGCCTATTGTTTTTCCGCGATCAGCCTAACCATGCGCATTTCTTTTCTTGCCCAATCATGCATGGCAACTGTATCTTCATATTTCAGAATTCGAAACCCCTCGAAGATCTTCAGCAACTCGTTGGTCTCAAATTCAAAGGCCTGGTTTCCCGCTTCTTTGTGCGCACACTCAACCACCACAAGGCCTCCCGTCTTCAGCGCCTGCTTGACCCGGTAGACGCTACCTTTTTCAAGTGGATAAAGGATAGCAATCAAATCCCACTTTTCGACGCCAAAATTGAATTCCTCGTCAGAGGCAAGGATCGTCTGGATGTTGACCCTCGCCAGTTTCGCAAGCCGCTGCGCTTCATCCAGCCCAGCCTTTGAAACATCGAATCCAGTGACCTGCCAACCATTCTTAGCAAGGTAGACCGCATTGCGGCCTTGGCCCATATCCACATCCAGCGCCCTGCCCGCAGTCCTGTTCTTCACCGCTTCTACCAGCAATCGGTTAGGGGTTGTATCGAACTTTGGGCCCTTTTTGTAGACGTTGTCATAGTAGGTCCCCTCGTCTCGCGCCGTGATGACGTATAGGGTCCTCTTCAATTCGGCGGCCTCAAGTCCATCCGCTTTTAACTTAGCTGAATACTTTTCGATCTGCTGCTGCCAGTTCAGCCCGGAGTAGGAATTTGATTGACGCCATTTTAGAAATTCCGAATAGGGATCGGCGGAGGACTGCGCCATGCATAGGCAGACAATGGTGAAATGTAGCGAAAGGAATCGCATCGTAATATTTTAGCGCCGCCATCGCGCAACTAGTTCCCTCGCCGCCTCCGGCCACTCCTCAAATTCAAATCGAAACCCCGCGTCCACCAGCCGCCCCGGAACCACCTGCCTGCTTTTCAAAACCAGCTCCGATTCCGTCCTCATAAGAAACGTTCCAACTTCAACCATCCACTCCGCCGATGGTAGCCCCAATCTGGTTCCCCAAGCCTTGCGCAATTCACGCATGAAATCGCGATTGGGCAACGGGTTCGGCGCCGCCAAATTAACGGGCCCATCCATTTCCTCACGCTCAATCAAGAACTCAATGGAGCGAATAAAATCCCTTTCGTGAATCCAGGAAACATATTGGTCTCCTTTTCCCGTAGTCCCGCCTAGGCCGAATCGAACCAGCCGCAGAAACTCATCGAAAACTCCCCCGCGATCGGGGCTGAACGTCATCGCACTTCGAAGCGCAACTTTGCGCGTGCCGGCAATTGCCGTCTCGAAAAACGCCTCCTCCCAATCCTTGGCAACCTTCATTGAAAAGTTCCAAGTGGTAGGAGCCCCAACTTCCCCACCCCCAAACTCGCCAGTTGCTTCATCCATGGCGCGATCCAGCGAATGCCTGTAAATCGTGGCAGTGCTGGCATTCATCCAGATCCGCGGAGGTGTCCCTAACGAACCAATTACCTGCGCTAAAAGTCGCGTCGTGCCGATTCGCGAATCATAAATGGCCCGACGGTTCTCTTCTCCATAACGGCAGTTGACGCTACGCCCAGCCAGGTTAATGCAGACGTCGCTTGTTTCCAGCAAGGAAGCCCAAGGTCCCGCCGTAAGGCCATCCCACTCGGCAACCCGCCAAGGGGCCGCAGCTGGATTACGGCCAATAACAATCACCTCATGTTTCAGAGAGTGAAAATGCCGGGCAAGAACCTGTCCCACTTGTCCGCTGCCACCTGGAATAATAATCCGCATCTAAGTTGATTCCACTGCGCGAAGGTACCGCCGCCACTCTTCCGATTCGGCAACTCGCCTAATTACGGCATTCCTCTCACGCAGCAACATTTTCATGTAGTGGCGCAACACACACACCTCGGCAATGCGCCCCAGGATAGGAATCGGCGCGGAAAAACGAAACACATCGTGCATCTTGGTCTCGTTGTCCGACAAGGCCTCAAAGAAATGATCGTGCTGCATAAACTGAAACGCCCCGTCAGTCATCGAATCCTGAAAGGAATCAGGGGACTTCATCGCAGTAATTGTGCTGGTCAAGTTTTGCCTCACAAAGAAATGCCTCGCCCGCCAAGTAACACTTTGCCCCAGGCCAATCAGCCCCGTAGTCACCCCGCCCAATGCCACAGCCTTCTCTCCGAAATGGGTATTGCCCAGCAAGTGCACCTCAACGCTACGCGCCAAATCAAAGCAACGTTCGCGTGGAGCACGAATCAAAGTAATTTCTTCAAGCGTAACCACTCTCCCATGCTACAAGCAATTGGGCCCGCTTCCGTTCGCCAGTTGGGCCCACGCCACGTGGGCGGGCGGCCCGACGCCCTGTTCAGGAATTGGAGCAACTACGAAATTCGGCGTCCTGATTTCCCCGTCCTTTCAACTCAATCTCATGTCCTGATTAGAGGTTCCGCGAAGAGCCATAGCGCTCCTTTCCAAGTTGAGGTTCGAATGTCCGGTCAAAGCACAAAAGAGCCGCCACAGACGCCAAGCGGGGGTAAGATTTTCAGCAGCATTATTAAGGAAATCTCCATTGCGGCGCGTAACGGATCCCGACGGCAAAAGCGCCTACGCACGGCAATTGCTGGCGCCAAGCGCATCTCAGCCAAACGACCGTATCCAAAAAGCGATCAAGCCCGGCGCGTGGTGCATTAGAAAGTTGCATTAGCTAAGAAAACCGACTAAGCTGTAAATATGACTCAAGTAAACGTCCACGAAGCTAAAACCCAGCTCTCGAGGCTTCTTGAACTGGTGGAAAACGGTGAAACAGTTGTAATAGCCCGGCATGGCCATCCGGTTGCGGAACTTGTTCCCGCCCGGAGCAAAGACGGCTTCCCTTTCGGCGTCGCAGAGCATGACCCCTTGGTGGCAAAGGGCGACGATTGGTGGGCTCCGATGACGGATAAAGATGCTGAAGATTGGATCGCTGGCAAGTAGGCGGCAAGTTGAAGATCCTGACCGATACGCATACTCTAGTCTGGGCACTGAGTTCGAGTTCGGAATTAAGCGATAAGGCCCGATCCGTTCTCGCCGGTGGCGAAGTCGTCGCAAGTGTGGCGAGCCTTTGGGAACTGCTCCTCAAGAAAAATAAAGAAGGGGCCTTGATCTCAGACCCTGCGACTTGGTGGACAAGATACGTCGCGGGTGGCAGTATCGAAATTCTCGGGATACGCGAGACTCACATCATGATGCTGGACAGGCTGCCTAATATCCACAAAGATCCGTTCGATCGAATCCTAGTGGCGCAAGCACTTGTAGAGAAGGCCACGCTTGTTACCAAAGACGGAGGCCTTGCGGCCTATAAGGTTCCAATTATCTGGTAGTAGAAGGAGCGATAGGTCGTCGTTGGAAGCCTGAGAGTGCGGCTTTTCAATTCAATCTGATATCCTGATTAGAGGTTTCGCAAGGAACCGTAGCGCTCTTTTCCAAGTTGAGGTTTGAATGTCCGGTCACAGTAAATGGGCAACAATTAAGCACAAAAAAGCCGCCACAGACGCCAAGCGCGGTAAGATTTTCACAAGCATCATCAAGGAAATCTCCATTGCGGCGCGTAACGGTGGCGATCCCGATGGCAACCCGCGCCTGCGCACAGCCATAGCCGCGGCCAAAGGCGTTTCCATGCCGAACGACAACATCCAAAAAGCGATCAAGCGCGGCACGGGTGAACTCGAGGGTGGTCAGATCGACGAAATGATGTACGAAGGCTATGGCCCGGGCGGCGCGGCCGTCATGGTTGCCGTCGCTACCGATAACAAAAACCGTAGCGTCAGCGAAGTTCGCCACATGTTCGGCAAGTACGGCGGCAACATGGGTGAAGTGGGCAGCGTCGGCTGGATGTTCGAACGCAAGTCATTGATCGTGATCGAAATAGACAAGGCTACTGAAGAAAAGTTAACCGATATCGCCCTCGATGCCGGTGGCGATGACGTTCGCAACGAAGGCGACATTTGGGAGTTAATCTCCGCTCCTGAATCGCATTACGCAATGATCACCGCTCTAGGCAAGGCCAACATTCCAACGGTTTCCGCCGACATCGCCATGTTGCCGAAAAATACCGTGAAACTGGAAGGCAAGCCCGCCGTCGCAATGCTTAAGCTGCACGAAGCGCTTGAAGAACATGATGACGTCCAGAAAGTCTACGCCAATTTCGAGATCGACGATAGCGAACTTGAAGCAATAGCGAACGGGTAGGTTGATTTTTTGAGGAAACCGAATGCGAGTACTTGGGATTGATTGCGGGAGTGAGCGCACCGGTTTCGGCGTTGTGGAAAGCGATGGGCGTAGACATCAGTTGGTTATTTCGGGCGTAATCCGCACCAGCCCCAAAGATCCTTTCGCCCACCGTATTGGCATCATTGGCAGGCGCCTGCGCGATATCCTAACGGAGCATCAACCCGAAGAAGCCGCGGTGGAAGAAGTGTTCCACGCCGCCAATACTAAGACGGCCATCAAACTGGCCCACGTGCGCGGAGCCGTTTTTTTTGTACTCGGCGAAACGGGAATGCACGTCGGTGAGTATTCAGCCCTAACCGTGAAAAGCAATGTCGTGGGTTATGGCCGCGCGGAAAAACAACAAGTGCAGATGATGCTGCGTTCCATGCTGGGTCAGGATACCGTCTTTGAATCTGAAGATGCCTCCGATGCTTTAGCCGTCGCCATTTGCCATGCGACACACCGCAGCACGGAGTTAAGGATAGCAGGGTCCTCAATGGGAGCAGTTCGATGAAACATTGTTTGTTAATATTGGCTGCCGCCTCCGTGTTTGCCGAACCACGTATCCACTACTCCAAGCTGTTCCCCGGCTCAAAACCGGAATGGGTCGGAGTGGTCGTCATGCGGGACGGGACAGTCGAATATCGTGAGGCAAAGGACGAAGAGCCCCAGAAGATGCAACTGGACAAGGTCGACGTAGACATGATTTTCGCCCAAGCAGAGAAGCTCGGGAATTTCTCAAAACCGCTTGAAAGCGGATTGCCTGTAGCTAGGATGGGCGAAAAGGCTTATGTCTATGAAGACGGCCCCACGCGGCATGAAGTGAAGTTCAACTATTCGCAAGATGCCGACGCACAGACTCTTCAAGACTTCATGGAACGCATCGTGGAAAGCGAACAGGCGCTTCAGATTCTGGAAAGAGCCGCCCGTTTCGACCGGCTTGGCGTCAATCAGGCGCTCCTCCAAGTGCAGATGTTGGTCGAACGGAAACGAATCGTCGCTCCAAAGCAGTTCCTGAAAATGCTGGACCGCGTGGCAAAAAATGATGTGTACCTTAACATCGCCCGAGACCGGGCAGCCCAATTGGCGGCCAACTTCAGAGCGCAAGCCGTAACGCCTCCAGCGGAGAGCAAATGAAATTTCTACCGGTATTTTTACTAATCGCAACCCTTGCCTTGAGCCAGCAATCCCCACAGGCAGACCAGGACGACCTACGCGCCAGAGTGGCTGACGCCGGCACTTCGACGCCCGAGTTTGTGAAGGCGCTAGAAGCGCATTTGAAGAAGTTCCCTGGCTCGTCGCAAAAATCCGAAGTAGTGCGAACGCTGTTCCGTGGCGCGACTGAGTTGAAGGACAATGAACGCATCGTCAAGTACGGTTCGCTCGTACTGGCAAGTGATCCGGATGATATCCAAGCGCTTGAGTTCACCGCTCGTGCCTTGCTCGTTACTGATAACAAGGAAGCCGCGTCCAAAGCTCTTGTAAACGCCAAACGCTTCGAAAAGGTGCTTCGTAACTTAGAACCCAAGCAGGGCGGCGAACCGCTTCGCTGGCAGCAACGGGCTGAGCTTGACCAGGCTATCGGCCGCGCGCTTGTGTTTCAGGCCCGCGCTGTCGGCAATATGGGCCAGACCGAGGAGGCGCTGAAGCTTGCCCGGGCTAGCTTCGAAATCAACGCATCCGCCGAAGCGGCCAGGGAACAGGGCCGCTGGCTTACCAAGTTGAACAAGTTCGACGAGGCGACAGAAAGCTTTGCCTTGGGCTATGCCCTAGCTCCCAACGACATCGAACGGGAACGCGACTTAAAGTTGGTGCGCGAAACCTGGCGCAAGGGGCGCCCCACCGAAACCGGCGCTGGCGACAAGCTAATCATCGCACTCGATAGAGCTGTGGAGATAAAGGCCTCGAAGAAAGCGAAATTACAGGCAATTGACCCGAACGCTCTTGAAACCGAAGCCATGCGCTACGTTCTGCCCGGAGTTAGCGGCCTCAAAGTCAGCCTCGCCTCGCTTAAGGGTAAAATCGTGATCATGGATTTCTGGGCCACTTGGTGCGGACCGTGTCGCGCCCAACATCCTTTATACGAACAGGTGAAGAAACGTTTTACCGGCCGTGAAGACGTCGTCTTCCTAGCCATTGCAACGGACGAAGACCCGTCCCTGGTCGAACCATTTCTCACCGCGCAAAAATGGTCGAAGCAAGTTTATTTTGAAAGCGGCTTGTCACGGTTGCTGAACGTCACTTCGATTCCAACCACCCTCATCTTCAACAAAAATGGAGAGATGGCAAGTCGCATGAACGGCTTCGCACCCGAAACTTTCGTCAACTTGTTGGGCGACCGCATCCAACAAATCCTTGACGAAAAGACGGCGGAGTAACCATGGCTTTCAAACGAATTATCTGGATCGTTCTGGATAGCGTTGGTATCGGGGAAATGCCCGATGCGGCAAGCTATGGCGACGCGGGCAGCGATACTCTCGGCAACATTGCCAAACTCCGGCCGCTGCGTCTGCCGAATTTTTCGCGCCTTGGTCTCGGTAATATCAAACCGCTTACGGGCATCACCGCGTCGCCAAATCCAATAGCTAATTTCGGCCGCTGCACCCTGGCATCGCCTGGCAAGGACACCACCACCGGCCACTGGGAAATGGTGGGAATTCATTTAGACCTGCCCTTCCCTGTCCATCCTAAGGGCTTTCCCAAAGAATGGATCGCCGAATTTGAAGACAAGATCGCCCGCTCGAGCCTTGGCAACAAAGCCGCATCTGGAACCGAAATCATCAAGGAACTGGGCGAGGAACATATCCGTACCGGCTCACCGATCGTCTACACCTCCGCCGATAGCGTTTTCCAAATTGCCGCCCATGAAGATGTAATCCCGGTTTGGGAACTTTATAAAATCTGCGAGATCGCACGCGAAATGCTGCGCGGAGAACGCGAAGTAGGCCGCGTCATCGCCCGCCCCTTCACTGGCGAACCGGGTCACTTTCAACGCACATCCAACCGAAAGGATTACGCCGTGCCACCACCCAAAGGCATGCTGCTCGATCAACTCGCCGAAGCGAACGTTATGATCCACAGCATCGGAAAAATCTTCGACGTCTTCCTTGGCCGCGGCATCCGCGAATACGACAAAACCATATCCAACGCCGATGGAATGCAGAAGACGCTGGAAGCCTTGAACGACACGCCCGCGGGACTTATATACGTGAATCTAGTTGATTTTGATCAGCTGTTCGGCCACCGCAACGACGTGGAAGGTTATGCTAAAGCTCTCGAAGAAGCTGACGCCTGGCTGCCTTCGCTCGAAGCCAAACTGGCCCCATCCGACCTTGTGATTTTCACCGCCGACCACGGCTGCGACCCCACCACTCCCTCAACCGACCACAGCCGCGAGTATGTCCCATTGCTCGTCTTCGGCCCATCCGCCAAGCACGGCGTGAACCTCGGCTTGCGGGCCACGCTGTCCGACATCGGCCAAACGGTGGCCGAAAATTTTAACGTGAAAATCGGCAAGGGCGAAAGCTTCCTTGCGGCAATTCAGTAAACGAATCCTTGAAAGTGAGATCAATAGAAACAGACCATGCGTAAACCAATGATGGCCGGCAACTGGAAAATGTACAAATCACCGGCGGAAACCAAAGCGTTTTTTGAAAAGTTCCTGCCCATGGTGGCTGGAGCCAACCATTGCGACATAGCCATTTGCCCCCCCTTCGTAAACCTGGCGGCAGCCCTTGAAGCCGCCGCCAATTCGAGCGTGGGAATCGGGGCGCAAAACCTCTATTGGGCAAAAGAAGGAGCCTTCACCGGCGAGATCTCCGGCCCCATGCTGAAAGCCACCGGCACAACCTATGTCATCGTCGGCCACAGCGAACGTCGCCAATATTTCGGCGAAACCGACGAGACCGTCCTGAAGCGGACCATCGCCGCCCTCGATGCCGGCCTGATCCCAATCGTCTGCGTCGGCGAACTTCTCGCTGAACGCGAGGCCAACCAAACCGCCCCTGTGTTGGGTAAACAGTTTCGCGATGGCATCTCCAGTTTAACTGCCGAGCAATTCTCAAGAATCGTAATCGCCTACGAACCGGTCTGGGCCATCGGCACCGGCAAAGTGGCCACCCCCGAAATGGCCGCCGACGCTCACCGCACCCTTCGG
>JANXXI010000265.1 GCA_025350695.1 Acidobacteriota bacterium
GCTGCGGAAGGTGTTCTTCGGGTTGTGCTTGGACAGCGTTTTGGTGATTGCCGCCGTCAGCGTCGTCTTGCCGTGATCAATGTGGCCGATGGTGCCAATGTTTACGTGCGGTTTTGAACGGTCAAATTTCTCTTTCGCCATGTGCCAGATTCTCCTTCGTGGATACTCGTTGTTACTTAAAAGTTCCTAAGCCCTTACTTGCCCTGAGACTTAGCCCTTATTTTCCTTGCGATTTCGCAATAATTTCAGCCGCTAAGCTAGCAGGCACTTCTTCATACCGTCCGAAGTGCATCGTAAATCCGCCGCGACCCTGGGTGCGCGACCGCAATTCGGTAGCATATCCAAACATTTCTCCAAGCGGCACCATCGACTTGATAATCTGAGTGCTGCCCAGCATTTCCATACCTTCCAAACGGCCACGACGTGAAATCAAGTCGCCGTTCACCGGACCCATGTATTCGTCCGGAACCACAACTTCCACCCGCATTACCGGCTCAAGCAACACTGGCTTGGCCTTCCTCGATGTTTCCTTGATCGCCATCGATCCGGCAATCTTGAACGCCATCTCCGAAGAGTCAACGTCGTGATAGCTGCCGTCGTACACGGTGCACTTCAAATCGGACATCGGGAAGCCGGCCAGAATTCCACCTTCTAAAGCTTCGATCATGCCCTTTTCAATAGCGCCGATAAATTCCTTCGGAATCGATCCGCCCGTTGTGCCGTTAACAAATTCAAAGCCTTTGCCTTCAGGAAGCGGCTCAACGCGGACTTTGCAATGTCCGTATTGACCCTTGCCACCGGTCTGCCGGACATAGCGGCCTTCGCCTTCCGCTTTGTTGCGGATCGTCTCACGGTAGGCTACCTGAGGCTTGCCGACATTCGCTTCCACGCCAAATTCGCGCTTCATGCGGTCGACGATGATTTCCAAATGCAGTTCACCCATACCGGCCAAAATCGTTTGGCCCGTTTCCTGATCGGTCGAAACCTTCAAGGTGGGATCTTCTTGCACTAACTTCGCGATTGCCATGCCCAGCTTTTCCTGGTCGGGCTTGGACTTGGGCTCGATGGCGAGCTGAATAACCGGAGCCGGGAAATCGATCGACTCTAATAGAACCGGGTTCTTTTCGTCGCAGATCGTATCGCCTGTAATCGCCGATTTCAAGCCAACAGCGGCGCAAATGTCGCCAGCCATAATGTCTTGAATCTCTTCACGCTTGTTGGCGTGCATTTTTACCAGGCGGCCCACGCGTTCGCGACGCCCCTTAGCTACGTTGTATACGGATTCGCCCGAATTGAGCTTGCCCGAATAGACGCGAATAAAAGCCAACTGCCCCACAAAAGGATCAGTCATGATCTTGAAGATCAGGGCCGAGAACGGCTCGTTGTCATCAGCGTGGCGCAGAACTTCGACTTCAAAATCATCAACGGAATGTCCCTTGATGGCCGGAATATCGAGCGGCGAGGGGAGGTAATCCACCACCGCGTCAAGCATGTTTTGCACGCCCTTGTTCTTAAAGGCGGAACCACAGATGACCGGGAAAATCTTTTGGGCGATAACAGCCTTGCGCAGGGCCGCCTTTAGCTCAGCCTCGCCGGGAATGGTTCCCTCAAGATACTTAGCCATTAAAGCGTCGTCAGTTTCCGAAATACGCTCTACCAACTTCTCGCGATACTCCTGAGCTAATTCAAGCAAATCTTCAGGAATAGGACCATCATCAAACTTCGCGCCCAAGGATTCGTCGCGCCAGATGCGCGCCGTCATCGTCAGCAAATCAACAACACCCTTGAACTTTTCGGCCGCGCCGACCGGAATCTGCAGCGGCACCGGAGCGCATTTCAAACGGTCAACGATGGTATCGACTGAGCGGTAGAAATCCGCACCCACGCGATCCATCTTGTTGATGAAACAAATACGGGGCACACGGTATTTATCGGCCTGACGCCAAACCGTCTCGGTTTGCGGTTGCACGCCAGCGACGGCATCGAACACCGCTACAGCGCCATCCAAAACACGCAGCGAACGCTCCACCTCGGCCGTGAAATCCACGTGACCAGGGGTGTCAATAATGTTGATCGTAACATCGTTCCAGGAACAGGTCGTCGCGGCCGACGTAATCGTGATGCCGCGCTCTTGCTCCTGAGCCATCCAATCCATGGTGGCCGTGCCTTCATGGACTTCACCGATCTTATAAGTTCGACCAGTGTAAAAAAGGATACGCTCCGTGGTCGTGGTCTTACCGGCATCAATGTGGGCCATGATGCCGATGTTACGCATTCTTTCCAGTGGGACTAATCTTGGCATATTCTAAAAGACAAACGCAATTACTTATAAATACAAAAAATTACCAGCGATAATGAGCGAAGGCTTTGTTAGCTTCGGCCATGCGGTGCACATCGTCTTTCTTTTTGATCGCCCCACCGCGCATGTTCGCCGCATCCAACAACTCATTGGCCAAGCGGTCAGACATACCTTTTTCCGAACGGCCGCGCGCATTGCCAATAATCCAGCGCAACGCCAAGCTCGTACGGCGGTTGTTTGGAACTTCCACCGGAACCTGATAGTTAGCGCCGCCAACACGGCGGGTTTTTACTTCGAGCAAAGGCTTGGCATTCTCCACAGCCTTCTTGAACATTTTTAAAGCTTCGTCGCCGGCGCGTTCTTCCAGCTTATCCATCGCTTTATAGAACACGTTCTGGGCAACGGCCTTCTTACCATCCCACATCATTGAGTTAACGAACTTCTCAACCAATGTGGAGTTGTAGATTGGATCCGGCAGGATATCGCGAACTTCTGCTCTTCTTCTACGTGGCATTCAATAAAATCCTCTATTAAGACTTCGGCCGTTTAGCGCCATACTTCGAGCGGCTTTGCTTACGCTTAGCCACACCCGCCGTATCGAGCGTTCCACGAACCACGTGATAACGAACACCAGGAAGATCCTTGACGCGGCCACCGCGGATCAGCACAATCGAGTGCTCCTGCAGGTTGTGGCCTTCACCCGGGATATAGGTGGTGACTTCGATACCGTTGGTCAGACGCACACGGGCCACTTTCCGCAAAGCCGAATTCGGCTTTTTCGGGGTCGTGGTATATACGCGGGTACAAACGCCGCGGCGTTGCGGGCAGGCTTGAAGGGCTGGGCTCGCCGTCTTGTAATTAGTCGGCTTGCGTCCCTTTCGCACGAGTTGATTAAACGTCGGCACGAAATTCCTCTCTTAGATCCAACAAACGAATCTTTACAACAAGTTCAAATTCTTTTGGCCGGTGATACCAGCCAGTTCGCGCACTTGGCAGACCCAAAGGCCCAACCGCTGTGGCATTTTTACTACAAATTAATGACTAGGAGACCTAATAAAACCGCAGGAAACCCAATTGCGAGGTAACTACTTCGGAATAGCCCATGTCCACAAGCAGCGCTTGAGTCTGCAGCGAACCTCGGGGCTAGCTTTCGGCCGGTCTACAAGTCAGGCTGTGAAAGCCCTGTTTTCCTAAAAAACTGCTTTGGCAACCTTGTAGAGGTAGCTCGAGAGCGGAAGACACGTCTCGCCAAACTCTTCTATCTTACCTAGGAGTGCCGAGTGTGTCAACTGTGCCGGTGCGATTTGTTGAAAATAGGTGGGTAACGGTCGGTTGGTGGAAGCGCTGCTCCACCGCTGGTGGCATGGACTGCGATGGCACTAAATGTGGGGCCATAGACGACGGAAAGAAACCTGAACACCTCTGCTGACCTAAGTTGGGCTCAAACGGCCGCATCTGAATCAACTTCTCCCGGCTACGAGTTCTTGCAATGTCGAATGAGTTCTGCATCCTCATGAGAGTCTCCATCTCGACGCCGAACGCCTTTTCGAATCGCAGCGCCATGTCGCCGGAAAGATCCGCAGGATGGAAAGGGTGGGCCGGCTTACGCCCAGAACCTTCACCGCTTCCGTTACCGAAAGATTGTGGGCATCAATGATCTCGGTCCGCATAATGGCCGCCAGTTGCGAGTAACATGCAAGCTCCTAACGTCTTTCGATTCCCGTAATTAAGTTGAAGGACTTTCCATAATCTCGCCATGCATTTTTCGAATGATCGGCATAGGGGCGGCGGTCACCCGCCGACCCCTGCCACACCACCGTGCGTACGGGTCCGTACACGGCGGTTCGAGTCGGTTACGTCAACAATCCTCGAACAATGACGGAAGC
>JANXXI010000278.1 GCA_025350695.1 Acidobacteriota bacterium
TTAGCCGCTGCCCGTTACGGATGGATTCCGGCAGTTCCTGACCAGCGAATTCCTTTAAGCGGGGCTTGTAATCGAACAGGTCTAGTTGGGACGGGCCGCCGGATTGAAACAGATAGATAATACGCTTGGCTTTAGGAGCGAACGTTGGCATGGCGGGCAATCCGCCATAGCGTTTGGCTTGGACGCCCTCTGCCTGAAGTAGGCTCGAAAGCGCGCCGATTCCCGCAGCCGATGCCGCCTTGCCGAACAATGCGCGCCTTGTCAAATGCAACCGATCCATGAATTATTCCTTAGTTACTGCCTCATCTAAATTTAAGATTAAGCTGGCGAGGCTGGCGTAAGCGGCTAACTCTTCGGGCGGGAAGCGTTCATCGCGGACAGCATCTCCTTGGGCTAGAAATTTCACCGCTGCCTCACGCTTACCTGCAAACTGAGCTCGGAATTGGCCTAATGCGCGGTTCAACACGGTGGATTCCTTGGGCTTCGGATCGCGCCCCAACACTATGTTGTAAGCCAGTTTCAACCGCCCCGTTTCGTCCCCTCCGCCTTCGCTCATGATTCGCTCCGCGAGCTTACGTGACGCTTCAAGGTACACCACATCGTTCATTAAATTCAGCGCCTGCAGAGGTGTGTTGGTGCGGTTCTCCCTTACAATGCAAACTTCGCGTGTCGGCGAATCGAAAGTGACCATCGACGGCGGGGCGATGGTGCGTTTCCAGTAAGTGTAAAGGCTGCGGCGATAGAGGCCTTCGCCTTTGTCTTCCTTATAACCGCCACCTCCCGCAAGTTCCTGCCACAATCCTGGAGGCTGATACGGCTTAACGGAAGGTCCGCCGGCCTTGTCGACTAACAACCCCGACAAGGCAAGCGAACTATCACGCAGCATTTCGGCCGAAAGCCGGAAGCGTGGGCCCCGGGCCATTAACCGGTTCTCCGGGTCCTTGGCTAGTAACTCAGGAGTAACTCGCGACGATTGGCGGTAAGTGTTACTCATCACTATTGTTTTCAAAATCCGTTTCACATTCCATCCGCTGTCCATGAAATCCACGGCTAGCCAATCGAGCAACTCCTGATGAATGGGCCATTCGCCTTGCGATCCGAAATCTTCCACGGTCTTAACCAACCCCGGGCCGAACAGCATTTGCCAATAACGGTTCACTTGCACTCGGGCCGTTAGGGGATTCCCGCGATCGACAAGCCACTTGGCAAGGCCCAGCCGGTCAGCAGGCCAATCGGATTTCATGGGAGGCAGGAACGACGGGGTGGCGGCGGCGACCTTATCGCCGGGAGCATCGTAGGCTCCGCGTTTCAGGAGGAAGGAATCACGCTTGGGGCCCTCCTTCATGATCATGACGGTGGGGATGGATTCGAAGTATTTCCTGCGGCCGGTGTGGGCGGCTATCTTGTCCGCCTGTGCCTTCTTGATGTCAGCCGGTGCGAAGTTCTCCATAAAGCACAGTCGCAGCTTTTCGTTTTGCGCAGTGGTCCGTTTGCGGGGTGGGATGCCGGCGAGTTGAGGAATGGTTTCGAGCAGCGGCAGTGTGCCCGCCTCTTCCGCGGAGAGGGCGCGCTTGAAGATACGGGCTTCGTCAATCATCCCTTCAAACCGCATACCCCCACCGGCGCCTATCCGCACCGGCTGAGTTGGGCCGAACGGGAAAGTAAGTTCGTCAAATAGGATGTTCAATTTGCGTTGGGCGCCATTGACGTACATGTGAACGCCCGCGCCTTTGCGATACCCATCGTAAGTTACGGCCACGTGCTGCCATTCGTTCATCTTCACTCGCTCGGCGGATTCGACACGTAAACTAATGTCGGTGAAGCGCAGGGTAATGTGCAGGCGAAGCTTACCATCGATCAGATAGAGCCCGAAGCCTGAGCCTTCGAGGTAATCTTCGGCCCGCGAGATGATTGCCCCCTTGGGCGATGTGGGATTGATCCAGGCAGCCAGCGTGAAAGGATCCTGATAGTTGAATTTGGCAATATCGCTGCCTTCATCAGTAAACGATTTGCCGTCAAACAGGCGGGCCTGATTCACTTTACCCTGGACCGCAGGCAGCGTTCCTTCTACCTTGAGCTTATCTTCGAGTGGTTGGTGAAGCACCTGGCCATCGGTAAGTTGCCAGTCGTAATCTTTCCGGGATGCGGTCAACTTTTCCCAGGCTCTTTGCGAAGTGTTTAGCTTTTTGGCAAGCGTATGCCAATGGGTTTCCGCGGCGGCCGCGTTTGAATCGAACTCCGCCAGTTTGACGCTCATCTCCTTAGTGGGCGCGGGGATAAACGGCTCTTCGTTGCCGAAGTTATAAACCAAGCCGCGTTCCGGTAAGTTATTGAAGAAGGCGAATAACTGGTAGAACTCCTTCTGCTTCATCGGATCGTATTTGTGGTCGTGGCAACGGGCGCAGCCAAACGTGAGGCCCATCCAGACGGTGGAAGTGGTCTCCACGCGGTCGGCCACATATTCGGTGCGGAACTCTTCTTCGACGATGCCGCCTTCGGCGCTGGTGCGGTGATTGCGATGGAAGGCGGTGGCGATTTTCTGATCAAGCGTGGGGTTGGGTAAAAGGTCGCCGGCAATTTGTTCGATCGTGAATTGGTCGAAAGGCATGTTGGTTTGAAAAGCGTTGATCACCCAATCCCGCCAGCGCCACATGCTGCGAACGCCGTCCGATTGATAGCCGTTGGTATCGGCATAGCGGGCGGCCTCGAGCCATCGGATGGCCAAGCGTTCGGCGTAGCGGGTTGAGGAAAGGAGCCGGTCCACCATGGATTCATATGCCTTAGGCGAACTGTCGTTGACGAAGGCATCGATCTCGGCGGGTGTGGGAGGCAGGCCTGTGAGGTCGAAGGTTACGCGGCGGGCGAGGGTTCGCTTGCCGGTCTCGGGAGATGGCGCCAGCTTTTCGTGATCGAGCCGCGCCAGCACGAATGAATCGATCGGATTGATTACCCAGTCAGGTTTGGACACTGCCGGTGAAACGGCCCGGGTTGGCGCGATGAATGCCCAATGGCTCTGATACGCCGCCCCTTCCGTGATCCACCTTCCAAGCAATTCGATTTCTTGCTCAGAGAGTTTATCGTGCCCAGCGTAAGCCGGAGGCATGCGCAGCGTCTTGCTTTCGGACGTTACCCGGCGGAACAGTTCGGACTTGGCCGGGTCACCTGGAACGATGGCGAAGCGGCCCTTGCCCATGTCCGCCTTGGCTGAAGCTTCCATATCGAGCCGCATTTTCGTCTTCCGGTTGGCTGTATCGGGGCCATGGCAGGCGAAGCAGCGGTCGGATAAAATGGGGCGGATCTCGCGATTGAATTCCACTGCGAGCAGTTCAAGAGCGAAGAGCGGAAGGGCGAGCGTGAGCGTTAAAGCGGAGCGAAGCATCCAATTGGATTTTATCCTATGCGGACCGGCGAGGATTTAGCTAAGCCGTCGCTTCGGGGAGCAGGGTCACAGGCTGGCCGATCAGGAGCGGTTTTCCGAACACCGTCTGCGTATCGCCCTGCTGCTTCATCCACTCTTTCAGGTCGGCGCGCATGGTGCTGAGTCGGGACGCTTGCTTAGGGTCGCCCGCAAGGTTGCGCATCTCGTGCGGATCGGCCTTTAGGTTGTAGAGTTCCTCGGCGGGCCGTTCGACGAAGCGTTTCACGATGGCCGCCGCGGCCGGATTCGTTTTCGCTTCCTCCAGCCAAGTTCGCCAATATATAATTCCGTTCCCCGTCCGTTGACGCGAGGTATGGGTATGGTGCTGGAATTCGGGATGCAAGTTAAGGATATATTTCCATTCGCGCGTGCGCAGGCTGCGGATGGGATAAACGTTGTAGTCGCCATCGCCACTTTGCGTATTGAAGACGCGATCACGATGCTGGGACGACTTGCCGCGCAGAATTCCGGCAAAGGATTTGCCGTCGAGACCGTCGGGAACCGTGCCGCCGGCCAGTTCGATGAAGGTGGGCAACAAATCCGGCAGGCAGATCATGGCGTCACTGGTGGAGCCGGGCTTTAGCTTGCCCGGCCAGACAGCAAGGAAGGGTAAGCGAATGCCGGCGTCGTAGAGGTCCCACTTGGCGAACGGCCACTGCGCGCCATGATCGGTGGTGTAAATGAAAAGCGTATCCCCGGGCACATGCTTTTGGACCAGCGCGCGGAATTTGCCGGCCAATGCGTCCGTGTGGGAGATGCTGGTGTAGTATTCCGTGCACTGGCGGCGCGTCTCGGGCGTGTCCACCAAGGTTGGCGGACGTTTTACCGTAGCAGGATCGTAGCCTTCGTTCGTGACCCAGGGGACGTGCGGGTGGCGTGAGCCGAAGAACAGGCAGAGCGG
>JANXXI010000294.1 GCA_025350695.1 Acidobacteriota bacterium
GAGTTGGCGGCGGGCGCGGAGGTGGAGGAACGGGAAGTGGCTTGGATTGCTTGGGTTGAGGCGCAGGAAGTTTTTTGGATTGGGTTGTGAATCGGGTTCTTGAAGGGGTGGAATCCGGGTTGTGGGCCGAATGGGGGCCGCACCTCCAGCAGCAGAACCGACCTCTCGACTGATATGCACTAGGCTTCAGTGAGGCTGCTCCACCAAATCTTGACCTCATCCGTAACTTCGACTTCCCACGCCACGATCACATTCTAACGCTTGGCTAATATAAGTTACGTATATGTTTAAGGGCACTGGCGAGAATGAAGGAGCGGGAGAAGCAGCCGAACAGGCTGCCGCGACCTGGTTTGAAGGGATTGCGTTCAAGGCTGCTTTCCATTCTTCCGTCAGCTCCTTGTAAACGGCGAAGGCTAGAACGCGGTGCTTGCGGGACGGGATCGATTATGTTTCTGAGCTTGCTGGCTGCTTCGTCGGCGGCTTCTCCGGTGATGAAAAGGATTGGCGGCTTGGGCCGACCCGTTGCCACTCGCGGCCTCACCTCGTCATGCGCAATGGGCGCTTGCTCCAATCGTGCTTCCGATGCTCGTCACTTGCTCCAAAAATGCGTCCATCGTCATTCCAATTTTCCTACCTTCGTAGCACCTGGAGCGCAGTTCAAATTTAGCACTAGGTGCGAACTCAAAACGGATCGGAATCGGGGGATTCTTCCGAATTAGGCCATGTGGTTGGGACTTCGGACGATCCCCCGATTTTCATCGGGGGCTACTAGTCGAGATGCCCGGTTGAATAGCAGCGATACTCAGGCATGTTGCATTTATTTAACGGCATGAATCTAAAACCTTCGCTTCAAAATTAGCGCAGTAGGTCTTCCAATTGAATCTTGCCTTCGGTTTTTTCGTCGCGATATTTGACGATGACTGGCGTGTACAGCGAGATTCCCCACTCGTTGCCGATGCCGCTGGTTACCGCTCGGGAACCTGCTACAACTACGGCTCCTTCGGGGATTACCAGAGGGCTATCGCCGGTGGCTTTGTGGACAATTCCTTTAGCGAGATCGAACACCGGGGTTGAGCGATTCAGAATTGTGCCGGTGCCCAGCACGGCGCGGCGCTTCACGATGGTTCCCTCGTATACTCCGCAATTGCCGCCGACAAGCACATCATCCTCAATGATGACGGGCATGGCGCCGACGGGTTCCAACACGCCGCCAATCTGCACGGCCGCCGACAGATGGCAACGGGCCCCGATTTGGGCGCAGCTTCCAACCAACGCGTGTGAATCGACCATAGTGCCATCACCGACGTAGGCGCCCACATTGATGTACATCGGTGGCATGCAGGTGACGCTCTTGCCGACGAAAACGCCGTCGCGAATGCTGGAGCCTCCGGGAACGATGCGAACGCCGTCGCCCGACGTAAATTGCTTTACGGGGTATGTGCTTTTGTCGAAGAAAGGCTGGCGAGAGGCATCGATCGACATGTCGACAATGTTGCCTAAACGGAAGCCGAGCAGGATTCCTTTTTTCACCCATGGGTTGACACGCCAGCCGTTAGCCGAATCCTTATCGGGTTCAGCGGCGCGGATGTGGCCGGCGTTCAGTTCGGCCTTGAAGCGGGCAAACAGAGAGAAATGCTCTTCGCCATACTGGGCGGGCTTGCTGTCAAAAGCCTGTTCGATTTGTTTCTTAAGATCGGTCATAGTTCCTTTAACCAGCCACCTGCATTTTACGATGGGCCAGCATGTTTAGCTCCGCAAGAACGGCTTCTATTTTCTGAATGCTTTCTGGTTGCGGGGGGACCATGGGCAGACGGAACACCGGCTTAAGCAGGCCCATCATCGCCATGGCGGCTTTCACTGGCTGGGGATTCGATTCGATGAAATTGATTTCCATCAACGGGAGGAACTTGCGCTGCAACTCGCGGGCGCCGAGGAAGTCGCCTTGCAGGGCTAGGCGCGTCAGCTTAGTCATCTCCGCCGGAATTTCATTGGCGACAACACTGATGATTCCTTTTCCGCCGAGGGCAATTAGCGGAATGGTGACAGAGTCATCGCCGGAGAGCACATGGAAATTGGAGGGGACTTCATGAATGACGCGGGCTATTTGCGACATGTTGCCCGATGCTTCCTTGACGGCTACGATGTTGGAAATTTCAGCTAAGCGCTTGAGCGTGGATGGTTCCACGTTTACGCCGGTACGGCCCTGCACGCTATAAACAATGATGGGCAGGTTGACAGTGCCGGCGAGCGCCTTGTAATGCTGGTAGAGACCTTCTTGTGTTGGCTTGTTGTAGTAGGGGGTGACGGAGAGCAAGCCGTCGGCGCCCATGGATTGGATTTCTTTTGCTAGGCTGATGACTTCCGCAGTGTTGTATCCGCCGGCGCCGGCCACGACGGGAACTTTTCCCTTGGCTTCTTCAAGCGTGATTTCAACAACGCGAAGGTGCTCTTCGTGCGTCAGAGTGGGGCTTTCGCCGGTGGTTCCGCAGGGCACCAGAAAATCAATCCCGGCGGCTAGTTGGCGTTTTACCAGCGCACGTAGCGTGCTTTCATCTAATGTCAGATCATCTTTGAACGGAGTTACTATTGCCGTTCCACATCCCGTGTACATGTTCCACCTCGTGAATTATCCAAACAATACTTCTGTAAATTCGTAAAAACCTTTTCGACCCGCGACCCATTGGGCAGCTTTGAGCGAGCCGCGAGCGAAGCCTTCGCGATTGTGCGCGGTGTGCCGTAGAGTGATCGTGTCGGCGGGCGAATCGAAACCAATTTCGTGCGTACCGGGAATCCGTCCGGCGC
This sequence comes from Acidobacteriota bacterium, assembly GCA_025350695.1. Lineage (GTDB taxonomy): Bacteria > Acidobacteriota > Terriglobia > Bryobacterales > Bryobacteraceae > JANXSF01. The sequence goes on from JANXXI010000294.1 coordinate 2,803, forward strand.
GGTTGGAGCCTACGTCAACCTTACGATCGTAACCGGCGCGCTTCATTTCGTCGACGGCTTTGAGCAGCGTGCCGGAAGGAGCATCCTTCTTCATGGAATGATGAATCTCCCAAGCCCAGGCTTCGTAATCGAGTTCCTTTGATAGCATATTGGCGGTCTGGGCCACTGCGCGGAAGAAGACGTTGACACCAATGGAATAGTTGGGGCTCCACACTAAGCCTGTACCGTTCTTCGCCACAGCGGCCTTGACCCGATCCAGTTCTTTTAGCCAGCCAGTGGTACCGATTACCAAATTCACGCCCAACGCAGAGATACGTTCGATGTTTTCGACAGCTGCTTCGGGGATGCTGAACTCAATGGCGACATCGATACCCTTGAAGTTTTCGGCGGTGATTCCGGAGAAGTTCGCGTTATTGAATTCATCCAATTTCAACGCTACTTCAAAGCCATAAAGAGGAGCCAGCGAATCGATCATTCGCCCCATTTTTCCGTAACCTACTAGCGCGAGATTCATAGATTTCCTTTAGTCAAACACCGCGGCATCGAGCGTAGCGAACAAGTGGTTGTGCAAAGAGCTTACGGCCTTTTTCAAATCCTCGCCTGCCACTAGCATGGTTAGGTTCAGCGACGACGCTGACTGGGAAATCATCTTGACGTTGACGTCGCCCATTGCTTTGAAGATGCTGAGAGCGACACCCGGGCGTTCGCGAATAGCGTCACCGACGAGACAAATTAGCGCCTGATTTTCTTCCACGTTCACTTCAGCGATTTGACGGAGCTCTTCACAAATCTCCGCCAGATTGTCTTTATTGTCGATGGTGAGAGACACGCTGACTTCACTTGTGGTGACGACGTCGACCGGCGTACGGTAGCGGTTAAAAATATCGAAAATGCGATGTAGGAACCCGTGGGCCATGAGCATGCGGAGAGACACTATGTTGACAAGAGTTATGCCCTGTTTGCAAGCGATGGACTTGACGGGATTGGCGCAGGGAACGCGGTCAGCGACAATTCTGGTGCCCTCCGAAGATGGATTTTTAGAATTGAGGATGAGAACGGGGATGTTCTTTTCCATGGCGGGCACAACGGTGGCTGGGTGCAGGACCTTGGCTCCAAAATAGGCCAACTCCGCAGCTTCGGCGAAGGAGATGACTTTCACGCGATGACCACCGGGCACGATGCGAGGGTCGCAGGTTAGCATGCCGTCGACGTCGGTCCAGATTTGAATCTCTTCAGCGCCGAGGCCAGCGCCGACAATCGCGCCAGTGAAGTCGGATCCGCCGCGGCCTAGGGTTGTGGTGAAACCGTCTTGCGTGGATCCGATGAAACCGCCCATGACGACGACATATTTTTGAGCTAGTGGCTTTACTTGGGCTTCGAGCTTGGCGTAGGTGCGCGTATACAGCGGAGAGGCTTGGGCGTGGCGGCGGTCGGTAATTATGACGGCGCGTGAATCCACTTGGACGGCATCGATTCCGAGCTTTTGAAATGTGAGTGCGACGATGTGGCTGGATAAACGTTCCCCGTAACTGGAAACCAAGTCCACGTATTGTGGGGGAAATTCTTTCAATTCCACGAGCTCTTCGACCACGGCGGAAAGTTCCTGAAAGTGTGAGGCTATGATTTCCGATGCGTCGGCGGGGCTTTCGGCGTAGTGGAACGCTTCGAGAGCGGCGAGCATGCGGAAGGCTTCGACGCGGTCACCGGCGACGGCACTCGCTGCGATTTCGAGAAGCTTGTTCGTGGTCTTGCCCATGGCGGACACGACGACCACGGGCCGCTGGGCGAGGCGGTCCTTGACGATGGCGGCGACTTTTGCGATGGCGAGCGTCGATTCCACTGACGTTCCGCCGAATTTCATAACGATCATACGCGGGAGACCGCTCCCTTACGGTCACGGCTCGCTGGGAATATGTAAGGGTTCATTGCGCCTTCTTCAGTAGTTGCAGGACCATGTTTTTGTAGATTCCTACTGCTTCCTGTAATTCTTTTTTGGGCACCCGTTCTTCGCTGGTGTGGGCAACATGAATTGTGCCGGGGCCAAGCAGATACGGTTCGCCCCACTTGCCGCCGAAGGCTGGAATGTCGGTTGTATACGCCACCACGGTGGTTTCGATTCCATCGAGTGGGTTGAGGTGGATAGCCGGGATGGTGAGGATTTCCTTCGCCTCGCACAAGCCCTTGCATGCCTCCAGAACAGCTGCTTTGGTAGATGCCGGATCGCCGACGAGGCGGAAGAATATTTCAGCCTTGGCGTGGTCAGGAATTACGTTGGGCGCGCGGCCGGCGCTGAGGATACCGATGTTCAAAGTGCTGGGGCCGAGAATCGGATGGACGGGCAATTGGATGGCGCGGACCTTGGCCAGAGCATCGAGCAACTTCTCGGTGGCTGAATCGCCTAACTCCGGATAGGCGGAATGGGCCATTTTGCCGGAGGCGATAATTTCGTAACGCAAGGCGCCTTTCGACCCGAGGGCCAGGCGGTTAGAAGTTGGTTCTCCATTAATGATGAACTTGGAGCCACGCGGATGATTGGCCATGAAATAAGCCCCGGCGCTATTGCGTTCCTCCCCCACGACGAAGAGCAGTGCGAAGTTTCTCGCGCCATCG
>JANXXI010000302.1 GCA_025350695.1 Acidobacteriota bacterium
AAACTGAACCCAGGCTCTGGCTCATAAAGCCCACGCAATAAAGCCAGGAGCGTTGTCTTGCCGCAGCCGCTTTCGCCGATCAGCGCCACTTTCTTCCCGCGCTCCAACCGCAGGTTCAGGCCGTGCAGACTCTGAGGTGCGTGCGATTCACTATAAGCTTGCCGATGCGAAAAACTTAGGTTCGAGATTTCTATCGTCCGCCAATCCCGCGGCAACTCTTCCACCGCGTCCGGGCGATGTTGCGCCTTCCATGATTCGGTGATGTTCGACGCCGTTTCCACGTCGGTGTTGTACTGCACTATCTGCGTGTACTGCCACGCGACGTCGTGAAACACGCTGGTGAATTGGGTGACGTATCCAATCAAAGTAACCAGGCCTCCCACGTAGAAAACTTCATCCGGACGCCAATGATCGTAGACATACCCAATCGCAATAATACAGTAAGTGGCTGTTACTAACGTGTCGGCCACAAACCATTTCCATTCGTTGATGCGGACGTTGCGGCTGAAGGGCGCAAGCAGCATTGCCACCTTTGCCATCAACCCTTTTTCCATGCTGCGCTCCAGACGCAGAGTGACCACGGTCCGTATATTCGAGAGGCTATCAAACAGGGTGGCCGAAACAATGTGTTCAGCGTCATTCACTTGCTCTTGGGTCGCGATAAGTGGCTTATCGAATTTGAAAATTACCCAAATGATCAACACTCCAAGCAACGCGCCAGTCAAGCCAAACCTTGGCGAAAAGTAAATCATTGCTCCAAACGACAACGCAAACTTCGTGAGGGCATGGACGTACATGAAGCCACCGTCAAAGAAGGTCTTCAATGCTTCGTAGGCCTTTCGGATACGGTTGATGGTTGCCCCGCTGTGGTGATCCTGGTGCCACTTCAATGGCAACCGCAGCGCTTGATGGTAGCGCTCCTGTAAGAAATTGCGGCTCAGGTTAAACGCCAGTTGCCGCTCCATAATGCGGGCCGGGCCGTGGAATGCCCACTCAATCAATTTCAATCCAAGAAAACCAGCTCCGTACCAAATAGTACTTCCCAATACGTTGGCCGGATCTTTTTGGATCTTATCAATCAACCACCCATACAATATGGGAGTAAGTGACTGCGCGATGTTGGCTGCCACGAACATGACATACACCAATACATAGCGGCGGCGCTCAGCCCGTGCGTAGTGCCAGGCCGTTCGCAGCAGCGATATATATGGATTGGTCTTCGCCATCTAACGGCTTCTCATTTCAGCGACAGCATCGTAGTAAGTGTCCACCAGCCGCCGTGTAATTACCGCCATGTCCCACTTAGCAACCACTTCCTCTCGAGCGCGTCCCGCCATACTCGCCGCCATTGAAGGATCACCAAGAAGATCGAGCGTCTTTTGGGCAAACTCTTCCGGCGAATCCGCTAGAGCGCAAATGTCGCCATGCTGCTCAGCCAACCCCTCGGCGCCAATGGTAGTTGAGATCACCGGAATGCCCGCCGCAAAGGCTTCTAGTAACTTCACGCGGACTCCGGAGCCTGTCAGTATCGGACAGACGAAGACGGCAAACTCACTCAACGAAACACGAACGTCATCCACAAAGCCTACTAACTCAATATTAGGAATGTCAGGTAGCGAATGGCGGGGCGGGGCGTCACTGCCAATTAGAATCAAACGCACGGATGGTTTCTTCGCCAGCACCTTTGGGAACACATTGGTGACGAACCACTCAAGCGCCTCCACGTTGGGAATGTGACGAAAACTACCAAGGAACAGCAGCGTGTCTGGTGTGCGCCCGGCTGGTTTGAATTGGTAGCGGGTAGAGTCGATGCCCGCCCGTAGGCCAGCCTGCATGACCGGTTCGAGTTTGGGCAAGAAGCTGGCCAGATACTTCTTGTTCGCTTCACTGCACATCTGAATCCGATCCACCTTAGGAAGCATCTGCAACTCGTACCTCAGCGCCCGTAAATACTCAAACCCTGGTGAGAGCAGTTTCAATGGATTGCGGATCTTTTCTATCGCCCGGCCAACGGACTGGAAATAGACATCGTGTTCAAAGAGGATGCTGGGAATCCGCTTGAACCCCCGCGCGTATTGACCCATGTTTGTATATTCGATTTGAAACACGTCAATTTCATCAATTAGAATTTTGCGGTCAATCAGCCAATCCAGATCACGATTCGCAAACTCGCGCACTGCATACGGTTCAATACTCCCCAACTGCCGCAAGCGTCCCGTCATGCGGAGAATGTATTCGGTTGAGGCGCACAGCTTGTCCATTTCTTCATGCGTGTGAATCTGCCATTCCTGGTCCAGCAGCGCGACTAAGTGCAGACGGCAAAGTTTCACTAACTCATGAATGGTTTGGTTCATGAAAACGCCGCCACCGTGAATGGGCGGACAAATCGGGTAAGGCGAAAGGAACAACACGTTGAGCGGCAGGGGTCTTACGGGTAAAGGAAGAAACGTGTCACGGAAATGACTTCCGCGGGTCCTTCGAAATGCTTCAACGTCACTTACCACGGACAGGTCTCTCGCCCGCCGCCGGCTGCGCATTGCGCCGCCAATTTGCTTTGCGGCATTCCATAGGTCACGCAAGAAAGGCCCTCGCTCCCTATTGCCGGATAGCGCGGAGACGATCGTGTTGGCGATGGCGAAGGCAAAGTGCCCAGCCAACTTCCGTCCACCATGGATGTTTTTCCAAACCCATAGCAACGCGTTTTTGCGCACGATTGCATCTATATATTCCCGGTCAAACTTTCTTCCAATTGTTCCGCGATGTTCGTGGAACACGATGCTGGCCGGTTGATATAGGCACTTCCATCCGCGCTTCCATGCCATGTATCCAATGTCAGTGTCTTCATAGTAAAAGGGGCGCAATAGCTCATCGAATCCACCCAGTTCCATGAACTTGCGCCTGTCAAACGCGCACGAACCGCCGCCGCCATAAAAGCAGGGGAAAAGCCGGTTCACCTTTTCGTCGATTCTGTGGCCAACCCACAAACGGCCATTGTCCCACCAGCCTTCGGTCAGTCCCGTTTCTTCGCGATGCTTTTCCGGATCGCTGAAGAATATCTGACAACTAACGGCAAACACTTTCTCGTCACTGAAGCCTTCAAGAAGTGGACTAAGAAAGTTTCGATCGACACGCATGTCGCTATTGAGCAGGACAACAATGTCGTTCTTGGCGGCCGCGAAACCCGCGTTTGACCCACCGCCGAATCCTAAATTTTGAGGAAGCGCTAAAACTTTGACTGACGGAAAACGCTCCGCCAAAAACGCCGCGCTTCCGTCTTCAGATCCGTTATCCACCACTAGTAGTTCGTTTTCCGGATGGCCGGCCAAAGCTTCCAGCAGCGGAGGGATGTATTTTTCCAGGAGGTCACGGCCATTCCAATTGGGGATCACTACAGTGGCACATGTAGCGTTAGGCCGCGTGTTCGAAGGCAGGGGCTTGTGGGTTTTGAACCGCCCGAGAAGGTCGGAAAGCAACAACGCCGTCAACGACGAAATCCCTATTAAAGGAGCGGCCACCATCACGGGAATAGCCGCCAGCAAGCGGAGCAACGTCTTCATTGGTTAACTTAGATGCGGACCAAAGCCGAACTTACGGCCCAACTTGATCCACTTACTTTGTCCAGCGGCCGCCAATTGTTCCTTCAGGCTGGCTACTTCTACATCTAGACTCTGAGCCCAATTCGTTCGTTCTTCGACCAGCGCCTCATTGTGATGCAGCATCTCCACTGTGCCAACTAGATCACCAGACGCAGCAGCCAATTGTGTTTCCAGATCCTCCTTCGTGCTCATCCCCCAGGCAATCTTCTCGTTCAGTTCCGCCTCCAACCTGCGCAGCTCGATTTCGTAACCTTCCGCCATCTCCTTCTGCGCCTGTTTTTGGATTTCGAGCGTCTTCCACGACATTTGCAGCTGCTTGTCGAGATCCAAGCCCCAGGAGGTCCTCTCCTTCAACTCCGCGTCCACGGCCGTGTGCAGCTTATTCAGTTGTTGATGCGCCGCCTTCTCTTTCGCTAGCCATTCGTCCTTCTTGCCTAGCTCCATTTCCAGTTTTCGAATATGCTCTTCGCGTTCCAGCAGTACGTTGGCCGCGGTCGGCAAGTAAACAAAAGTTGGGGCGCCCATCAACGGTGTCATAGCGCACACGGCGATGAAGAAGTGTGCTTTTGCCGGGTCGGGCGCACTTACTTCCATCCGCAAGTCCGCCGCCGTTGCAGCGGTTGAGCTCGCGGCTTGAAACACAATTCCATCGGAGTGGTTTTCAAAAAACAGAGTCGTGTGGGGAAAGTACTCCGCCAGCGCCTCGCGGAATTCATCGAACTCAAATTCATGGGAGTGGTAGGGATTAGGTCCGGACACAGCCCGCGTAGCCTGATAGTACGACTTGTTCGGAGTGGAGACAATGAACTGCCCGCCCGCAGCCATCAATCGCCGAGCCTCTTCCAGCAGCTTTCGCCAATCCTCCAAATGCTCAATCACCTCGAAGGCCACGATCAAGTCGAACCCTCGATCGAGGAGCGGAACCGCCGCCGCGGAACCCTCCACGAACTCGACGTTTCCGCTGCCTGAAAAATGCTCCCGCGCGTAGCTCAAGGCCTCGCCTGAAACATCAAGTCCCGGAACCTTTGACGCCTGCTTGGCCAATTCCCCGGACCCGTAGCCAGTCCCGCAGCCCATATCTAAAACCCGCTTGCCACGCGCCAAACGAGCGGCGAACGCATACCGCGCGAAGTGTTCGTTCCAAAGGTCCGTGTCTACTTGGCCGGGAATCACTCGCTCGCCGGTAAACTCAATTGCCATGAACTGTCTCCATCAATCGGGCATTCACTTCCACGCGGCAGGGCAGATGCAGATAGCCATAAACAGTTCCTTCACTGTGACCCATTTGGAGGGTGATGGCATTGTCGATCCAATCACACATACGGTAATTCTCCAGTGTGCCATCGGCAATGGCCGGAGAGAAGGAAAAATGTCCAGGATAGAATGACGGCAACTCGATATGAAAGTCCACGGTCCGGATTTCGTCCGGGGCCATTGGCGCAAGTTGATGGCCTTCGCGCGTTGTGTTGGACCCCGCGAAATCAAGACCCAGATGGTTTCGAAGCATGAACCCGACATTCGGAAGGCCGACGTATTCCGCGGCGCGGACGCTAACGCGCACAATGATCTTTGAGTCAGGCTCAAGAATCACAATCGGTTCCCCATGGGAGTTCATCACCGCGATGCCGATCACGCGCGCACGCTCGTCTCCATGGCGATGGTCCATGTTTGGAATGGTCGTAACAATTTCGGGCGCGTCCATTCGCAAAGTTGCAGCCACCACCACTTGCGGTTTCGCCGGGGCAGACTGTTCCAGGTAGGTGGAGTCCTTTTCCGCCATCATCGCCAGATACTTCACCACCACTTGTTCGGTCGGCCCGCATTCACGGACGCGGCCCTTGTCCAGCCACAGCACTCGATCGCCCACCGCCTTCACGTCTCCAATTGCGTGAGAAACGAAAAGGATGGTGACCCCTTTTTGCCGCAACTCGTGAACCTTGCGCATGCAGCGCTGCCGGAAGTAAATGTCGCCGACGGCCAGCGCCTCGTCGACCAACAAAATTTCAGGGTCGACGTGGATGGCAACGGAAAAAGCCAGGCGCACTGCCATGCCGCTTGAATACGTCTTCACCGGGTGGCGGATAAAATCGCCGATTTCGGCAAACTGTTCAATGGCTTTGTACCGCGCGTCGATCTCTTTTGTCGAAAGCCCAAGAATAGCGGCGTTCAGGTATACATTGTCACGGCCTGAAAACTCCGGATTGAATCCCGAACCCAACTCGAGCAGCGCTGAGACGCGGCCCTGCACTTTAAGAACGCCTTCAGTAGGTTGCAGGATCCCTGCAATCATCTGAAGCAGCGTGCTCTTCCCCGATCCGTTTTCACCAACTACGCAGAAGGTCTCGCCCTTCTTCACCTCAAGTGTGATGTCCCGTAGCGCCCAAAAATCTTTGTGATAGGATGCGTGGTTCAACGTAAGAAGTTCTTTCAGCCGGTTGGATGGCGAATCGTAAATGGGGTAGCTTTTCGAAACCCCTTGTAGCTCAATAATATTCATCGAAGGATGCGAACGGGTGCTTTTATCAATGGTAACGAATCTTGAAGCGAATTCTTCCTTAAACGGAATTCGAGGTTGCCGCGTCACTATTTGCATGAGCACCAAAATTGGCGTCGCGCTGTTACTCTCAGCGCTGTCATTTGCAGCGGACCAGGAGAAAATGTTCTCTTTGGCTAACACTCAAACTGTAAAACAAATAAGCGAAATCGCTACAGTCGTCAGAAGCACCACTCAAGATCGAACCCTGTTGGTCGATGCGGACCGAAAGACGATGACCGTCAAAGGCTCCGAGCAGCAAATAGCCATCACCGATTGGCTGTTGAAGCAACTGGACGTTGCGCCTTCAGCGATTCCTGCCCCAGCGGAATATAAGGCTGGGGATGACGACTTTGTGCAAGTGCGCCGCTTCCCCGCGTCAATGACGCTCCAGCAAATACAGGAAGTTGCTACCGCGGTCCGCAGCACTGTCGAACTCAGGCAATTATTTATATTCACTTCGAGCAGTCCTGCCGCAGTGGTCATGCGAAGTTCCAGGGCCGAGCTGACGATGGCGCAGTGGATGTTTCGCGGTTTGCTGGACAATCCTGGCCCTGGCGAATTCGCGGGGGCTAAAAATGAGTTTGTCCGTCTGTTCTACCTCAAGCACTTCCAAGGTGCTCAGAATATCCAAGAAGTTGCTACCGTCGTCCGAACCATCGTTCAGGCGCCCCGATTTTTCACTTATAATCCAGGCGCGGTTCTGATGATGCGAGGGAACACGTCCGATTTGAACCTGGCGCAATGGCTGATCGCGGAATTGGATAAGCCAGCCCCCCTGAGTTCCTCGAATCCTGAATTCCGCTCTTCTAACGACAACATCACTCGAGTGTTCGGACTGAAACAGCCCACTACTGTTCCTGAGTTGCAGAAGCTCGCGGTTGCCCTTCGTTCCGCGACCGAAGCCAAACAACTCTTCGCCCTGAAGTCAAAAAACTCAATCGTGGTCCGAGGAACTCCGGCGCAAATCCGCAAAGCTCAGACCATGCTAGGAGACAAGTAGCAGCGCGGCGCCCACGCGGTTTGGTGTAATGGTCATTCTGCCAATGCCAAGCCGTATTGTTTCGGGACTTCGTCCCACTGCCGTCAATTCCGTTCTAGCCGAAGTGAAAGCGCTGCAAGCCCAGGGGCGCGACATCGTTTCGCTAATGCGCGGGGAACCCGATTTTCCAACACCGGCGCACATCACGACCGCCGCCGTCAAGGCTTTGGCCGAAGGGCGCACTACCTACCCGGATAATCGCGGCGAGATGAAGTATCGCGAGGCCGTGGTGGCGAAATTGGATCGCGACAACGGCGTTACGTATGACGTTAGCGAAATCTTAATAACCACGGGCGCGACCCTGGGACTTCATTGTGCTTTGACCGCTTTGGTCAATCCCGGCGACGAAGTGTTGCTGCCGAATCCGGTCTACGATGCCTACCAATCGCCCATCCGGCTAACTGGGGCTGTGCCGAAACCCGTCTCCTCGGTGATCGAAAATGGCCGCTTCGCGCTCCCTTTGGCCGCGTTGGAAGAAGCCGTCACTCCCGCGTCAAAAGTGCTTCTCCTGAACACTCCATGGAATCCGGTGGGCACTGTTTTCACGCGCGCGGAGCTGGAGGCTATCGGCGATTTTGTTCTCCGGCACAAGCTGATTCTGGTTAGCGATGAAATCTACGAGGCGATCACTCACGGCGGCGCGAAGCATGTTTCCCCTGCATCGCTCTCCCCAGAACTGCGGGAAAGCACGGTGATCGTCAACAGCCTCTCGAAGACCTACGCGATGACTGGCTGGCGTTCCGGCTACTGTGCCGCACCGAAGGAAATCCTTGACGCGATGTTTTTGGTGCTGCAGCAATCCAGCCGCGGCCCGGCGATGTTCGTGCAGGACGCTTCCGCGGTGGCGCTTTCTGGTCCCCAAGATTGCGTGGATGCGATGCAGGCCGAATACGCGCGAAGGCTGGACGTTGTTATGGGCGAACTTACCGGCATTGCTGGTGTAAAGCCGCTTGCGCCGGAGGGTGGTTTCTTCGTGATGGCGGATACGCGTGCACTGGGGGAGCCGTCGGATGTGACTCGCCGCCGGTTGCTGGAAAAGCATGGTGTGGTGGTCGTGCATGGGTCCGCTTATGGCAGTCAAGGCGAAGGCACGCTACGCGTTTCGTTCTCGAGCGGGGCCACGTTAGCGAAGGGATTGGAGCGGCTTCGCGCCGGCTTGTTGGAGCCGCGCGGATGAGCCTGGTTCAGATTGAAACCGATTCGCTGAGAGCGGAGCTGACAAAAACGTGTGCTGGGGAAATCCGGTTCGATGACGTGACTCGGGCGCTGTATTCGACAGACGCCAGCGTCTATCAGATCAAGCCGGTGGGCGTTTTGGTGGCGAAGTCCCGTGAAGATGTAGTCGCCGCGGTCCGCGCCTGCGCCTCGCTTAAGCATCCTTTGACGATGCGGGCTGGGGGTACTTCGCAAGCAGGACAAGCGATTGGCGAAGGCTTGATCATCGACACCTCAAAGTACCTGAACCGTGTCTTGGAAGTGAATGCCGGGGAGCGCTGGGTGCGCGTGGAGCCGGGCATTGTGCTGGACGAACTGAACGCCCAGTTGAAACAATACAACTTGCGTTTCGCACCAGATATTTCAACGGCGAGCCGCGCCTGCATTGGTGGGATGATCGCTAACAATTCTAGCGGCGCCCGTTCGGTCGTGTACGGCAAGACCATCGACCATGTCTTGGAATTGGAAGTAGTGTTCGCTGATGGTAAGGTTGCGCGGTTAGGAGAGAATGCCAAGGCGCCGGAGAACGATTCGAGTGAGGGGCGGGCCTACAAGGCTGTGCGTGAGTTGGCGGCGAAGCATCGCGACGAAGTTCTGGCGCGTTATCCCAAAGTATTGCGGCGAGTAGGTGGCTACAATCTAGATGAATACATCGATCCCGCAAAGCCCTTCAACCTTACAAAGATGATCGTCGGGTCGGAAGGCACGTTGGCTGTGGTGCTTGAAGCGAAGCTCAATCTTGTGCCGCTGCCAAGAGCTAAGTCAGTAGTCGCCATTCATTTCAAAACGCTGTTTGAAGCGCTGGAAGCGACGCCAATCATTCTTAAACACGGGCCTTCCGCCATTGAAGTGATGGACCGTCACATTCTGGATAACACGAAGAATTCCCCGGTGCTCCAGGCGAAACGCAAGACCTTCATTGAAGGGGAACCCGGGGCTCTGCTGTGCGTCGAGTTCTACGCGGATGATGATGCTGAGTTGGGGCCGCGCATGGAGAAGTTGGAAGCCGACCTGCGCGGCCGGGGTCTCGGCTATCATTTCCACCAAGCTACGGCCTTGGCCGATCAGGCAATCATTTGGGGACTGCGCGAGGCGGCTCTGGGCCTGTCGATGTCGATGAAACAGGAAGCCAAGAGCATCTCCTTTGTAGAGGACACGGCCGTTGCGCCGGAGCGGCTGCGGGAATACATAGAGAAGTTTCTCGGCATCATCGAACAGCATAAAACCACGGCCGGCATTTACGCCCACGCTTCTGTCGGTTGTCTTCATGTGCGGCCTGTGGTGAATCTGAAAACCGAAGAAGGCGTGGGGAAGTTCAAAGCCATCGCCGAGGAAGTGGCCGACCTGGTGTTGGAATTTGGTGGAGCGCTTTCCGGTGAACATGGCGACGGTTTGGTGCGCAGCCCTTTCCTTGAAAAAATGTTCGGGCCAACGCTGTACCAAGCTTTTCGCGAGATCAAGAATGCTTTCGACCCGCACGGCATTTTGAATCCGGGGAAGATCGTCAATGCTCCGCCGATCACCAACAACTTACGGTACGGAGCAGGGTACGACACACCCAATCCGCGGACCCATTTCGATTACTCGGAATACGGCGGCTTTGGCGGGGCAGTGGATATGTGCAGTGGCCTGGGGGCCTGCCGCAAGCAAACGGATGGGACCATGTGCCCGTCTTATATGGCTACCCACGAAGAAGCTGATTCCACTCGGGGCCGGGCGAACGTTCTGCGGCTTGCGATGGCTGGTCGATTGGGAGAAGCGGGCCTGACGCAGCAAGGAGTGAAAGAGACTTTGTCCCTTTGTCTCGAGTGCCGAGCCTGCAAAGCGGAATGCCCTGTTGGCGTGGACATGGCCCGATACAAGAGCGAATTTCTGGCGGCATACTACGAACAACACGGCACGCCGCGAGAGGCGAAGTTGTTGGGGCGTGTGCATGAAATGGCGAAGTGGGGAAGCCTTGCGCCGTGGCTGGCAAACGCAACAATGGGCATTGTGAAGCAGTTTGCTGGGGTCCATCCGAACCGCGATCTGCCGCCGCTTGCGGAGAAGACTTGGGATAAATCGGTCACGATAGAAGCCGGCAGAACGGGGCCGTTGTTTTTCAAAGACACTTTTACCAATCACTTCCAACCCGCGGTGGGCGTGGCTGCGATGGAAGTGATGTCGCTAGCCGGTCAACGCGCCGGCTTTGCTCCGAACGTTTGTTGCGGACGGCCGTTAATCTCGCAAGGGCTGTTGAGGGAGGCAAAAACGCTGGCCCGGCAGAACACCGATCTGTTGTTTGCGGCCGCATCGCGCGGGCAGAAGTTACTGTTCTGCGAGCCCAGTTGTCTATCGGCGATCAAAGAAGATGCGCCGGCGCTGCTTCGCGGGGAATTGCAGAAGCAAGCAGAAACGGTGGCGGCGGCTAGCATGCTGTTTGAGGAGTATCTGTTGAAAGAAGTGGTCGCCGGACGGGCGCATTTGGATATCAACCCGGAGCCAGGTGAAATCCTGATTCATGCCCATTGCCATCAAAAGTCGATGGGACTGGGCGGGGCAACTGCGGAATTGCTACAGCGCATTCCTGGGGCTTCGATCAAAGATTCAGGCGCGGGGTGCTGCGGAATGGCTGGGTCGTTCGGTTATGCAAAAGACAAGTACGAACTTTCGCGGCAAATAGCGGAACAGCGCCTTCTGCCGGCAGTTCGCGCCAATGGACAGAAGCCCGGTTCCACTGTGGTCGCATCCGGGTTTTCTTGCCGGCATCAGATCAAGGATTTCGGGGAGCGGCGGGCGGTTCATCCAGCAGTGTTGTTACGTTCCATCTGGAAGGAATCTCTATGAGCCTTGCGGCGATTTCGCTGGCGGCGCTCGCCATAGCGGTTATCGTCAGTTGTACTTCCAAGATGAATGCCGGCGTTCTAGCCATTGTGATGGCTTGGATTGTCGGCGTCTACATTGGCGGCATGAAGCTTGACGTTGTGCTTGCCGGATTTCCCACCGTGTTGTTCCTGACGCTGGTAGGCATGACCCTGCTATTTACCCAAGCCCAGCAAAATCAAACATTGGACAAGCTGGCCCATCACGCGGTGAGTGTGTGCCGAGGAAATACCGGGATGATTCCGATTTTGTTTTTCCTGCTTGCGGCGGCCTTGGCTTCGATTGGTCCGGGCAATATTGCCACTATCGCACTGATGGCCCCTATCGCGATGAGTGTTGCTGGGCGGGCGAAGATTCCATCGTTCCTGATGGCCATTATGGTTGGCAACGGGGCGAATGCCGGCGCGCTTTCACCGTTTGCTCCCACGGGCATTATCGCCACGGGGCTGATGGCGAAAAACGGATTGGCCGGCCATGAGTGGCAAACCTATTTATACAATCTGACGGCGCATGCCATTGTGGCTTTTGCCGGGTACTTCTTGTTTGGCGGAATGAAGTTGTTCGGCAGCGTTTACGATCCAGCAGAGGTGGAAGATGCCGGGTTTGATGGTAAGAACTGGCTGACGGCGGCGGTGATTGTCTCCCTGGTGATTTGCGTGGTGGCGTTTAAGATCAACGTGGGCATGGGTGCTTTTGCGTGTGCGGTGATTTTGTCGCTGGCCGGTGCGGGTGATCTTACCGAAGCCATCAAGAAAATTCCCTGGGCCGTGATTGTGATGGTGTGCGGGGTGAGTATTTTGACCGGCCTTTTGGAGAAGACGCAGGGCATGACTTTGTTTACTGATTTGCTGGCACGGTTTTCCACAAAGGGCACTATTACGGGTTTCATTGCACTTTTGACTGGGACGATTTCGGTCTATAGCAGTACGTCGGGCGTGGTGTTGCCGGCTTTCTTGCCGACTGTGCCTGGGCTTGCGGCGCGGCTCGGCGCCGACCCGATGGCGATTGCGTCTGCCATTAATGTTGGCGGGCATCTGGTGGATGTGTCGCCCCTTTCGACGATTGGCGCACTGTGTATTGCGGCGGCTCCGGCGGCGGAGGATTCACGGGCCCTGTTTAACAAGATGATGGCGTGGGGGTTTTCCATGGCCGTGGTTGGGGCGATTGGGTGCTGGATCGCGTTTCGAGGTTAGGGCGTTTTCAGAGCCTGGGCAAGGCTGGCCAGGGAACCAGCCGCAGACCGGGGGGTCTGCCCCACTTTTTTATCAATTTCCTTAGCTTTCTGATTCTGCTAGTAACCTAGCTTCACGGCGCCTTCGTGTGTTCCGTTTATGGAGCCGCTGGATAACCATTCTAGAGATGCCTTGAACAGAAGCACGTGGTTCTTTTCCCACAAGGCGTTGTGCGAGGAACATGCTAGGTCCACGAATACCTTTTCCTTTGCTCCGTAATCGGTGAACAAGTTTCGTACACCTTCGGGTACAACTTGCTTGTCGAGCGCGGCGCCGACGAACATGGCGGGCAATTTCATTTTGCCTACAACGCCGGCGTTCCAGGCGCGCGTCGGTGTGTTGGGCGCTCGGCGAACACCTGTGCCCCAGGTTGCGCCCACTGGATCGGCGGCCAACATTTCTGACCAGACGGAGTTGCGGGCGGCGGGGTCGACTTGATCGGGGCAGCCAATTTGACGATCCCAGTTTGCGTCGAACTCTGCTCTGGACTGTGTGTTGAACGGAGCCGCGCCGGGGCGTAAGGCGGGCAGTTCGTTCGATCCGTTACGTTGATAGGCGGGCGCGAGTAGCACCAGGCGGGACACTTTTTCAGGATGCTGTGAGGCGTAACCGCCAGCGCGTGGACCGCCAAGCGACCAACCGATTAAGCTCACTTTGTCCACTCCTCGCAACCTGCGAAGATGATCGACCACGGCGCCGATGTCGTTCCAATCGGAATCGACCGTGGTGATGCGGTCGGTGTAGGTGGGCTTGCAAGGTGCTGGGATGAGGTTGGGAACAAATTGCGTCTGCTGTTCGGCGGATAGATTGCAGGGATCGTTCATGGCAGCCGGGCGAGCGGATCTACCATATCCAGTCATGTCCATGGCGAAGACGTCGAACCCGGCGCGCGAGAGGAAGGCCATCCAACTGTAGTCCTGATATGTCGGGTCGAAGGCGACTTCGGCGGGGGTGCCCGCGCCATGAACGAAGAGCACGACGCGATCGGGCGAGACGGGGCCTCGAAGGGCGACGCCGGCTTGGACGACTTCGCGAACGTAGATCATGGGCGTTTGGCCGGTCATGGATGGAGCCGTGGAGCGGACGCGGACGAAGTGGTCGAGACGCAGGAGGCGTTGGGCATCGTCAGCCTGGAGGAGCGACGGAGTGAGGCAGAGAATGCTAAGTACGATTGCTTTGATGTTCATGGTCCCTTATATCTTATATTTATTTCAAGACACACTTATGCCGCTGGCACGAATTAGAAAATTCCGGTCGCCTCGCTTTACTTGCCTTGACGCTGCCAATCCCTTAACAGCGCTGGTGGTTTTCGACCTTGCGACCGGAACTTTGTATGAATGGAATACCGCGCGGACTTTTTCCTTAGAAGTATGCTGGCCAGCAATTTATCTTCTGCATTAGTTTTAGCAGAGGGCGATGCGGGTGCGGTTTTTCGTGAAGTGGTAAGTCGTTCAGTTGGAGGGAAATATAGCTGATGGGTAGGTGGTGATGGTATTTTTCTGTTGGATGGAGAGTGTTCGAGGGGGACTTTCATTGATAGTGAGATGCGTTGTCCTGAGTCTAAATCCTTCATTAATGGGCCGCGAGTGAACGCAAGTCAACGCGAGTAAAGACGAATAAATGTTTTCTCGTTTATGCGAGCGACTGACCCTGTCAATTGGTTCAGATACGGGTAGAGTAAGTTACCTCGGATTTGCGGGATTAGAATTGTCGGGTTCCGTAGTCCATCCAACAGCTGAGCATGGCGTCCTTGGGGCCATCCTCCGACGTCGCGCCGGCCCTACGGAACTACCCGGTTACGAAGTACTCGGTTCTCTCCGTTAAACAAAAATAACAAAAGAATGTTGGCGGTTCTTGGGCTTCTGAATCTTTTTTCGATTTTCAAACAGTATGACCAGATGGCCACCCAGGGTCATTGTCGTTGGAGCAGTGGGAAGGCCGAAGGTCTTGTTGGTGGGATCGACCCCGCTTTTCGGTAGTGGGTCAGTTTGAATTTAACAATTCCACGATGTCCGAAATTTCCCACAATTTCGTAGTCACGCCAGCGGCTATAACTGGAGTCGTTTTCAAAGTCTGATGAATGCGAACAAAGTTGTAATACATGAAGTGCAGGGCGATTGCAGCGGCATGGTTATCGACCTTCTTTGAAAAAGCATTGGTCAATCTTGTGAACCTGCGCATATCCTTTCGCATCGTCAAGTTTTGGCGCTCCACGAAGCTTGTTGAAATATGTTCTGGGTTCGGGTTGCCAGTGATAGCCTTCGTTTCACATCCCACGCACTGTGCGGGGCTATAACGCTTCTCGCCTTCTGGCGTCTGCCCGTAAATCTTTACGAACGTGGCATAATCAACATCAAGCCCAAACGCGCCTTTTACCGCTTTCAGGTGCGGCTTGTGTCCATCGGTAGTTAGCTGCACGCGGCTTGAAAGGCGGCTTGCCAGATCGCCAATAAAGTTATTAGCAGATTGAGCGTCACGCGATCCAAGCATCCAACAAGGAACTAACTTGGTGTCAGCGTCAATCGCTGTCCATGTCCAAACGTCACCAGCGAAGCCGCCATCCTCAAAATGCTCTGGCTTGATGTTCTTCTGTTTGGCCCCCACGAAGCTCCAGATTTCATCGCATTGAACACGCTTGCATGACAAGTTGCGGAAAACCTGATCTTGATAGTTCGAGCAAGCTGCGCCGATCTCAACGAGAAGCTTTATAACCGTGTTCTTCGCAACGGCTGTCATGCGGACGGTCGAACGAATGGGATTTCCTTCGACCAAGGAAGCGATAACCTGGACGCGATCTTCGTTACTTAAGCGATTCATACTGACCATTATGCTTGACGTTGGCTAATTGTCAAGCATAATGGTCAGTATGAGGAATTACTATTGCAAAAACATTCACGATAGACTATTCGTTGCCGATTCTACTTGGAGATGGGGATCTTTTAAGGAATACTTGACACTAGTGAATGATGTGAAGCGTCTATTAGACAGGATGCGCCTATGGACTTAAATACGAGTGCCTTCCGTATAGTACAGCAAACTACTTCAAAGAACGAGGATGGTAAACGAACACTGGCTGCCAGATCCGGCGGCAAGGTTGGTGGACCTGCGCGTGCTAATAAGATTTCATCAGTGCGGCGAAAAGAGATTGCGGTGATCGCGAGTAGAGCACGATGGGATCGGAAAGAAACGGAAAATTTATGAACAATGCAACTGTGGAGATGCCCCGCGCGAATGTCGGGGAGTTGTTGAAGGTTGTTGGCCTTCCAACAAAAAGCGATAGTCGCAATATGGTGGCGCATGATCTCATCAGGCAGTTAGTCAAGCTTATTGATGATTTGGTGGCTATCAGTATCAACCAGAGAAACGTAGAGGATTTTGTCAGAGTAAGGAATGAAGCCTTCCCTAATTATGTGATTGCGATCAAATCTCTTGGTTCGCTAGGAAGGATAGTATTAACGCCCCAACAGATCGACCAAATGAGTTGGGAATCTTTTTCAGAGATGGAAGCTGAATTCAGAGATCATGGGATTGAAACACTCGGAGCCGATCTCACGGAGCGCGGTTTGTTTACCGCGTGGACCTTACGAAAAATTCACGAGCTTGCTAATGAAATAACAGCTGCTCCATTGTTGACAGACAACACGGAACAAGAAGTCGAGAAAGCGATGCAGGTTATACATACGGCGCTATGGAATCGATTTCATGTAGATTGCTTAGCTAGATCAATCAATACGAAGCAGGCTATCCACCCTGGGTTAGTTGAACCAATTAAAGATGGGCTACGAACTGTGGTAAATGCATATGCGCTAGCTCGTCAATGGGCGGACTTGCGCTTACCTAAGGCAGTATCGGACGTTGTTACGCCAGAATGGGACGCAGATGATGAAATGTTGCTCGGCGATTCTATGCACGATTTGGACCGTGAATTAGTCTAATGGAAGTAAAACAAGGGGATATCTACTGGGTAGATATCCCCGAACACCAAACAAGAGGGTCCGAGCAGTATGGAAGGCGTCCATTTGGGTTATGTCTCGGACTAGCATCAATAAGGCTATAAGGACTGTAGTTGTCGTCCCCATGACAACTTACAGTAATCAGACGCAAGACCGAGCTGTGTTAGACCAACAACCACCGTATCGCATCGTGGTCCCTGTTACTGAAATTACACGGGACATGTCTTGTAACTTCGATTTATCTGTAAGTGTTGTGAAAACCGATCAGTCAAGAGTGATTGATAAATGCCGCTTGGGAAACAAAGTCGGACGCCTTTGTGACTTAGCAATTCTCTCCGTCGGGGCTGGATTGGCGTACGTGTTTGATTACCGCTGAACTTTCAAACTGACCCACTACCCGCTTTTCAAACTGGCCCGGCTGGCGTTGTGAGGATCCAAGGATGGCGCCCTAGAGGCCCGAGAGGCATCCATCGTCTCTAGATCCCCTGATTGCCATCGGGGGCTCGTTTTGAACGATATAGTCGACCCGCTGTATCGGTGGTGCATCCAGCAACTAGGCAGGGGGTCCTTGGCGCCACCCGCCGACGTCGCGTCGGTTTTACGGAACTGCGCGGACGGCGGTTACGAAATACTCGGTCTCGCCGAAGCATGAACTTGGCACACCTCGATGCTGGTCATAGGTAACCGCCACGCGTTTGCCGGCCGCATCCAAAATATTACGCGCCACCGCTGCGTCACGCACCGAAAATGAGAAGATCTGCGGAGCGGCCCCTGGAACGTTCACCATGGAAAGCTCGCCTTCCCACGTCTTGCAGGCCCAGCCTTTATTCGAGATCTTTTGAATGTAGCCGACACGCTCTCCATTCGAATAGCTAATGTTGAGGCTGACCCAAACCCAGGCGGCTGCGCAGATAATGGGAACTACGATTAAAAGGAAGATGAAATAGAAAAGATATCTTCCAGATTTGCTTGGAGCTGTCACGTCGACC
>JANXXI010000346.1 GCA_025350695.1 Acidobacteriota bacterium
CTTGCCCGATGAGCAGCATGTCTATCGTTCAGGACGGCGCTTCGGTGATCGGTTCCTGGGAGACGGCGGGGCAGGTTTTTCGCGCTCCACTGATCCTAGGCAAGGGTCCTGCAAGAAAGCAGGCTCCGGTTGGGGAAGGCAAGCGTAAACATCCTCGGTTAGCGGTGAATGGCAAGGGTGACCGGCTGCTGGTTTGGACCGACGGAACGGGTTGGCAGAAGGGCGGTTCGCTTGCTTGGGAAGTGCTTCGGAAGGATGGGAGCAAGGATGCGGGGGCTATTTCGGATGGCGCGGCGGCGTGGAGCTTTGCCGCGGTTGTGGCTGGTGGGGATGGGCGATTTGTCTTGATTTATTGATTTGCAGGAATTCGCTGACACCGGGGGGGGTAATCCCGCGCGACGAGCGGTACTTAGAGTAAAAGTCGGCGAAGAGTATCGCAGCTATAGGACCAATGTTCGCTGGTGGCTGTGAAAACGCGATTAGACGCAACTTTAAGGAATGCCCCGGCTTTCCTGAGAGATCCAGGCGCGAAAAACTTTGATAGGTCGTTTAGTCCGTCGCTGTGATTCCGCCCGTTATCAGATGCGGACATCGTTTAATTTAAGGTTCTGGTTGCCAGCCCTTACCTGGAGGCGGGTCGACGATTAGTGGAACGCCAGCGGCCATCATGATCTTGCGAAACACGGCGATGGTATCCGGGGACGGCTTGAAGTTTCCGAAACGGTAGCCTTCGGCGATCACAAGCGGCGTCCAGCCGAATTTGTTTTTCTTGTTCCAAATTTCGATCTTCGCGCCTTTGTCCGAGAGGAATTGAACGGCCAACGGATGGTTCTTATAAGCGGCGGAGTGCATGGCCGTTTCGCCGTTCTTGTTGACCGCGTCAATATTGTTGCCTAGGTCTAACGCCACTTGCAGCGCTTCCAGCACTTCCGACTCAGTGCCGGCATCTTCACCAGGGGACCGGGTGCCTAGGCCCGCGGCGGCCATCAGGGGCGTGGTTCCATCGTCGTTGGTGATGGACGGATCGGCGCCGAGTGATGCTAGTAGCTTCATCAGTTCCGCATCGGAGGTTTTGGCGGCCAGGAAGAACGGAGTGGCTCCCACGGTATTGAGGGCGGTCAATCCGAAGTTTACCTTCTTGGTCATCTTGCGGTTGATGTCGGCCCCTTTCGCTACTAACATTTTCACCAGGTCCAGGCTGGTCATGTTGCCGGAACCTTGTGGGGCGGGGTCGTTATCACCCAGGCCCGGTTTGCGCGTGTTGGTGATGCAGTGCAGAGCGGTGAAGCCGGCGGCATCGCTATTGGGGTCGGCGCCGGCATTGAGGAGTTCGGCTGCCAAATCGTAGTGTCCGTTGGTGGTAGCCAATTGCAGAGCAGTTTCGTTTTCGGTGGGAGGGCCGGTGACTCCACCTGGCCTTCTGCCGGTGAACTTAACGACTTCGTTGGGACTGGAGCCAGCCTTGATGAGAGCTTTCATGGTTCCGATTTGGCCTTCGCGGACGGCGAACATGAATGCGGTGAATCCGGATTTGGAAGTTGCCTTGATGTCGGCCTTCGCCGCGACTAGTGTTTCGACCGCTTCTACATTGCCGTCGGCCGCGGCCCACATGAGGGCGGTTTGGCCGAACTTGGTTTCTTTGGCGTTCACTTCGGCATTACGTGCGATTAGCGCTCTTACAACTTCGGGCTTGCCGGTGCGGGCGGCGGTCATCAGAACAGTTTCGCCTCCGGGAAGGAAGGTGTTGGCGCTGGCTCCGGCCGAGAGGAGTAGCTCCACGATTTTGCCGTGACCGTTGATGGCGGCAAGCGAGAGCGGGGTGACGCCGTAACGGTTTTCGGCCTTTGCGTTGGCTCCGGCTTTGAGGAGGAGTTCGACCGTTTCCACGTCTTCTTGATAGGCGGCCCAATGCAAGGCGGTGGCTCCGTCAACCTGTGGGGCGTTGGGGTTGACTTTCTGACGGAGGAGCGCTTGGATGGCTGGGCGGTCCATGCGCTTGGCGGCGTCGGCCAGCGGGGAGTCGATGGTGGCGGCTTGGGCGGCTATTAGAGATAAAGGCAAAAGGGATGCTAATTTCATTCGAGGTATTTCCTGTTTCCGGGAGAGGCTGGCCGGGGGGCCAGCCGCAGACCAGGGGGTCTGCCCCACTTTTACTTCTCTTCTTCTCTTCTTCTTCTCTTTTACTTCTCTTCTTCTTTTGTTCAGACAAGTTTAGCTTTTTTGCAGGGCAGGTTAAACGTTCAACGGGTCGCCTAGGAGTTCGCGGATTACTCCGGTGCTGTCGGCGAACTTGTCTAGCTTCACGCCTGCCTTGTGCAGGATTGTCAGATGTAGATTTGCCAATGGCGCGGGTTTGTCGTAGCGTATGTGGCGGCCACCTTTCATCTTGCCTGTCGCGCCGCCAGCTAACAGAATGGGCAGGTTCACGTGATCGTGCTTGTCGGCATTGCTCATGCCGCTTCCGTAGAGATAGAGCGAATGATCGAGCAGCGTGCCGTCGCCGTCGGGAGTGGCCTTCAGGCGTTCCAGGAAGTAGGCGAACAGCGAAATGTGGAAGGCGTTGATCTTAGCCACCTTCGCGAGTTTTTCAGGATCGCCGCCGTTATGGGTTGTCGGGTGGTGCGCTTCAGACACGCCGATTTCCGGATAACTTCGGTTGCTGGTTTCGCGCGCCAATTGGAAAGTCATCACGCGGGTAACGTCGCCTTGCATTGCGAGAACTTGAAGATCGAACATCAGGCGGGCGTGATCGGCATAAGCGGCGGGGACGCCTACGGGGCGATCAAGATCCGGCAACTTGGAATCGGCGGTGGCCTTTTCAGCTTTCTGAATGCGGCGTTCTACTTCGCGCACCGATTCAAGATACTCGCCGACTTTGGTGCGGTCATTGGCGCCTAATTTCTTTTGCAGGCGGGCGATATCGTCCCTCACCCAATCGAGCAGGCTGGAGTTTTTGCGAAGTTCCGACATACGGTCGGCGGCGGCGCCACCG
>JANXXI010000367.1 GCA_025350695.1 Acidobacteriota bacterium
ATGCTCTTCACCGGATACCGCCAAAGGCTTTCTACCTTGCCCACTACATTCATTTTTTTTCTTCTCCTTCGAGCAGGCGAATCCCCTCGAACGACCCTGGTCCGATTAGTCCAGCTTTGCTATACACAAATAGCTTCTCGCGGCTGTCTTCTATGTCCAAATTGCGCATAGTGAGTTGGCCAATACGGTCGAGCGGAGAGAACGATCCAGCATGCTTTTCCATGGTCAGGCGTTCGGGCTTATAGGTGAGATTGGGGCTTACAGTGTCAAGAATCGAATAATCGTTACCGCGGCGCAGTTCGAGCGATACTTCGCCGGTGATTGCCTTTGCCACCCAGCGTTGCAGCGTTTCGCGTAGCATCATTGCCTGCGGATCGAACCAGCGGCCTTCGTAGAGTAAGCGGCCAAGGCGACGGCCCATGGCGTGATACTGTTCCATGGTTCCTTCGTTGTGGATACCGCTCACCAGGCGTTCGTAAGCGATGAAGAACAAGGCCATGGCCGGAGCTTCATATATGCCGCGGCTCTTGGCTTCGATAATGCGGTTTTCGATTTGGTCCGACATGCCGAGACCATGTCGGCCGCCAATCGCGTTTGCTTCCATAACCATCGCTACCGGGTCAGTGAAAGTTTTGCCGTTTATGGCGACTGGTAGGCCTGCCTCGAAGGTGACGGTGACTGCTTCCGGAACAATTTTGCAATCTTCACGCCAGAAGGGAACACCCATGATGGGCTCGACGATTTTCATTCCCTTGTTAAGGAATTCCAGATCCTTGGCTTCATGCGTGGCGCCCCAGATATTCGAGTCGGTGGAGT
The DNA here is from genome assembly GCA_025350695.1 of Acidobacteriota bacterium. Taxonomy (GTDB): domain Bacteria; phylum Acidobacteriota; class Terriglobia; order Bryobacterales; family Bryobacteraceae; genus JANXSF01. The sequence goes on from JANXXI010000367.1 coordinate 817, forward strand.
AGGCCTTTTCCTTGCTCATGTGATAGCTTAGGCCGGCTTTATCCAGCAGCTCAGACATTTCCTTGCGGCCACCGAGTTCGTCGATAAACAGCTGGTCAAGCCAGGGCTTATAGATCTTCAAGTTAGGATTGACCATCAGGCCGTAACGATAGAAACGCTCGATATCGTTGCCTTTGTAGGTGCTGCCGTCGCCCCAAATGTTGACCGCATCCTCTTTCATCGCGCCAACCAGCATGGTGCCGGTGACGGCGCGGCCAATCGGCGTGGTGTTGAAATAGGGCACGCCGGCGGTGGTAATGTGAAATGCGCCACACTGCAGCGCCGCTAATCCTTCGCGAACTAGTTGCGGGCGGCATTCGATGAGACGAGCTTTTTCTGCGCCATATTCGAGCGCGCGGCGAGGAATGCTGTCATAATCCGTTTCGTCGGGTTGGCCGAGGTGGGCTGTGTAGCAATAGGGGACGGCCCCTTTTTGCCTCATCCAGTAAATGGCGGCGCTGGTGTCCAAGCCCCCGGAAAATGCAATACCGACGTTGTCGCCGATGGGAAGCGATTGCAGAATGTTGCTCATGGTAAAGGTGAAACTTAATCGTAGCGCAAGCGAGGGCAAATCTGGAAAATGTTGTCTTTCGGATCAATGACATCACAAGCTGCCCCAGGGGCGCGGAATGCTTGCCGCCCAAGACTAGCCGAAATGTCCGGTTGGACAGCAGCGCTAGTCACGCTAGGAACCTAAGTGAGTTACATTGTTAGTTATAAAAATTCTTATCCCAGGCATGGCGGGCAAGGATGTCCAACATCGATTGCGGCAACGGCCCATGATCGGATACCGCCATGTTGTTTTCAACATGTTTCAGCTTTCGCATACCGGGGATCACGGTGGATACGGCCGGGTTGGATAGGCAGAAGCGCAGAGCCGTTTCCGCCATGGGTTCGTTCGTCGATCCTAGATCCTTCTGCATTGCCGTGACTCGCTCCACTACCTGCTTTTTTCGATCACCCTTGAAGTACATGGCCCGGAATTCGGAGGGCTCGAACTCGATGGTTTCGGTGATGGTTCCAGTCAGAGAGCCTTCGTCTAATGGAACTCGCGCCAGCACGCCAATGTTGTGTTCTAAACACAAGGGGAACAGGTTCTTCTGCGGCGTGGGATCGAAGATGTTATAAATCACCTGGACGGTGTCGATCAGGCCTGTCTTAATTAGCTTCAACGCCGTATCGGGCTGATGAGCATTAATGGAGATGCCGATGTTTCGCACTTTGCCGGACTTTTTCAATTTTTCAAAAACAGCACGCCACTCGTCGCGCTCAGTCCAGCCTGCGCTCCAAACATGAAGCTGCTGCAGATCAAGTGTGTCGACGCCAAGGTTGCGAAGGCTGGTTTCGGTCGATTCGATGACGTAATCAACCGGGAATACGTCTTGGATATCTGAATCGGGGGCGGCCGGCCAAACGCGATTCTTGGGCGGAACTTTTGTGGCCAAATAAACTTTGGCGCCGCATTCCCTTACCGCTTTCCCTACCAGCGTTTCGCTGTGTCCGTCGTTGTATGCAAGCGCCGTGTCGATGAAGTTCAGGCCTAATTCAATGGACCGTTTCAGCGCATGGATCGAATCGTCATCGTTGCCACCTAGCCATTGACGGCCTCCAATGCCCCAGGCTCCAAATCCAACCTCACTAACTTCAAGTCCAGTTTTTCCTAATTTGCGATAGCGCATGTCTTTCCAGGTTACTGTAGTTTCCAGTTGGAATTGAACAAGCCGGAACTGACCACTTCTCCATCTTCTTGGCGGACAACCGCCCAGTCGCCTTTGCGTGGATATAGCAACGCATTGGTGCCGATAAATTCCTTGTCGCCGAAGCTATGACCGGTGTTGAGGACCACGTAACGGGACGGCGACAGCGGTTTGGGAGCGATCATTTGTAGAGTAAATTGTTTTTCAGAATAGCTTTTTCCAGCGACGCTAAACTGACCGTTTGCCCAACGAATAGGAAGCTTAGTGGCGACCTGACCGATAAGCGGGTTTGAGCTAGGCGTGCCCCACAGAATCAGATTGTGCGCATCCATCTCCGCCTTTGTAACTTTGGAAGCTTCCTTGACCGGTAGATCGCCGCGCATGTACTTTGACCAAGTGGCGGCAAACTCTTCTAGCCCTTTTGGCTTCGTTCCGGAATAAACGCACAAGAACGAATCCATGAAGGCGTCGTCAATGGGGCCCTGCAAACCCCGGCGCTTGTGAACGTCTGTGATCTTTCCGGCTACCCACTTCCCTTCCCTTTTGTGGAACTGCTTACCGGTGAGGGTTTCGCCGTCAACCGTGACTGTGCGCGTGGTGTCCAGTTCAAGGCTACGAATGTTGGTGGTGGTGAACTTTGTTCCTTTGCGCGATAGGGTGGCCCGTTCATAGAGAGTTTCCAGAGCGTCTACGGTGAAGCCGCGCAAGTTGCCATAGCGGGGAGTGTATGTGACGAAAGTGAAATCCGCCAGAGGTTTGCGGGGGAGGTTCTTTTCAATAAAGGCATCCGACAACTTTTTCGAATCTGGGTGAAATTTATGGGCCGTCTGCGGACCTACAAGGAAAAGAATCCGCGGAGGACTAATTCCCAGTCGGGCTAGTTCCTCTTTGATATTTTTCGAGGCCGCCAATTGCGGGTCGATCTCCCCGCCGTAGCCTACCGTCGGAACAATCGTCGTGTTTACGGCGTAATCCACCGCATCGTAGATATGCATCGCCGCCTTTTCCGGCTCACGTGGATCCTTCACTTTTGCGTACTTCATGGTTTCAGTGAATCCGGCGCCGGCTTCGATTGCAGCCCAACTGCCAGGGAAATGTAAGCCTATGTGCCAAGTGCCCGCCCCGCCCATGGAAAAGCCGCGAAGAACAATGCGGTCGGGGTCGATGGAATATTGACTCTGAACAGCGGCCACCGCTTCGAGCACATCCGTCTCACCAGCCCAACGATAGGCGTTGTTAGTGCGGCCAAACACATCTAGCTGAATGAAATCCTGACCGGCCGGCAACGCCTTATCGGAATCGTGGGAGGCGAGAAAATTCACTTCTGTCAACGTTGCACCGCGGCCATGCAAATTCACATCGAGCCTTATTGGCTTTCCGGCTTGATACGATTCGGGAATGATCAGGCCATAGGGTTGCAAACTGCCATCAACGCGCGAGACATAGGCTCTGGAGAGGCGGCCTTTGGCTTGTGTCCATGGCTTTTCGCCTTTGGCCAATTGCACGGCGCGCGTAATTCCCCGGTCAAGTCCGGCCAGCGCTGACTTGTAATCGTTCTTTGAAGAGAGTTCTTTGGAAGAATATTCGATAGCCCAGCGCGCAGCCTTAAGATAGATTTCAGCATCGGCAAGGTCGGACTTGCCTTTCACGGAGGCCAGCTTTTGTTCAAGCTCCTTGGCCTTTGCGGACAAGGCCGCCATTTCTTCTGGCGTAGCAGTGTAGGGGCCCTTTGGAGCATCTTGAGCCAGAATGGAAACGGCTATACAAAGAAGTAATGTAGAGAGTCGGCGTTGCACCTCATTAGTATACATTCCGTTTTTGGGTAAAGTAGATGCTGAACCATGCATTTTGATTACTCCGAAAAAGTACAAGACCTTCAACGGCGCCTCACAGATTTCATGCGGGAACAAATCTACCCAAATGAAGCGCTGGTTGAAAGTCAGATTGCCGCGGGCAATCGATGGACGCCGATCCCCCTTATTGAAGAATTGAAACCCAAAGCGGGCGCCGCCGGACTGTGGAATCTGTTCCTACCGGAAAGCGAACGGGGGGCCGGATTGAAAAATCTCGAATACGCACCCTTATGCGAAATCATGGGGCGCGTGTATTGGGCTCCTGAGGTTTTCAATTGCTCCGCACCGGATACGGGCAACATGGAAGTGCTGGAACGTTACGGCACTGCGGTGCACAAGAAGCAATGGATGGAGCCGCTGCTGGCCGGAGAGATACGCTCCTGCTTCGGGATGACGGAGCCGGACGTTGCCTCGTCGGACGCGACCAATATCCAAGCCCGCATAGTGCGGGACGGCGATGACTACGTAATCGACGGGCGCAAGTGGTGGAGTTCCGGCGCAGGAGATCCGCGCTGCAAGATCATCATCTTCATGGGCAAGACAGACCCGACGGCGGCCAAGCATAAGCAGCAATCTATGATTCTTGTGCCGGTGGATACCCCAGGCGTGAAGATCGAACGGATGTTGAACGTGTTTGGGTATGACCACGCCCCGCACGGCCATGGCGAGATCACCTTTACGAACGTGAGGGTGCCGACGAGCAATTTGTTATTAGGCGAAGGCCGCGGGTTTGAGATCGCCCAAGGACGCCTTGGGCCGGGCCGCATTCATCACTGCATGCGGTTGATAGGCGTTGCCGAACGGGCTTTAGAATTAATGTGCCGCAGAGCCAATGCCCGAGTAGCTTTCGGCAAGAAAATCTCCGAAATGGGGACGGTTAGAGCCGACATCGCCGCCTCGCGCATGGAGATTGAACAAGCTAGACTCTTGACGTTGAAGGCCGCTTACATGATGGATACGGTGGGAAATAAGGGCGCAAGGACGGAGATCGCCGCTATCAAAGTTCTCGCCCCGAATGTCGCACTTCGGGTGCTGGATCGCGCTATTCAAGCACACGGCGCCATGGGTGTTTGTAATGACACGTTTCTTGCGGCGGCCTGGGCAAATTCGCGGACGCTACGGTTGGCCGATGGGCCGGACGAAGTGCATCAGGAAGCAATCGCAAAATGGGAGTTGGCCAAGTACGATGCTGATAAGCGGTAAGCACGTCGTAGTTACGGGTGGAGCTAACGGTATTGGCCGGGCGCTATGTTTGCGGTTTCATGCTGAGGGTGCGCGGGCAGTGACGGTGGCGGACGTTGAGATCGACCGGGCGTTGGAAGTGGCTGCCGAAGTGAAAGGCCTGGCGATAGAAGTGGATTGCGCTGTGGGCCGGTCAGTAGAGTCGATGATCGAGCAGGCCGAAAAGCAGAATGGGCCCATCGACCTGTTTTGTGCGAATGCTGGGATTTTCACACCCGGTGGCGAGGAGTTGGATTTCGCGGACTGGGAGCAAACGTTGAACATCAACGTGATAGCCCATGTGCACGCGGCGCGGGTATTGGTTCCACGAATGTTGGCGCGCGGCGGCGGATACTGGTTGAGCACGGCGAGTGCGGCTGGTCTGTTGAGCCAAATCGGATCGGCCCCTTATGCTGTGTCGAAACATGCTGCCGTGGCCTTCGCTGAATGGCTTTCCATAACCTATGGGGATCGTGGTTTGAAGGTATCTTGTTTGTGTCCGCAAGGTGTGCGAACGCGGATGCTGCTGGGGGATGATGGGGAGCGGGAGTCGTTTTTGCGCGGTGGTTCAATCTCGGTGGAAGAGGTGGCTGAGGCCGTGGTCCGCAGCCTGGATGCCGAGCAATTCCTGATCTTGCCGCACCCGGAAGTGTTGGAATATTTCCGTCGCAAGGCGACTGACTACGATCGTTGGATTCGTGGTATGAGACGGCTGCAAGCGAGTACTGAACCGGCCGAACGCAAATGAGCACGCTGACGTTGGTGCGACATGGGCAGGCCACGGCCTTCGCAAAGAATTCGGATCGACTGACGACCTTGGGCGAACAGCAGGCACACCGGTTGGGGGAAGCTTGGGCGGTCGAGGGAAGAAGCTTCAACCAGGTGCTGTGCGGAGCCTTGGAGCGGCAGAAGAGAACTGCGGAAATTGTTTGCGGCTACTTGCCTGATGCTCCGCCTATCGAGTTTGATGCCGCCCTAAATGAGTATGACGCAACCGGTGTGACCACATATTTGGCAGACGTTCTTGCGCGACGCGACTCGAAGTTTGCTGACTTGCGTGCGGAGTTTGAGATGCACAAGGGCGAAGAGGACCGCAATAAGCATTTTCAACGGATGTTTGAACGCTTAATGACTGCCTGGTTGGAAGACGGAGTTGCGGCTCCAGCGGTCGAATCCGCTTCAACTTTCTTCGCGCGTGTTGAGCGCGTGCTGACGGGTATTATTACGAGTTTGGAGCCAAACCAGCGAATAGCGGTTTTCACATCAGGTGGTGTGATTGGACGGGCGGTGCAGTGGACGACCAAGGCCCCCACTCGAACGGCGCTTGATTTGAATTGGCGCGTGCGGAATTGCTCAGTCACTGAATTTCTTTATAGTGGCGGCCGCATAAGCTTGGACCTGTTCAATTCGACCGCACATCTGCCCCAGCAAATGGTCACCTATCGATGACGAAAGTTCTGATATGTGTTGGATCAGCAATCGAGTGCGGGGATGATGGTAAAATGTAGAAGAAGCCCGCCTCAATGCGGAGGAATGGGTGAGCGGTTTATACCGGCAGTCTTGAAAACTGTTGTACCTTAACGGGTACCGGGGGTTCGAATCCCTCTTCCTCCGCCACTTTAGATGTATCTATCTCTTATTTGCAATAGATACATCTAAGATTTCCAAGCGAATGCTGGTAAAGTAGGTTCATGCAACAGCATCTTCGGCTCTACCGCAAGCACACGCCAGCTTGCGTCGAGGGCCATACGAAACCAATTTACGATGGCGAAACGACCGTCTCGGATTGCCAATGTCCGATCAACGCAATCGGCTACCTCAGAGAATACTCCCACAGGAGTCCCGTCCCAGAAGGGCCTCTTGACCCTTTTGACATATTCTTCATCGACGACGCACACCAGTTCTTCGTATCCTAAAGTAATGCTACGATTCTCGTCTGCCGATTGAAGTCGGGAGCCTCAACCATGTCCGGCCAATCTCGTCTCACGGCTCATTTCATCCTTCTTGCAGCCCCGCTGTTGGTCACGGCGCAAACGGGCAAGCCAATTATTTCTGCAATCACCAATGTAGCCAGCTACTCGGTGGGACCTGTCGCACCAGGAGAAATGG
>JANXXI010000377.1 GCA_025350695.1 Acidobacteriota bacterium
CAAATTGGTGATAACGAGGCAAAGCGGAAATAGCAACCGTGTCATTGATCAGATCCCTACTTCTAAGATGCTAGCACGCGAATATAGTTTCAATGAAGATTAGCAGAGCTTGCATCCCCCGGACAGGGCGTCCTTGAGGGCCGCCCGCCCACGTTTGCGTGGGCCCAATATATGCAAGGACTGCTGCTTTAGGCTAGCTGCTTCTTCAATGGTAATTCGCGGATTCGCTTGCCCGTAGCGCGGTAGATTGCATTGCATATGGCTGGGATTACTGTTGGTACACCTGGTTCACCAACGCCGGCTGGGGGAGCATCGCTTTTCACAACGTGCACTTCGGTCAAGTAGGGAGCGTCGTTCATGCGCGCTACTTGATAGTTGTGATAGTTGGATTGCTGAATGCGGCCGCCTTTGGCTGTGATTTCGCCGTGTAGGGCGATGCTTGTTCCGAATACCGCGGCGCCTTCGAATTGGGACTTGACGCGATCGGGGTGCATGATCTTGCCGGCGTCCACGGCGTAGACTACCTTCGGGATTTTGAGGTTGCCACGGTCATCGACTTCAACCTCAACTACGGTTGCAACATAGGTTAAAAAGCTGCGATGCGCGGCGATGCCAAGGGCTTTGCCTTTCGATGGCTTGTAGTTGGCCCAGCCGGATTTTTCAGCCGCCAATTCGATAACGCGGCGCAGACGGGCGGTATCTACCGGATAGATGTCTTGCGACATAGTATTGTTCCAGTAGGCCATGCCTTCTGGTTTGATTAGAACCTTGCGATCCTGGCCGAGGACGTCGAGCAAATATTCCACGGGGTCGCGCTTCGCGGCCACTGCTAATTCGTCGAGGAAGGAGTGGATGGCGAAGGCGTGATAGATGTTGGCCACGGCGCGCATCCAACCGACGCGAACGTGATTTTCAGCGGGGCCGTTTTCGGCGCGGTGATTGGGTATATCGTGCGGCAGATCGACCCAGCCCATGCCCATTTCAAACTCCTGGCCGTAGCGGGCGGAGGCGTCGAAGGTGGATCCGATGGAGGGGAAAACGCTGCGGTGCAGCCAAGCGGTTGGCTTGCCTTTGGCGTCAACAGAAGCCTTCATGTACATGGAGGAGACGGCGTGGTAGAAGTCGAATTGAATATCTTCTTCGCGGCTCCAGGCTACCTTGACTGGTTTGCCGATTTTCTTTGACAGAATCGCGGCTTCGCAGACGTAATCTGGTTTGGACTTGCGGCCGAAGCCGCCGCCAAGCAGGGTTACGTTGCAGACCACATCTTTCTTGTCGATGCCCATTGCGGCGGACACGGCGTCCTGCACGGCTTGCGGATTTTGCGTTGCGGCCCATGCTGTTACCTTGCCGTTTTTGAATTCGGCGATGGCCGCGGGTGGCTCCATGGGGGCGTGGGAGAGGTGCGGGACGTAGTATTGGGCGTCGATGGTTTTTCCGGCCCGGGCGAATTCGGCATCGACGTCGCCAAGGTTGCGGACTACTTTTTGCGGCTGGCGGGCTTTGTCGGATAGCTCCTTTTTATAGGCTTCGGAATCGAAGCTTGCGTGGGGACTTTGCTCCCATTGCACCTTCAACTTTTTGCGGCCCTGCATGGCGGCCCAGGTGCTATCGGCAATGACGGCTACGCCGCCGAGGGCTTGGAACAGGTGGGGCGGTTTGAAATCGGGGATGACTATTACGTCGGAGACACCGGCGACTTTGCGGGCTTCGGCATCATCGTGACTTTTATATTTCGCGCCGTAGATGGGGGCGCGTTCGATGGAGGCGAAGACCATGCCGGGGACTTCGGCATCCATGCCAAATGTACCGCGGCCGTGAACGATGTCTTCAAGGTCGATCATCGGGACATCTTTGCCGATGTATTTGTAGTCGGCTTCCTTCTTGAAGGTGAGCTCTTCCTTTTTCGGAACGGGCTGTTTGGCGGCCAAGGCGACGAGTTGGCCGTATGCGAGTTTCTTGCCGCTGGTATGAACGACGAAGTGATTATTGCCGGAGCATTCGGAAGCGGGGACGTTCCACTTCTGTGCGGCGGCGCGTTCGAGCATTAATTTGGCGGAGGCGCCGGCCTGACGGAGAGCATCGTAGAAATCGCGAATGGAGCAGGAGCCATCGGTATTTTGCGAGCCGAATTTGGCGTCGCCGATGGCCTGTTCCACTTTGATCATTTTCCAATCGGCTTCGAGTTCGTCGGCGATGACCATGGGTAGAACGGTTCTGACGCCGGTGCCCATTTCTGAACGGTGGGCGATGATGGTGACGATGCCGGTGGGACTGAGGCCGAGGTAAACGCTAGGAGCCCAGGTTGGGCCGACGGCGGTCGCGGCCGCGGCTTCAAGAGGCAGAACTTTGGCGCCGAGCACTAGCGAGCCCGCTGTGAAGGCGCGGCCGAGGAAGCCACGGCGGCTGACGCGTTCTACTTGATTGTTGTTCGTGGCGATCATGCGGACACCCCCGCGGCGAGCTTGATCGCTTTTCGAATGCGTTGATAGGTTCCGCAGCGGCAGATGTTGCCCTGCATGCCGTCGTCGATGTCCTTGTCGGTGGGTTTGGGTTTATCCTTAAGCAACCCGGCGGCCTGCATGATCTGGCCACTTTGGCAGTAGCCGCATTGGGGAACGGCGCATTGCTTCCAGGCTTTTTGTAGCGGGTGTTCGGTGCGGCCTTTGGCTAGTCCTTCGATAGTGAGGATGGATTTGCCGGTGGCAGCTTGCATGGAGGTTTGGCAACTGCGGGCGGGCTTGCCGTCCACGTGGACAGTGCAGGCTCCACAGAGGCCCATGCCGCAGCCGAATTTGGTGCCCTTCATTTTGAGTTGATCACGGAGATACCACAGCAGGGGCATTTCCGGATCGCCATTGAACTGCTTGGCTGAGCCGTTCACTTTCAACTGGATCATTCGATTCTCCTGGTAAGTTGCAGGTTAACTGTATTAGTTTACAAGAAACCCGGGGGGATGGGGATCGAATTTACCTGAACCGGTCGGCCTTACTTTAGGGTTGGGAAAACACTTCCCAGGTGCTGGCGGACGGCGGCGCGGATTCTTGTTTCGTCTTTTGATTCCATGGCCGCTAGGATGTTGCGCAGCTCCTTGGAATCCTGGGGTTGATTGGAAGGAGTATAGAAAGCGACTAAGGGGGCGTTTACCTGTTCGATGGTGCGATTCAGGACTGGGCTGCCGGACTTCAGCCATAGATAGCGATGGAAGGCGCTGTCGGCGTCAAGCATGGACTTGCTATCGCCGCTTTGGGCGGCACTGTCGATTGGGTCAATGAGAGCGTGGGCTTCGGCGAACTCTTCGGTCGACATTAACTTAGAGGCGTCGAGGCAGATGATTTCCTCAATGAGGATGCGCATGCGGAGCCGGTCGCGCATTTCGTCGTGAGTGGGATTGGTGACGTAGGTTCCCTTGTTTGGAACGCGGCGAATGAGGCCCATGGGTTCAAGATGGGTCAATGCTTCGCGCACTACTGCTTGGCTTACCAACAATTCCTTGGCCAGAGCCAACTCGCGAAGAGGCTGGCCGGGCTTGAACTCGCCAGAGTAGATGCTGGCGCGGATCTTCTGGGCTACTTCAAATTTTAGGGATTCTTCTGCTGAAGCTGTTCTCATTAGTTTTCCAAGAAAGTCGGATTCAAATTTTAAGATGACGTGTATGAGTGGTTTGGTTACCTTTTCTTATCAATAAATGTTTTTTAGCGTGAGAAAGTTTCGGCATGACCAGATTACGTAAAGTTTGTAAAGACGCTGTAACCAGAACAGCGATTTGCGCATCGGCTAAAATAGCTGTAGAACCTATGCTCAAACGACCTTTGATATTCGGCCTTTTGTTCTCGATGATGCTTTCCGCGCAGGATAAGCCTCAGCTACCGGATGCTCCTGGGAAGGCGGTTACGCAAAAGGTTTGCTCGAGTTGTCACGGTGCTGAACTGATGCTGGGGAAACCGCATTCCGAAGACGGTTGGGGAGCGGTTGTGGCCGATATGATTCAGCGTGGAGCGAAAGGCAGCGATGAAGAGTTCTACGAGGTCATTCAGTACCTAACGCAGAACATCAAGGCGTTACCTAAGCTGAATGTGAATAAGGCTACGGCTCAGGAGTTGGCGCGAGTGCTGGTGATTTCCGAAGAACAGGCGGATGCGATTGTGCAGGCTCGGGCGAAAGCGGAGTTTAAGAATATTGAGGATTTGAAGAAAGTTGCGGGCATTGATGGGAAGAAGATCGATGCCCAGAAGAGGCGGCTGGAGTTTTAGTTACCGAAGGGACCAGGCAAGCAGGAACCACGCGGCGATGAAGGCTAATCCGCCTAGAGGCGTGATGGCTCCTAGGATGGTCAGTCCGCTAACGGCTAGCAGGTAAAGTGAGCCGGAGAACAAAACGATCCCTACGACAAAGAGCGCGCAAATCCGGGCTGCAATTCGGGAAGTGAGAGTCCCTGATTTTGGAAGGATGGAAGTGACTAGCATTCCCAGCGCGTGAATGAAATGGTAAAAGACGGCCTTTTCGTACACGCCCATCGCGTAGGCGTCGAGGCGGCCCTTGAGTCCATGTGCGCCAAAGGCTCCGAGGATGACGGCCAGCCCGAGGGCCGACGCGGCTAGACGGCTCCAGTTCATGGAACCAGTTTAGCGGAGTGCGGGGGAGGAACATCGAACTTCGTAGTTTTTCCATCACCTGAGAAGGGCGTCCTTTCGGCCCTCCTTTTGACTAACGTCCCATGTGGGCCGGCATCGACGTCAAATTGCGTCGGATGGCGAACTTTACCAGGCCCGCCACATCGTGGATATCCAGTTTCCGCATGAGGCTGGCGCGATAGGTGTCGACAGTTTTAGGGCTTACCTCTAGCCGCCCGGCGATTTCTTTGGCGCGCATGCCTTCCACAAGCATCGTGAACACTTGATGTTCCCTGGCGCTGAGCGTTTCGATCGGATCGATGGCGTCGTTTGGCGAACTTCTGGCGGGGGCAAAGATTTTGTCGAGTTCGAGTTGCGGGGTGACGTAAATGCCACCGGCCAGGATTTGGGCGAAGCCTTCGAAAAGAAAGCGTGAACTGGCTGATTTGAGAAAGAAGGCGTGAGCTCCGCAGCGGAGAGCTTCAATGACGGTTTTGCGGTCGCCGCTGTTGCTGAGGATGGCGATGCGAGTTGGGATTTCCAGGTACCGTAACTTGCGCACCGCCTCAAGCGTGTACAGTTTCGCCAAATGCATTTCAATGAGTGCGATGGCAGGCCTTTTTTCGATTACGAGGCGAACGACTTCCTCACCGTCTTCGCACTGAGCGATGACTTCATAGGGTCCGGCATCGATCAGTGCGGCAATACCTTCCCGGATCAAAGTGTTGGGGTCGGCAATAAGGACAGTTGGACGGTTCTGAACAGGCTCACGAGCAATCAAGTTTCTTCCCCCAAGAGGTGAGGGATTCTTATCCCCAAAACACCCTAGTGACAAGATGTAGTGGGTTTAGCTCAGGAAAATTCTCACGCGAAGTTGAAAATATTTCTACGAGAAACTTCGAATAGCGTTCGCCTCGTCGTCATGGACTTCAAAAACTGTGTAAAGTTTGGTGATTTGGAGCAGGTCCTGTACTCGTTTTGTGAGGCTTAAGAGCTTCAATTGGCCGTCCTGGTTGGAGGTGGTGGTGAAGGCGGAGACCAATTCGCCGATGCCGGAACTATCGATGTAGTTGACTTCGCCTAGATTGACCAGTATTTTCTTATGGCCGCTGGCTAGCAAGTCCTTGGCCGCATCGCGGAAAGCGACCGATCCCTCGCCGAGGGTGATTTTTCCCACCGCGTCCATAACAGTTACGTCACCTACTTGCCGTGTCGTTAATTTCAAACTCATCGTTTTCTGGTTTCTCCTAATTTTAAGAACGGTATGCTTACGGTAAATACTTGACCATCACAACTTCGGTGCCGCCTTTGGCGCCTTTTTTGACCGAAAGTTCGTCTACGTAGGTCTGCATCATCAGCAAGCCCCGGCCGGACGTTTTCATGAGGTTTTGATCGTCGAGAGGGTCGGGAACGGTTTTCACCTCAAATCCGGAGCCCTGGTCCAATATTACGACGCGCAAACTATCCATGGAAGAATGAATGGATAATTCCACCTTTTTCTTGGGACTGTAGTTGTTACCATGGACGACCGCGTTGACCATAGCTTCGCGCACAGCAAGGCCGAGATCCATGCGGGCATCTTCATCAAAGCCGATGCGTTCGGCGCGCTGCATTACGGATTCTTCCGCTATGTCGACGGAGGCCAAATCGGAAGCTAGCAACTCATGAATCGGACGGAGGTCTGCGCTAGTTTTGGACATACGAGATAAAGTGCCGATCCTATCAGAGATTATCCCAAATCGGGCATCTTCCTGAAGTTAATCTAGTAGAAGGGGCGGTGTCAACTTCCAGGAGATGTTTTAGCAAGTGGAAATTACCGGGGGCTATTGAGTTGGAGTCGTCGGGGTTCTGGGCAGTTGGGCCGGGGGGCCTCCGCAGACCAGGGTGTCCGCCCCACTTTTTCTATATCCAAATGAAGGAGATTGTGAAATTTAGAAGCCGTCGGGAAGTAAGGTTGATGAATTGAAGAAACGAGGAGGGATTCGGATCCTTCCTCGTTTTCTCGACAACTGAAATACTAGACTTTTTCGGGAACTACGTAGCCTTTGCGATATTCGCGGGTCAGCATTTTGTTCGCTTCCGGATCATTCTTCACCGTCCAGGTCTTCTCATCCCAGTTCAGTGTGCGGCCCAGGCGGTAGGAGATGTTGGCAAGGTGCATGAGCACACAAGACATCGCGCCCTCTTCGATTTCGGCATTCAGGTCGCCAGACTTGCGGGTACGCACGCCGGAGATGAAGTTTTCAAAGTGACGGTCTCGTTCCGACCTGCCGGGTCCGGGCTTTCCATCCTTGCCCATGAAGCTGTAGTACTTGTTATAGCCGTCAATTACCAAGTAGCCGTCGGAGCCGTAGAAGGTGTTTCCGATGGTGTTTCCCGCGCGCTCGCCGCTAATGCCGGCTTCGTGATTGCTGTACCAGTGCCGGACCTCAAAGGTCATCATCTTTGGCTTGCCGCCGACGTTGAATTCGAAGGACGAGGCGATAGTGTTGGGCGTCTCCTGATCATCGTCGAACATGAACTTGCCGCCGATCGAGCTAACTTTTGTGGGATGGGTCACGCCCAAGCCCCAGCGGGCGACGTCCACTTCGTGAATTCCTTGATTGCCAAGGTCGCCATTGCCGGTATCCCAGAACCAATGCCAGTTGTAGTGGAAACGGTTCTTGGTGAACGGACGCAGGGGAGCGGGTCCGGTCCACAAATCGTAGTCAACGCCGAGGGGAACTTTCTCCTCGGGAGTTTTTCCTATGGTATTGCGCGACTTAAAACAGAGGCCGCGGGACATGTAGATTTCGCCAAATTCGCCGGCGCGCATTTTGCTCACAGCTTCCTGGAGGGCAGGGGAGGAGCGGCTTTGACTGCCCATCTGCACCATCCGGTTGTACTTGCGTGCCGCCGCGACAATTTGCTTGGACTCGAAAACGTTATGTGAGCAAGGCTTTTCGACGTAGACATCTTTGCCGGCTTGGCAGGCCCAAATTGTCTGGAGGGTATGCCAGTGGTTGGGGCTGGCGATGGAAATCGCGTCGATGTTTTTGTCGTCGAGCACCTTGCGGATATCACGGAATGTGGGCACCGATTTCTTGCCGGCCTTGGCCAGCGTGCCGAGGAACCTTTCGGTGTGCGAATCGTCGATGTCCACCAGGGCAGCCAATTCGACATTGGTCTGGGAAGTCCAGGCGCTCATGTGGCTGCCGCCGCGTCCACCGCAGCCGACGACGGCTACTCGCACGGTATCATTGGGACTCTTTTGTGCACGCACCACTTGGCTGGCAGTAGCTGCGGCTGAACTCATCAGGAAATAACGCCGATTCATTGTGCTCCTCTGTGCGGCGACCTAGCGACCGCTGAAAAGTATTATACAGCGGAGAACCATAAGTAGGGGGCGTTTTTCCGCACTTGATGCGTGAGTAAGAATCGAGAATGGTGAGGGTATTACTTGAGTTCGCCCGAACCTAGCAGCCGGTATTTTATTTTTCGCAAGCCTGCAGTTGTTGAGTATGTTGCAAACCCTAATGGAGTGCAAAGGTCGATCTCGCCCGGGCGCAGTCCCACACGTCGTCCGGTAATATCGGCGTCAATCACCACTTGGCCGTCGATCCAACCTTCAATCCGGGATTTAGTCACTCTTAGACGAAAGGCGTACCAGCGGCCCTTTGCGAAATCGCGTGCAGTATTTGTGTCGTTCTCGGAAGCGTCATCCCCGTCCAGGCTGGATAAGCCAACTACGGCGCCTCCCCACCCTCCGTTGATCCACGAGCAGAACGAGTCGTTGACAGGAAACGTGATCCCGGCAAAAAAATCATTTCCATTTAGTCGCGCGGCTTCGAATTGAATTTCATAACCGGAGTGCGGGAAGTCGCCGGTCCAAGTAACGCCGGTGAGGCGTCCTTCTCCGATTATGATGGTCCCGTCCTTGACGGAGACTTCGCCGTGCTTGGAGAACGGAGTTGCCTTCCAGCCCTTGAGCGACTTGCCGTCGAACAAGGAGATCCATCGGGCGGTGGTCTGACCAGTTACGCTGCCTGCCAAGAGAGTCGCCAATGCGGAACGCCGAGTAAAGGTCATGATGCCTATTATGCTTGATGTCCGTCTAGTGATCGGCGATGCCGCCATCGGGAAATCTCAGTTGTTGGCGAGTGTGAGGCTGATAGGGACGCAGAGCCGCCACCTTTTCATCCATGTCGATACCGAGCCCCGGCCGATCGGGAGGCAACGCGAATCCCTTTTCATAAGTTGGTCCGCCACCGAAGAACAGATCTTTCCAATATTGTTCATTGCCGCGGTGTGTGATTTCCTGAATGGCGAAATTCGGCGTGCAGAAATCGACGTGAAGCGATGCGAGCGTACTAACATCGCTCTGCGGATTGTGGGGCGCAAGTTCGATGCGGTACGCCTCGGCGATGGTGGCGATCTTCTTCATTTCAAGGATGCCGCCGCAGTGGATCACGTCGGGTTGAATGTAATCGACTAAGTGCCGCTGACAGATTTGGCTGAAGCCGTACTTCGTGGTTAAGCGCTCGCCGGTGGCAAGCGGAATGCGTGTCTTGCCGCGCAGGAGTGCGAGTTCGTCCAGGTCCTCAATCTGCGTTGCCTCTTCAACGAAGAAGGGTCCACACTCTTCGGCGCGGCGACAAAAATCGACGGCCATTGCCGGTGTGGTCTTGCCGTGGAGGTCAATGCAGATTCGGAAATCTTCGCCGACGGCCTGGCGGACAGCTTTCAAGTTAGCGATGCCTTCGCGCACGGACCGAATCGGTTCAATGACGTCGCCTTGCGTGGTGATGAAGCCGGCCTTGCATCCGGTCCAACCATCCTGCTTTGCCTGAAGCCAATTTTTCGCATATTCCTGCGGAGTATTGCCGCCGGCGTGGACGTACATCTGGACGCGGTCTCGGGCTTTGCCGCCGAGCAATTTCCAGATTGGCTGGCCGAGGGCTTGGCCGAGAATATCCCAAAGCGCGATTTCGACCGCGCTGATGGCCGAGTTCAGAATCGGTCCGCCACGCCAGCGGGGCCAGCGATACATTGCCTGCCAGTGCATCTCGATGTCGGCCGGATCACGCCCCACGAGGTAACGCTTGTGTTCGTCGATGGCGGCCGCCACGGTGGCTGCCTTGCTGGTGACGGACCCCTCGCCTAACCCGGTGATGCCTTGATTTGTGTAGATCTTGACGAATACATAGTTGTTCGCGTTATTGCCACCCTTATTAATGATGAAAGTCTTTAGGTCGGTGATCTTCAAGTTAAGGGGTTTGGCCTTTTCGCGGGCGGCGGCGAGCAGCCCTTCGGGGCCAGTCAGCAGGCTGAGGGCAGCGGCGGCTTTGGCGGTTGATTGAAAAAGGCTTCGTCGGGTCATCGAATAGGTTTCGGCCATGAGGTGTAGCATATCATTCGGGCGCCGGACCTGAGCGGTGTGAAGCTGTGGGAGCCCGCATTCATATACGGAGCATGCGCTTGCATCGGAGCTTTTCTGGGATGGAAATGCGGCTCCCTTCAAAGGGCCGGGATCATAATGCGATGGCATACTGCACGTGGTTCGCAGGTGGCGGAAATAAGAGTGGAACGGTGCGCGGGCCACCGATGCGATAGGCTATCGCGGCGTGGGAGACCGGCACTATTGCAGCGACATTCATGCCACAATAGTGAATCAGATGGGGCTTGACCATTAAAAGATGCAGTTTCAAGCCAACGGCCGCGCATTCAAATTGATTGAAGAGGGTGAGGGATCAATCAGGCGGATCATCGCTTAATTAATTGATCGGAAATCGGAAATAGTTTTGGTGGCACTGATAGAATCAAGAAACTGATAGAATCCACAGAAGGGAGTAGGCATGAACCTTCTAAGTTTGAAATTAGTGGTGTTGGCGATTTTCTCCGCCGCAATAGCAATGGCTCAGGTGGAGCAAGGTAGCATCACCGGAGTAGTTATCGACGAAAGTGGCGCGGCTGTAGCTGGCGCGAAAGTCACTGTCACGAATCTGAATACCAGAG